>JBEIIK010000130.1:0-5802 GCA_040380835.1 Ignavibacteria bacterium | reverse complement strand
GTCTACCTTCACCAGGATAACGTCCTGCAGATAGAGCTTCACGTAGAACTCGGTCGCACGGTCGAGATAGTTGTCGGACCGGCATCCTTCCCAGGCGGCAATGGCCTCGCTGTAGAGATCGTCAAGCGCAACAGGTTCGGCAAAGAGATCCTCGATATCGGAGGGGGCCAGCGGTCCCATCCAGACGGCGTTCCAGAGCGAGGGCTGGTAGCCCAGACCCCGCAACGTGCGCTTGAGCTTGAAGTCGAGCGACATGTTCCGGTGCGATACAGGCAAGCGCCGTACAAGCGACTCCACCAGCGTGTGCACGGCGCGAGGCATCACGGAGTTGTACAGGCGGGCCGGACCCATCGCTTTGAACGGATCGTAGCCGCAGAAGAGTTCATCAGCCCCGTCTCCGCCAAGGGCCACGGTGACGTATTTGCGGGTTTCGCGGCACAGAAGGTACGTCGGCAACAGCGACGAATCGCCCATGGGCTCGTCCAGCCTGCCCAAAATGGTCGGCAGAAGATCCAGGGCGGTGTCGAGATCCAGCACCCGACGTGTGTGGTTGGTGCCGAACTTCTCGGCGATGAGTGTCGAATAGGCCGACTCATCGAAACTGGCCTCGGTAAAGCCGATGGAGAAGGTGTTGATCTTCGATCCGTCGATGAGCGTGGAAGCCAGGGCCACCAGGGCCGACGAGTCGATGCCGCCACTAAGGAAGAAGCCCAGCGGAACGTCGGCGATCATACGACGCTTGATGGCCGCCGTGAGAAGTTCGATGAGCTGCTCGCCCCATACCTCTTCGGCGTTGTGTGGCACATGCTCGTACGGGTCGATCTCAAAGCGCCACCACTGGTGCACCGAGTGCGACAGCGTTGTGCAGTCGAGCAGCATGAAGTGTCCGCCCGGCAGCTTATACACCCTTTCAAACATCGATGAGGGGGCGGGGATGTATCCGTAGGCAAAGTACTTCTTCAGGGCCGTGCGCGAGGTATCCATGCGCAGGTGCTCGTGCCGGCGCAGCGCCGTGAGCTCGCTGGCAAAGGCGAAGGTTTCGTTCTGACGTGTATAGAACAGCGGCTTCTTGCCGAACCGGTCGCGGGCGATGAAGGCCTGCCGCCGCTCGGAATCATACAGACAGAAGGCGAACATCCCGTTGAGCTTATGAAGCATGTCCGCGCCCCAGGCCTTGTAGGCCTCGAGCAGGGTTTCGGTGTCGGAGTCGGCGGTGGTAAAGTGATGACCCCGCTGTTCCAGCTCCGTGCGGATCTCTCGGTGGTTGTATATCTCGCCGTTGAAGGTGATCACATACCGATGCGAGTGGTCGTGCATGGGCTGCACGCCCCCGGCAATGTCGAGGATGGAAAGGCGGCGGTGACCTAGGTACACGCCGGCATCGGCCTCCACATGGAAGCCGTCAGCGTCCGGACCCCGCCAGGCAATACTGTCGGTCATCCGCTTGAGCGTACCTGCCTCGCCCCTACCAAAAAATCCTGCTATGCCGCACATGGGAGGGTGAACCTCTGGAGATTCTTACTGAGCAGCGTGTTCTGATGCTGGAGTATCGAGAGCGGATTCATTGTCTGTGAAAATACGACACGGCAATCTTCGGCCTATATTCGAGGCATTATTCGTTCCGTTCGCCAAAGATCCTCCCTCTTCCATGCAGACAAAATCCAGATCATGTCCCGTCTGTCGCACCAACCAGGCAGACCTTTACAGCACAGTTGATGGTTTTGACGTTGTCCGATGCCAGAGATGCCAATTCGTCTTTGTTGACATCGATGCGGATTATGGTGAGGAGATCAACGAATACAAGCCCTGGATGCTGTATGCCTACTACGCGAATGAACCGATCTACACAATGGCGTTCTACGACGACTCCGTAAAGACTATGGAACGCTTGAGTTCACCCGGGAAGTTGCGCATTCTTGATTTTGGTTGCGGCACCGGAATGTTCATGCGCAGAGCGCGCAAACGCGGACATGATGTTGTGGGCGTCGACTTTTCTCCCTACGCGGAGATGGCTCGAGACATGTTCAACCTCGAGATCTTTTGCCAGGATCTGGCTTCATGTGCATTTGAAAAAGAGTCGTTTGATGTGATCGTTTCCCATGCCACCTACGAACACCTGATGGATCCGGTTGGGATCACCGACAATCTGACGCAGTATCTCAAGCCAGGCGGTCTTTTCATCATCTCGGGAGTGCCGAACTTCGATACACTTTCCATTCAACGATTCAAGAATTTTTATCGTAATGGCCTAGGACATGTCAATCATTACGAAAAGAAATCACTTGCGCTTCTCTTCAAGACCTGCAACATCGACCCGGTAAAGATCTACGGTTATGGACTCGGTATCTGGGGACTCATTGACAAGGTGCGTGGACTTAAACAAGTCGATGGAGCCTCGTGGCCTGATTTTTCCGAAACGGGGAACGTCGAATCGACGATGCTTAGAGACTACGATATCATCGAACCAAACCTGGTTCAGCGGACCATCAGTCGTATTTATCAGTGGCTGCCTCCAAGTTACCTGAGTCTGTCATTGGAGGCCTGGGGTCGAAAGCCCACGTCCTAGAAGTAGTAAATCAGGCATTTACGAATGTCTTCGACACGCTGTAGCTAACGTCCTTCGTAGTGCCGAAATACGTCTTGATGGCGATATCCGAGAGTAGGCCTGCCACAAACAGCTGCAGACCCGACAGGAACAGGAACATCGTCAGCAGGGCCCAGCCGGAGTCGTTCACTGCCTTACCGTTGACAACTTCTCGGACGGCACCAAAGCCGGCGAGAACGCCCAGCAGCATGAACAGCAGCCCGATGCCGCCAAGAAGGTGCAGGGGGCGAACGGCATACTTATTCCAGAACCAGACGCTCGTCATGTCGATGAGCCCCTTGAGCGTGCGGCGGTAGTTGTACTTGGTCTCCCCCGCCGTGCGGGCGCGGTGGTTCACCACGGCCTCGCCCACGCGGTAGCCCTTGATCTTCAGGATGGCCGGAATGAAACGGTGCATTTCACCGTACAGCGTTAGCCCCTCAAACGCATCGCGCCTGTACACCTTCAGCGAGCAGCCGCTGTCGTGGATGCCGTCGTTGATCAGGAACTTTCGCAGCATGTTTGCCCCACGACTCACAAAGTTCTTCGCAAACGGATCCTTGCGGTCCTTGCGCCAGCCACTTACCACGTCAAGGCGGTTCGCATAGAGGTGCTCGATCAGCTTCGGGATATCGTTCGGGTCGTTCTGCCGGTCCCCGTCCATCGTTACCACTAACTCGTGTCTGGCCGCCTTGATCCCCGCATCCATAGCCGCCGTCTGACCGAAGTTGCGACGCAACTCGATAACCGTTACCGGCGAGAGCGCACCGAGGACCTCGACGGTCCGGTCTGATGAGCCGTCATCTACGAAGATGATCTCGAAGGTATAGCCCTCACGTCGGCACACCTGCAGAATCTCTTCATGCAGGGGGCCAACGTTGTCCTGCTCGTTCATCACGGGCACGACCACGCTGATACTGGGTTTCATGACTGGTTCCTCCATACTGCTCTGCCCCTGCTCGGTTCCCCCCGATGGCGGCAGGTCAAATATCGGAAAGGTTTTGGGTTTTGGGTTTTGGGTTTTAGCTGCTAGCGTCATTCTCGCGAAAGCGGGAATCCATCTTCAAACACATGGATCCTTCGCCGCTACGCGGCTCAGGATGACGCTGCCGCTGCGCTACGCGCAGGTTTTAGGTGTGGGGTTTGGGGTTTGAGGTTCTATCGCGAAGCTAGCCCTTCAAGCATTTTTCGGCTGTTTTGCGGGGTAGAACTAGCCGGCGGCACTCCGAATCCATTGGCTTAAAACCAAAGCGCATGTACCATTTGGCCGCACGGTCATCAAGCGCTTCAACGATGACAACCGCCCATGCTGCGTCAAAAAGGAGTGATCGTGCGAGAGCATCCATCAGGAGGTGTGTGCCGAGGCTCTTCCCCTGATGGTATCGGCACACTCCAAGACTGCCGATTCGAAGTGCAGGAGTCTGGATGGATGTTGGTAGCTGCCGCACTCCTGATTCGGCAACCTCATGGTATGACAGTGCCGCAGCACTTAACGTGTAGAAACCAATGATTCTTCGATGATCGTCCGACTCTAAAACCCAACATGACGACAGTCCTTTACGAGACCACTGCGTCGCCTGATTTCTCAGAAACGTATTAATGCTTTCGACACCGCAATCGAACGAGGTGCGATCGTGCACTCCCGAATCAAATGCAGTTGTTATCACTCACTACTCCCATTCGCTCTTCGAAGTTCAAACTCACGATACGACTTTGCTGCTGCAAGCAGCCGTTGATTGGGCTCTTCGTCAGAGTTCAGAAGTACTCGAAGAACTGAGAATTCTTCGCGCGTTAGCGTTATGGTCTCCGACTCGAGCACATTCAGGTACCTGATGTAATAGTCGATGGCTCGCTTTACAAACTCCGAGTTCGACACCTTGAGCTTTTTGGAAATACGCGCGATCTTCTTCTTTTCGGATTCATCCATTCGCAGGGCGAATCGTTCAGTAGCAGGCATGGTTACAACCATCTGTTTGTACTTTGTACGGACAATGTACGAAGGTTTGAGGTGTGAGGTGTGTCATCCCCGTAATTCCGTAATTCCGTAATTCCGTAATTCCGTAATTCCGTAATTCCGTAATTCCGTAATTCCGTAGCTACACCTAGTCCGTATTCACCCATGTCAGCAGGTCTGCCTTGGAGTGGGCCTGGATGCGGGCCATCAGACTCAGGGGAGGGTCTGCACTGAAGTGGAGAAGATCATCGAGTTCTTCTTCGGTGATCCCGACCAGTTTGGCAAACTCGGGTTGGGTAAGGTTAGCCCCTTCCATGATCTGGCAGAGGCGCTGGGCAAGACCAAACTGCCATTCGTACATGGTGCGCCGTTCGACGGGAGTTTGTGCAATACGTTCTTTGATGCTCAGCATAGCAGATGCCCTTAAAAGTCTAAAGAGTCCATATGTGTTGGGATCAGCTCCGAACCCACCACAAGGACCTCGCCATGGGAGATTCGTGAATTCAGCTGCTTCAAGATGATGCTGAGGAACTCAGCCTGGTTGTTAGCATTGACGTTGCGTTGTATCGATTCGTCCTTCGACTTGATGAATCCCGAACTTACCAGCATGATCCTATTGCTATCTCCTGCGTACGAACATAGTAATCGACTCGGATTGTACGCTATCCGGCCGATTTCCTTGTGATTGTACAAGGCAAATACACCAAGCTCTGGTCTCTCAGGACGCAGCAGTTGCGGTCGTATCAGCACGGCTCGTGATATCGCGTGAAGAATGTTCCAAAGCGCTTCTGCATGATCCGGGTGCGAGCTCGCAAGCCCCTCGATAAACAGTTCCGGCAGGCACACGCCATCGCGTTCAATGGCATAGAACGAGCACCTCCCCTCGAGCCATGGAATGATTCTGACCCTGGATCGCATGAAGAACCTCTGAACGAATGTGATTCGTAATAGGGGCAAGCCCCCCCCCGGAGATTCTTCGTGCGAAATTGCAGGTGAAACGTGACGCAGGCGCTTCGCGCAGGTGTGAGGTGTGAGGTGTGAGGTGTGAGGTGTGAGGTGTGAGGTGTGAGGTGTGATGTTTGGGGTTCTCTCGCGAAGCGTCTCGCGCAAGTTTCAGGTGTGAGTTTTGAGGTTTGAGGTTTGGGGTTCTCTCGCGAAGCGTCTCGCGCAAGTTTCAGGTGTGAGTTTTGAGGTTTGAGGTTTGGGGTTCTCTCGCGAAGCGTCTCGCGAAGCGCAGCGGAGCGTCTCGCGAAGCGCAGCGGAG
>JBEIIK010000129.1:0-5812 GCA_040380835.1 Ignavibacteria bacterium | reverse complement strand
TCGGGCGCATACCCTGCCAGCGGTAGCGGTAGGCATTCTGCAGGGTACTGATGCTGCGTCCCGTGCGTGGCGAGCCATAGGGCTCGTAGTCATACATCGCCACGACCTGCGGCACCTTGCGCCAGGACGGTTCGCCGGACGGGGGGTCGACGCTAACTACTGCATCGCGCACCACCGACCGTACCGAGCCGACATGATCGGACTCACACGATTGCCCAGATTGCAACGAATGCCGCTACAAGAAGTCAACAAACGTATTTGCGGACATCAATCGTTAACGATATCCTCGCATATTTCAACTAGGAAAAGGAAACAGAAAGAAGCATTTGATCTAATACTTACATAGCCTATGAAACACTTTATCAATTATATGGTCTTTTGCATTGTTATTTAGTACTATTATGCTCTCGCCTGTTTTCGGATCTACAAATGCATACGATATATAGCTTATCTGCCTTCCTGTATGACCTAACAATACTCTGCTGCCGCATATTTCTTGAAACAATCCAAGGCCTACTTTTGTGTGTCTGTACGAATACATTCTTGTCATTTGGGCAAGACTGTTTTTGTGCAATAGTGTCTTGTCAATCAACAACGCTCGGATGAAGGAGTTTAAGTCTAACAAGTCGGTAACAATATTCCCTGCACCTTGAGCCAACTTATTACACGCAAGTTTTGGTGTCGAGTTTAGGTCCTGTCCATCAACAATTGGGTGAGCTAGCATGCGGATTGTAGTTGAATAATACGGGAAAGTGTTTCTCAGATTCAGTGGCTTGATGATCAATTCCTCGATGTTTGCTTCCCAAGACTTGTCCGTCACCATTTCAATGATTTTCGTTAGCAAGAAATAGTTCGTGTTGCGGTATTCATATCTACTTCCATTTTTAAAGTCAATGGTGTCAATCCTGGAAAACAAAACCTTATCTGAAAAGTCACCTTGCGGGTTCAAGAAAGGTTCATTGTGAAATCCATTTTTCAGATATTCAGTCAGACCGCTAGTGTGATTTAGCAGTTGCATTGTTGTTATGGTACTGTCAATAAACTTGTGCTTTGGCAGATACTTACAAACACTGTCATTCACATTCAACAGTCCCATTTCTTGCAGCTTCAATACAGCAACAGCTGTAAACATTTTGGTGCAGCTACCGATACAAAATCGGTTCTTTGTGGATATAGCGTTCTTACCGAAGGAGTAGCCCAACGAAGCCGTGTCTAGATATTTTCCATTGTCGACCAAAGCAACAATTCCAAAGTCCGTCACCGAGTCCTTGTATTTGTGCAGAACAGATTGTGTTTTGGAGGCTTGCCTGTCGTTGATCTGTCGATTGCAGGCAGTCATGGTGAGTCCGATTAGCAGGACCAACATTGCTCTTTTCATAGGAAGCTTTCCAATTTTGTGACAAAGGATTCTTGAGAACTCACATCACTCGACTGCCGATGCTATCACCGCCGCCTGCTCGATCTCGTGCTTTTTGGCAGAGCCGGTGGCGGGGCTGGCAGCGGCATCACGGCCGGCGTATCGAAGGCGCTGGTTTGCACCGAGCGCGTCCAGAAGGTGGGGCTGGACGAAGGTCCAGGCGCCCATGTTCTTGGGTTCTTCCTGACACCACACAACATTGGTCGCGTTGCCGTAGTGGGCAAGCACGGAGGCCATCTTCTGCGAGTGGAACGGATGGATCTGCTCAAGGCGCACGAGCGCCACATCGCTGCGGCTGAGCTCGGCACGACGCTTGGCAAGCTCGTTGTGGATCTTGCCTGTGGTGATCACCACGCGGCTAACAGATGATGCGTCCGCGATGGTAGCGTCGTCGATGATCTCCTGGTACCCGCCGCTGACAAGTTCATCAACGTCCGACTGGAAGATGCGCAGGTAGCCCTTCGGCGTCATGACGATAAGGGGCTTGCGCCATGAGGCCTTGACCTGACGTCTGAGGGCATGGAAGTAGTTGGCCGGTGAAGTGAAGTTGCAGACAATCATGTTGTCCTGAGCACACAGCTGCAGGAATCGTTCGAGTCGCGCGCTCGAGTGCTCCGGACCCTGACCGTCATAGCCGTGCGGAAGCAGCACGGTAACGTTACTGCGCTGCTGCCACTTTTCCTCGGCACTCGAAATGAACTGATCGAACACGATCTGCGCGCCGTTGGCAAAGTCGCCAAACTGCGCCTCCCATATCGTCAGTCCGTTCTTGGCAATAGTGCTGTAGCCGTATTCGTAACCAAGCACGGCATACTCGGAAAGGGGCGAATCATAGATGTGCAGTTTCTGCGCTGCACCAAGCTCGTTGAGCGGAACATGACGTTCCTCGGTGACGCTGTCACGGTGCACAGCCTGACGGTGGTTGAAGGTGCCACGTCCGGAGTCCTGACCCGTGATGCGCACAACATGACCTTCCTTCAGCAGCGAACCAAAGGCCAGAGCCTCGGCCATGCCCCATTGCACGTGCCCCTGATCGAAGGACACCTTGCGCTTGTCGGCCTCGGCCTTGACCTTCGCATGAATGTTGTAGCCCTCCGGAACCGAACAGATCACCTCGGCGATCGATGCCAGCTGGTCGTGCGCAACGCCGGTGGCAACTCCGCCGAACATGTCAACATGCTCATGCACGGCAGGCGCAGGAAGCGCACTGGCTCGGTTGTCGTAGGCGGCGTTAAGGAGCGCAAGCTCCTCAGCGGCGATTGCCGCCAGCCCGTTGGCATCGGCAACACCCTCGATGGTCAGACGCTCCTCATAGACCTTACGGACCGTGGAGATGCTCTTGATCTTTTTGTACAGCAGCGGCTGCGTAGCCGTCGGATCGTCCTGCTCGTTATGGCCATACTTGCGATAGCACAGCATGTCGATCACAACGTCGTCGCCGAACCGCTCGCGGTATGCCGAGGCAAAGACCGCCGCCGCGCGGCAGGCCTCCGGGTCGCTTCCGTCCACATGCAGGATCGGTACCTGCAGGAGCTTTGCCACCCCAGTGCAATACGGCGATGAGCGCGAGTCCTCGGGCGAGGTCGTAAACCCGATCTGGTTGTTGATCACAATATGCATGGTGCCGCCCGTGGCATAGCCACGCAGACGTGCCATGTTCAGGGTCTCGGGAACAACGCCCTGGCCGGCAAACGCCGCGTCACCATGGATGAGGATCGGCATCACGCGGCGATACGTCTCGTCGCCAATCTCGTCATCAAGCGCTCGGGCCATTCCCTCGACAACGGGGTTCACGGCTTCGAGGTGACTCGGGTTGGGCGCAAGGACAAGTGAAAGCGTCGACCCGTCGTTTGCATGATACGTGCCCTTGGCGCCGAGGTGGTACTTGACGTCGCCCGACCCCTGGTAGGAATCCGGATCGATCTTTCCCTCGAACTCGTTGAAGATCTTCTCAAGGGGTTTGCCCATCATGTTGGCCAGCACGTTGAGACGTCCTCGGTGGGCCATGCCAAGCACCGATGCGGCCAGTCCGGCGCGCGCGCCATCGGCCAGCATCTGGTCGAGAATGATCAGGGCACTTTCGCCCCCTTCAAGAGAGAATCGCTTGGCACCGAGGAACTTGGTGTGCAGGAAGTTCTCTAGCGTTTCGGCACGCACGAGCTTACGATATGTATCAAGCTTCTGTTCTGCCGAGAGCTTTGTCTTGAGATGCGTTGTTTCAACGTACCCGCGGATCCAGTTCTTCTGCTCCGGATCCTGAATGTACATATACTCGATGCCGATGTGATCGCAGTACGTATCACGTAGCATGTCGATGATATCGCGCAGCGTGGCGCGCTTTACGCCCCCTAACCCGCCGGTGTCAAACTCGCGGTCGAGATCCCAGATCGTGAAGTTGTAATACCCCGGATCGAGCTCCGGATAGTAGTACGCCTCGAGTCCAAGGGGATTCACATCTGCCAGCAGATGACCCCGCACGCGGTAGGCGTTGATGAGCTGAACAACACGCCCTTCCTTATCGATCTCCTCCGGCGTATCGGGCTGGGCAAAGGGGCTAGCCCCCTTCTCATGCATCCAGCGCATCGGCTCGAACGGGATGTTGATGGCTGCGAAGATCTGCTCATAGAAGCGGTGCTCGCCCAGAAGAAGCTGGTGGATGTACTGCAGAAACTCGCCCGACTCGGCACCCTGGATCACACGGTGGTCGTAGGTGGATGTGATAGTGACGACCTTGGAAATGGCCAGCGTGGAGAGCACGTCGGGCATCATGGCCTGGAACTCGGCCGGGTACTCAATGGCTCCGGCGGCAACGATGGTGCCCTGACCCTCCATCAGGCGCGGCACGGACATCACTGTGCCGATACCACCCGGATTGGTGAGCGTGATGTTGGCCCCGGAGAGTTCTTCGGGCGTGAGCTTATTGGTGCGCGCACGCTTGATGAGATCATCATAGGCGGCGGCGTATTCTTCGAAGCTGAGGCGCTCGGCGTTCTTGATGCTCGGAACCAGCAGGATCCGCGAACCGTCCTTGCGCGTGGTGTCAACGGCCAGGCCAAGGTTCACTCCCCCACGCTCGATGCGAACGGGTATTCCGTCCTGCACGCCGTAGGAGTTCTTCATGTTCGAATACTTCTCGGCCGCGCGCACGATAGCCCAGCCGAGGATGTGCGTAAAGGAGAGCTTGTTGCGACGCTTCCTGGCAAGAAAGGTATTGGCAATGCGGCGGTTCTCTTCGAGGGCCTTGACCGGGATGTTTCGCACGCTCGTAGCCGTTGGCACGTTGAGCGAGGCCTCCATGTTCTGGGCGATCTTTCCGCCAATTGACGACAGCGGAACGATCGCATCGCCGGCCGCCATGGCCGGCAGGCGTGTACCATTGGCCGAGATAGCTGGTGCGGCCGGAGCTGCACTCGGAGTCGAACCCAGAGCGGCGGGCTTTGGAGCCGCCGTTCCGTTGGTTGCCAGGGCAGGGGTGGGCGCTTCGGGCGTGTAGCTGGCAAAGTATGCCTGCCACTCGGGCGATACGGACGAAGGGTCTCTGAGATACTCGAAGTAGAGCTCGTCAACGTATGCACTGTTCATCGACATCATGGTCGAATGACTTTCAGGGGTGGAAAATGTGCTGCAAAACTACGGTTTTTCACGCATCCCGATGAAGGCCAGCATCCGTCCGGAACGCCCCCTGTCTCGTCGAAACGAGTGATACCGCAGTTCGGTGATGGTGCATGCGGAATCGACATCGATATTGTGTTCCCGAAGGCCTGCCCCATTGAGTTGATCTGCGATCGCCCGGTGGTTGTCGTAGAGCCACTTTCCTTCGCCAAGGGGCTGGCAGTACGCGCCCAACGCGCCATGAACGTCGCGGCCGACCTCATACACGCTGCCCGATGCGCATGGCGAGAGCCATGCGATCAGCTCCGCCGGGTCGCTTGCGAATCGTTTCGTAAGCTGCTCAACAGCATGGGCGGCAATACCGCAGGCTGTGCCACGCCATCCGCTGTGAATGGCAGCAACGACGTGTCGAACGGGATCGTGCACCAGAACGCCGCAACAATCGGCCAGCTTTACGCCAAGTACGAGGCCACGATGCGAGGTGATGAGTGCATCGGCCCGCAAGGTGCGCACGGATTCCGTGGATTCGGAGTCGTCAACGCAGACAACCTCACGGCCATGCACCTGATGAACAGTCACGATCTGCCGTCGCGGCACGTTCAGCGAAGCGGCAAGCAGTTCGTAGGAGCGCTCGACGTGACCTGCCGCGGCCGATTCGCTGGCTGAGAACGTCGCCCCCGGCCACGGAAGGTCATGCGTGTCAACCAGCGTCATGCCGGAGATCAGCGCCGGATCAGAAAATGCCCGTGTGATGTTCATCGTTTCGGAGTGGTATCGGTTTGG
>JBEIIK010000128.1:0-5819 GCA_040380835.1 Ignavibacteria bacterium | reverse complement strand
TCACTGTGGCCTTGCCGTCAAGAGCGGATGATGCGGCCGACACGACGCGATCGGTCAAGCTACAGATATTCGGTCAGTTCTGGGCCCGCTACAACGAGAGCAACCCGCTAACAATGCAGCAGGGGGCGCCTGTCGGTAACACGTTCGACATCGGCATTCGACGAGCCCGGGTGCAGGCCTTCTGCACAGTGAATGAGCGCACAACGCTCTTCCTGCACTATGGCTTCAACAACATGAACACCAACTTTGCCTCCTCGGGCAACCGCAAGGTGCAGGCGTTCTTCCACGACGTGTTTGCCGAGTATCGGGTCTTTGATGCCAACGAGCTGAAGCTCGGTGCCGGGCTTGCCTTCGTCAATGGACTGAGCCGCTATTCCCAGCCGGCCGTGATCGCCATGCCCACAGCTGACATTCCGGTGTTCGGTCAGGCAACCGTAGAGCAGATCGACATCTTCGGCCGGAAGCTCAGCCTGACCGCGCGCGGACAGATCGGTCCGATCGACTATCGTGTTGCCCTGTCGGATCCGTTTCCCATCACCACCAACGGCAACCCCCAACTGCCCCTTGGCTCGTCGGCCAATTTCGCCCAGGTCGGCCATAGTCTGCAGCAGCAGGCCTATGTGATCTGGCAGTTTCGAGATCACGAGCCCCATCAGGTATCGAACATGGCCGGCACGTATTATGGTCAGCGTAACATCTTCAACATCGCAGCCGGCATCATGCACCAGCCCCGTGCGATGTGGCGTGCGGTAGGGGGCGATACACTTTACGAAGACATGACGCTGATGGCAGTGGAGTCCATGTACGACGCACCGATCAACGGCAACGGCACCACATTTAGTGCCTATGCGGGTGTGTTCAGCAATAACTACGGACGGAACTACCTGCGCTACAACGGCGTGATGAATCCGGGCACAGCCAATCAGACCGGCCTAGATAGCACGGTGGTAAAGCCCCTTGCCAGCTTCGGTCCATCGTTTGGTAACGCCTTCCCCATGTTCGGCACCGGCACGGTAGTGTACTCACATCTGGGTGTGTACTTCCCAAAGGTACTGGGACCAAACGGTCTGATGCCCTACGTCAGCACAACACAGGCCTGGTATCAGCGCCTTGACGGACGACGGACCGACGTATACAACATTGGTTGCTCGTTGCTGCTTGATGGTGTTCGCAGTCGCCTCACGCTTGATATTCAGAACCGCCCAACGTATGGAATCTCCACCGTCGAATCACCCTTCGGCGAACTCGTCGATGGTCCGCGCCGCACGCAGGTGGTGATGCAGTACCAGGTGGTGTGGTAGGCGCTGCGCGCGGGTTTCAGGTGTGAGGTTTCAGGTTTTGGGGTGTGAGGTTGTCATCCCTGCGAAAGCAGGGGTCTATAATGACCGATGACGAATGACCGATGACGGAGACTCTTACGACGCGGCTTTTCCCCACAAGGCACACACATCTGAGCTGGTGCTATCGGTTTTCTTTGATTCCGCGATCAGCACATCTGACGTGTCTTTGCGACTGATGGCCGTTGAGAGCTTCATCGGGATGTCTTCGTTCAGTAGGATGGTTGTCTTCTTACCGGGTGACGAGTTGGTGAACAACCCGGCACGCACAATCGAGTACGTTAGCCCGCTACTGCGTAATGCATCAATGGCTGCCATGCGCCATTGAACGATGCCCGGTTTGATCATGCCCAGCACCGTCATAAGCAGGGACTTATGCGTCAGGCCCAGTGTGGTGAGATACACAAAACGACCCTTGAACCCGACCGCTTTCGCAGCTGCCAGGACGTTTTGCAGTCCCTCAAAGTCCACCTGGCGGATCTCTTCCTCGTTAGCCCGGCGCGGCGGAACTGCTGCTGTGTAGATCACGCGCTGTACGCCCTCAAAGGCGCGAGTAAGCTCCGGTGAGGGTTTTGTGATATCGCAGATGATGACTTCTGCGTTGCTGGTCCCAAACAATTGGACTGCTTTAAGCCTGTTTCGTCCGATCACGCGAACAGGCTCGTTGCGCTGTAGGAGCTTCTGTGCTGTGATGAGCCCCGTTCCCGAGGTGGCTCCGACGATGAGTGTTACGGGGGCGCTGTTGGCCATTGATCTTTCTTCTTGCGATGAGTGCATTTCCAGACGGAGCAACAATGACGGCATAACCACGAAATAGTTTCGTTGCACCACGAAGATTTTGCGGCGTTGTAGTTTTAAAGCCATGCAACGCCCCCTTATCACTGGTTACTCGCTCCGCGAACTGACGTTGGAAGAGTTCTATGCTTTGTACAACGAGCGCGAGTCCCGATACTCTACCTCAAGCACCCGCGACGACATTGACGCCGGTGTAACGGAGGAAGAACGAGCACGAATTTTTTCGCGCAGGTCGGCATTCCCAACAGCCGATCGATTCCAATGGGGCATCTATTGCGCAGAGGACGTTGTCGGCTGGACATTTGCCCAGCAAACGGATCACGATACACTTCTGATGCGCAATACCGCGATCGATCCAGCACATCGAGGGAAGGGGCTCTACGCGGCGCTACTTCCCATCGTGATCGAACATGCTCGCCGCGGATGCTATCAGCGCATCCAGTCAACGCATCTCGCTGCCAACAACGCGGTGATCGTGCCGAAACTCAAAGCTGGCTTCATCATCAAATGTAGCTAGCCATTTGGCTGATGAACCCACCACAATTAGCTCGGTTCGACACCCTCAAGTTATTGTCTCAAAATTCCGTTTGTATGCTACTGGACTTGTCCTAGTAATCTCTATGTTTACGTAGGTCCTCGACAGAACTGCACATAGAACTTCAGACATCCACGGCATCATTACGGGTGCCTCTGTTTCCATACATTTTCGAAAGGGTCGTTCGATGAGACGATTCATCTGTTCGTTAGCGCTGTTCATGTGCATTATGCTCATGACCGGCAGTTTGGTAGAGCTCGTTGCCCAAGGACCCGCGGGGGGGGGGTAGCATCTCAGGTTCCCAGTTGTCGATGCACGTATAAATGTCCCGACATCTATTCCAACCCACCGTATACGAACTGTCCGCAGGAATGGACTGAAAGTAATAAGCGGGATTTCGACATTGAACTACCACTCATCGGTAAGATCGTGAAGGTCGAAGTGCATTACTGCTGCCGACTTCGTCAAGTAGACTGCGAAAAGTATGTTGCAACCAACGTGGCCGCTCGCTGCGAAACCGCAATCACCTGTATTCGAGTGTCAAAGGAACAACTCCTTGAACACGCTAAGTGGGGAGAGCCTCTCGAGGACAGGGCGTTACGTCAGCAGCTTCTGCAGGGTATCGTCGAGTGGTTTATGTGCAATAACCCGTGCAAAATGGGATTGCCCCAGTCAACAGGGCAGCTTCACGAATGGGTGTTCTCCTTTCCAGCGTGTCTCTATTGGGATAAGACCAATCTCGAACAATGGTGTCTTACCTCGTGTGGCCCCAAGTACTGTGTGCACGCGTTTGCCGTGGGCAGGTCGAGTCAACCTACTGGCTGGACGAACAATAGAAATCCAGTGTACTCACCAATCGTTGTGGAGTATGTTAAAACAAAGTTTGAGTTCACCCCTCAAGGCTGCGCAAGCGACAGTAAGTGCACATCTGACGGCTGCCTGGATAGATTCGAGCCTGCATGTGCAGGATGGGAATGGAGGTAGCCATCATGCAACATGCACGTAGCAGACACAGTGGCCGAGTGCTGACTGGCGCTTTCAACCGTAGCCGAGTGATCGTTTTCTTTCTCTTTGTGGGGTTCGCCCGTCTATGGGCATCCGGTGAGATACCGGTCAATCTTCCAACAACGGTGTACAGCTATGACGAGCGGGGAGATATTCGTGCCATCGGAGGCCGATGCTTGTTGGTAGCTCGAGGTGACGACACGTACCGCTCTTTGCCGTTCGATACGGTAGTACAATTCGAAAACAACAACTATGCTCTTGGCCAGATAAAGCTTTCAGTAGACGGAAAGCACGTTTTTGCATCCGGCGCCGGCGGACTATACAGGTGTGACATCCAATCGGGACTGTGGAAGTCGATTCAGCCGCCTAGTGCACGGCCTTCTAGCAGTCCTGCAATAGCTGTTGGCCCTGACGGTGTGCTATACGCAGGCTTCGGACAGAGCTTTTGGACGCTATCATACACTGGGTTGTTCAAGAGCACGGATAACGGAGATAACTGGTCTGAGATGAATCTTGTGTTTGATTCGGCTACGGTATCGCCGAGTGTGAACGATCTTGTTGTGTCTGCCAGTGGACGGATATTCATATTCGGACAACCAGATCGCGGAACGGGCCAGTACATCTACGAGATCCTGCAAGACGGGACGATGCTCAAAGTCGGATTCGGTTCGATGCTAATACATAACGACCGTGTGAGCTCCTATTCACAGAGAGTCGTTCGGTTTGGAACGCGCCCAGGCGATTCCACCGCGCAGAAGCTCTATTTTGCTACCGATGATGTTACGATAATGGGTGCAACTGTGTGGCCCGATGATGATACGCTTGCTCTTCTTGTTCAGAAAGAGGGACGCTTTGCGATGATTCGAATGGTTGACGGCGTGATAGTAGGCACGAGGGACCTGTGCGCAAGTGTCGGAAGGTTTGTCCCATGGATTACTGCATCATCAGCCGGTGGACGCAAAAGCATCATCTTTTCAGGTCTTGGTGTGAACCTCCGCATCTATCTGGACACAGACGAGACCGTTCCCTTGAACTTTCCGGTAGAGTATCCGCGGGTGTTTGATGTATTAAGCACCAGAAGCTGGGGTATTGCCTGGGTTGACAGGCACGGCTGGTTTCGGTTCGACAATACTGGTAGAGTTCGCTATGATTCAGCCGTTTCACGGCGATTCTCCTCCGGTATTCCTTTAGACTCAAAGTTGTCTGGCAGGATGATATTCAGTGAATACGGGCGACGAATCATTGAGATATCCGAAGCAAGTGTCGATACGATCTTCACCCTACATAACAGCCAGTACAGCGGCTCAGTAAACTTAGTCGATGTCAACAAGGGTGGTGATGTTATTCACTGGGTGAATGACCAGCGAATCCTTCGAACCGATCTGAAGACAGGAGAAACGGATACGTTGTCACTAGATGGATGGCCCGTGGCTGAAAATGGGACAGTCCGTACCCCATTAAGTCCGTCTGGAGTCTGGGTCTTCGGAACACGCATCCTCGCATGGGCAGCGTTCACCACAACAGAGGCAGAAGGACAAGAGGGGCTATACGAGTACACAGGTGCCCGGTGGAAGTTTGTTCGCGGCTCTACGGATGGCGATAGAACATCGATGGTTGTTTCCGCACGAAATGACTCGACGATCATTTTCGCAGTAGCTCAGAGTCTTGGATCATTTGGTTATTCGACTCCATCTATTGTGATGATGCGCTACGCCGATAGTGCAGCGTCGATCTGTCCAGGAGACGACGTGGTTACATCCGATATCACCAGCCTTACAACGCTGCAAGACCGTGGGCTTATTACGACGGAATCTGACCGGGTCTATAGGATGAGTTCAGATTCGGCACCAATCGAAATCAATCTACGGACGAACGTGTTGAAGGTGTGTGAGATGGATGAGTATGTGGTTGTGGCCTCATTCATGCGGAGCCTTTTCTTGCTTCCGAAGAGAGAGATGGTTACGAGTGTCCCGGACGAACGTCTAGCAGCTCGCTACAATGCGAGCGCCGAAGCCTACCCCAATCCAGTGGAGCAGGGTAAGCCCCTTGCTATTCGTTTGCCGCAATGTTGCGCACAGCCGGTGATCACCATCGTTGACCTACTGGGACGCAGTTTTCAGAGCACAAGGTGCGACGTGGGTGCGCTT
>JBEIIK010000127.1:0-5861 GCA_040380835.1 Ignavibacteria bacterium | reverse complement strand
CCCGTGCTGTGGTCTCTGACGGACGGCACGCGCAGCAGCTTCGGCTCTGTGAAGTTTCCCTCCAAGGTCATGGGCATCTGCCGTTTCGGACGTGACACGTTTCTTGTCCGGCAGCAGATTCGGGTTGGGCTGGATGATGTGTTGGTGTTACTGCGCACAACCAACGCCGGTTCAACCTGGAATCGTATCGACTCGATCACGTTCTCCGGCAAGCAGAAGCGTGTCAAAGTTGAATCACGCACATTTCAGCTGATGTGCGATGGCGTGCGGTCGGCAACGTTCTGGATGGCAGAAAGCGGAGTCGTCTTCGAAACTTCCGATGCCGGGGCAAGCTGGTACTGGCGCGGGCGGCTTCCCAGTTACAGTGACGCCCCGGAGCTTGGTGAGTTTTCGCACCTGCCCGGCAGGCAGTTGATCGTGCCGGCGCAGGCAAGTGGTGTGAGTCAGTTTGCCATTCTGAAGATCGGCTCCACGGATAGCGTGACGTTTCAGTCATGTCCCTCAGGCGTGCCCTATCAGGTATCGGACTCGATCTACCTGCTTGCCATGGGCAGGTGCATTCTGCGCAGTACCGATGCCGGCCGGTCATGGTATGTGCTGGGTGATGAGATTCAGGGCTACAGCGGATACTTCCGCAATGAGAACCCCGACGTACAGCCATTTGCTGCCGCCTCGCTCTTTTGGGGATGGGATAACCGTCTCTGGCAGAATGCACGCTGGCAGGTTATTCAGTCCAGGGGGGGAGTTCGGCTTCAGTTCGACGACAGCTACATGCTCAGTTACACGCACCCGCTGTCGTCGTCCAAACGATGGTTCATGCGCACCGGATACGAGTACGATACACTCGACGCCAACATTGCCATCAGCGAATCGAACAGTCTGCAACCGGCTGGCGCAGCTCCGTCGCCGGTGCGGGTACGCTTCTCTAAAACCTTCACCGGCGGCGGCTATATGACGCTTGCCGTTGTGATCGACTCGCTGACGCCGGCGCGCACAATGCAGCGCAGACGCGCGCACTTTGTGCGTCAGACCCGAAGTGGCGTGCTGATGCTGGCGGCTGACTCCCTGCTGATCTCTACCGACACGGCACGCACCTGGAAAACAGTATCCGGCAAGGGTCTGCCCTATGACAGCACCGGAAATCTTCCCGTGGTTACCGCCTTTGCCGAGGGACCCTTCGGTCAGTGGTATATCGGACTCTCTGGCAGGGTGCTGCTCGACAGCACCAGGGAAACCGGCCGCGAACCCGGCGGAGTGTACCGCTCGCTCGACAGCGGCCGAAGCTGGCAGCCCTTCGGCTCCTTCGACGGATTCCGCCACATCACGCATCTGCAGTGCGACGGGGCAGGGCGCCTCTACGCGCTGGCAACGGACCGTTCATATGATCCGGCACGTGAACCGGCATACCTTGAGGTCGACTACATGTCGGTGCTCTATCATGTTGTCGATGCCAGCAGCGAAGAGGTATTCCGGGAGTTCTATTCAGGACCTGTGCTGAATGCGCCCCGCAGTCTAAGCCGAGACCAGCAGGGGGCTATGCTGTATGGGTCGCTTAGCAGCGGTCTGCTGCGGACAACCGACGTCGGCCAGACCTGGCAGACCATTGGCATGGGCTCGCTCGATACATTGCGAATTGCTGCCGTGGCAGTCGATACCAACAACCGCTATTACATCGGCACCAACCGCGGCGTGTTTGCCTATGACGGACTTGCCACGGGTGTAGAACAACGTGTCGAGGGCAGCGCTGCCGTGGCCGGTATCAGCGCATCTCCCTCTCCCGCCAACTCACACCTGACGGTTACCGTGCGGGTTGCCGATGCCACAGAAGCCGGCTCGGCCGTCACCATCTACGATGCTCAGGGCCGCAGCATCCGCCGCATCCCAACCTCCGGCTTGGATGCTTTTGCAGCACGGACAAAGATCAACCTCGACGTCTCCGATCTTCCCGTCGGACTGTACTATCTCACGCTCACCACGCCCACAACTACGGCTCAGTGCCGTGTTGTGCTGGCTCGCTAGGTGCGTCACTCCCGTGAAAGCAGGAAGACTGATGACTGATTACTGATGACTGATGACTGATTACTGATGACTGATGGACATTCCGTAATTCCGTAATTCCGTAATTCTGTAATTCTGTAATTCTGTAATTCCGTAATTATTCCTCCAACATTTCCTTCAATACCGGCAGCCACAGCTCACGAGGAATGGAACCCATACGGGAGACTAAGCGTCGTTTGTCAACACTGCGCAACTGATCCAGCAGAATCCGTGCATGCTTACGCTGAAAGACAACCTCGGGTCGGCATCCAAGAGGCTGACCTTTAGTCGTTAGAGGCGCAATGATCACCCGTGGTAGTGCCGCGTTCATATCATTTGGGGTGATGATGACCGCCGGCCGTGTTTTAGAGATCTCAGTGCCGACAACAGGATCAAGGTTGACCCAGTACACGTCGCCGCGGAGGAAGGGCGGTTTTACTCCCATACCCACTCCTCACTGTCCTCATCGAGCGGTATGGAGTTCAGTACATCATTGTCCTCAACCACCTTCTCAAACCATCCCTGCCTTGGCGTCCTTACAGCAGAGATAACAATAGTCTTGTCGACGATCTCAATGTTCACAACATCGCTCATATCGCAGTCCTTGATGAATGATGCCGGAATAATGATCCCCCGGCTGTTGCCGATTTTCCGTAATGAGCATTTCATGTGGCAAAACGTGACAGGTTTCAGGTTTCAGGTTTCAGGTTTCAAATGTAATAACAATGTTGTAACGGTCATCAGTAATCAGTAATCAGTAATCAGTAATCAGTAATCAGTAATCAGTAATCAGTAATCAGTCTTCCCGCTCTCACGGGGATGACGGTGGCGTAATTCCGTACTTCCGTACTTCCGTACCTCCGTAACTCCCTCTTTCTCCCTATCTTTGCGGTCCCTCATTTCGAATGAATCCGGAGACTGTGACATGAGCACCTACATTGTTAATCCCGTCAAGGTCCGCATGGACGAATCGGCCAAGGGATCGATCTACCGATCGATCATCGCCATGGGCCTGCGCTCACGTCAGATCAACGATCAGATCAAGACGCAGATCACCGAGCGCATGGCCGATGTGATCACGGATGCTGATGAGTCAGAAGGACCAAATGCCGATCAGATCGCGATCAGCAAGGAGTTCGATCTGCTTCCAAAGCCGACCTTCATGGCAATGAAGGAAATGGTGGACGGTCAGATCCATACCCGTTCGACCGATGCTCCGGCTCCAGCCACGGAAGAGTAACAACGCAAGCATGAATCACTTCGAGCCATCCGGTTGCGCCGCGATGGCTCGTTTCGTCTTATGAAGATCCTTCTGGGCATAACGGGCAGTGTTTCGGCGTACAAGACGCCGTGGCTGGTGCGCGACCTGCGTCGCGCCGGTCAAGACGTGCGCGTTGTCATGACGCCCTCGGCCCGTGAGTTTGTTGCGCCCCTTGCCCTCGAAGCGGTCAGCACACACCCGGTGGTCATTGACCCCTACGACCCGGCCATTCAGGAAGGGGGCTCGTGGCATGTACACCTTGCGCACTGGGCGGATGTAGTCGTGATAGCCCCGTGCTCGGCAACGACGCTGGCGCGGCTGGCAACGGGACTGTGCGACACGGCATTGATGACGGTGGTGTGTTCACGTCCGGCAGCAACGCCTCTGGTAGTGTTTCCGGCCATGGACACGGACATGTGGCACCAGGCATCGACGCAGCGCAACGTTGCGCAGCTGCGCGCCGATGGCGCCATGGTGGTCGAACCGGAGTCGGGCTCTCTGGCCTCCGGCCTGGTAGGTGCCGGACGTCTTCCGGAGATCGAAACGATCACGTCGATCATCACGCAGCATTCGCTGCAGGGGGCTGAGCATACCCCGAGCGAACGCCCCGAAGCCAGCGCAACGGCTGCCGGAGCCGGCAAACATCTTGTGATCACGGCCGGACCGACCCATGAACGGATCGATGCCGTGCGCTCGATCGTGAACCATTCAACGGGGACGATGGGCTTTGCTCTGGCAGCGGCAGCGCAGCGGCGCGGGTATCTCGTCACGCTAATTGCCGGACCCGTCACATTGCCAACACCGCACGGTGTAGAGCGCATCGACGTTGTCTCGGCTGCCGACATGCACAGCGCCGTGATGCAGCACCAGAATGCCGATGTCTTCATCATGTCAGCCGCAGTGGCCGACTTCACGCCGGACAAGCCCCTTGACGCCAAGCTTAAAAAGGACTCCGTCGGAACGGATCTGACGCTGCATCTGCGGCGCACCGTTGATATCCTGGCCGAGCTCGGCGCAACAAAGCAACCGCATCAGCGCATCATCGGATTTGCTCTTGAGACCGGCGACGTGGTGGCCTATGCCACGGAGAAGCTTACGCGCAAGAACGCCGACATGATCATTGCCAATGCGGCCGATGCGCCCGACTCCGGATTCGGTCCGGGCAAGAACACCATAACGATCATCACCCAGGGTGGCGCCCCGAGCCCCTTTCCTCCCATGTCAAAGAATGCCTGCGCCGAGGTCATCCTCGACGCGATAGAGAACCTGTGATATCCCTCTCCAACATCACCGTCGATTTCGGAACACGCGTCCTGTTCAAGGGCGTGAGCTTTCTCATCAAGCATGGTGACCGTATCGGACTTGTGGGCCGTAACGGTGCCGGCAAGTCCACCATGCTCAGCATCATCGCCGGAGAACGTCAGGGCACGTCCGGTGACGTGTCACGTCAGACCGGTATCCGCGTGGGCTTTCTCTCGCAGGAGCTGACGCTCGACGTCACCAAGACGCTGCGCGAGACCGCCATGCAGGCCTTTGAAGAGGTGCTGGCCCTGCATGCCGAGATCGACGAGATCCAGCACCAGCTGGAAACGCGCACCGATTATGAAAGCGACGAGTACATGAAGCTCGTGCAGCGCCTCACCGATGCCAATGACCTGTATGCCCGTCGCGGCGGAATGACCATGCAGGCCGACATTGAGCAGGTGCTCACAGGTCTGGGCTTCGAACGCGAACAACTCGACAACCCGCTGACCATGTTCTCAGGGGGCTGGCAGATGCGCGCAGAGCTCGGACGTCTGCTGCTGCAGCGTCCCGACTGTCTGCTACTGGACGAGCCGACGAACCACCTGGATATCGACTCCGTGCGCTGGCTGGAGGACTTTCTCTCGAACTACGACGGCGCCGTTGTGCTGATCTCGCACGACCGTACGTTTCTGGACAACATCACCAATCGGACCATCGAGATCACCAAGAACAAGGTCTACGACATCCCCGCCAGCTACTCCGACTACGAGGAGATCCGTGCCGAGCGCATGGAACAGCAGAAGGCCATGGCTGACCGCCAGAACCGCGAGCGCGACCGGATGCAGAAGTGGATCGATAAATTCAAGTACAAAGCCTCGCTGGCCTCGCGCGCTCAGTCGCGGATCAAGGCGCTTCAGCGCATGGAAGTGATCGAGGTGGATGATCAGGATACCTCATCGATCCACTTCTCGTTTCCACCGGCGCCGCGTTCCGGACGGGTGGTGGTTGACTGCACCGGTATTCACAAGAGCTATGGCGATAAAAAGGTCCTGCGCGGCGTGGACTTTGCCCTCGAACGCGGCGAGAAGATCGCCTTCATCGGCAAGAACGGCGAGGGCAAGACCACACTTGCAAAGATCATCGCTGCTGTTGAGCCCCCTACGGCCGGTGACGTACAGGTGGGGCATGCCACATCGATCGGATATTACGCACAGCACCAGGCCGACTCCATGGACGGCTTCCAGACGGTGTATGAGATCATGGAGCAAGGGGCTCCTCCGGAAATGCGCTCGCGCCTGCGTACACTGCTGGGGGCATT
>JBEIIK010000126.1:0-5977 GCA_040380835.1 Ignavibacteria bacterium | reverse complement strand
GGCGGCTGGCTCCTCGCGTGGCACTGGTATCACCGTAAACTTCAGACCAGTGCCAACAAGATGACTCAGTCCGGTTCCTGTAGCACCCGTCGTGCCGCCGAACTCTGTAAGTGTTGCGTTTTCAACAACGACCGAGTCACCAATACGCACGGCTGTGCGCATCGACTCGTTGAATACGGCTACTCCGCCGGTCCGATCCTGCAGGTAACAGACATTCGAGAGCTGAATGGCCGACGTCACGCGACCGGCGATCTTCGCGACCGTGGAGTTGAACTCCTGCTTCTTGGCATCTGCGATCGAGATGGGGTCCTGCGCTGTGGCAACGACCGTCATCAGGATCATCGTCGTGAGGAGGGAGCGAACGAGCATGTTGAATCCGGAGGATAGATTGTGAAACGTCAGAAGATAGCCAAAGTGATATCGTCCGTTGCCGGCGACGTGTTGTACGTGTAGAGCATTGCTGAGGAGCCGGCATTGATGGCGACGTTGTTCAGCCTTGCCAGTACGTTCGTGGTTCCGGCCTCGCGAAGTTCAAAGGAGTATGTTCCGGGAGCAATCGAGTAGTAGGATCGCGAGCTGATCCCGGGTTCGAATTCCACAGGAAAGAGTTGGTCTCCGCCGGAGATCCATATCTCAGCGAAGTACCCTTTATCGACGTTCTCAGCCATGTGTGTGAACCGGAGGACGGCATTGGTGGAGCCCGATGGTAGCGCCGTATCCTGGATCTCGCGTCGGAACTCAATCAAGCTTGTCGTGTCGCCACGTACGAAGAGGATAACTCTGGCACCGCCACCCAGGGTGTAGCGCAGGTTGCTTCGCAGCACGCGGGACTGGCTGCCGATCTGGACCTGGATCTGCCGCCCGGCGGCTACTTGCATGAACTCTGAGGCCGCTCCGCGATCTGCTTCGATAAACGTTGTGCTGTCAACAGTTACCCGCGCCCGTTGCAGGTTGGTGGTTACGTTAACAATGCGAAGTTGGGCAGGTTCCGGTGTCGGAAACGTCATGACGCCATCCTCGCATGAGCTGAGGATGACCAGGAGCATTGCCAGCACGATGGCTGATGAAAGTGATCGAACCATGATCAGAATGTGTAACGCAGTCCGAGCTGCATTCGCCAGCGTGAGAAGAAGTTGTCGATAATGTAGATGCCCGGTCTGCCGGCGGTAAGGGGCTCGGCATACGACATCCGCAGTCGCCCCTGGGCATCAAATGGCTTGTTCTGACTGTCCAGCACAAGACCGAAAAGGTTGGAGCTCTGAAAGTCCACGTAGCGCTGCAGGCCCCAAGTCGGATTGACAAGATTGAGAACGTTTTGCACGTCAAGCGTGAACTGCACGGAATGGTCTGAAAACCCGGGCATGTCCTGTGTGATCCGCATGTCCAGCTGATTGACCCATGGCTCTCGCAGGGCATTACGAGGAAGGATCTGTCCTTGATACTTTTTGAGCAGGGGATTGGCATCGATCAGTGCCATCATCTGGGCCCAGATCTGGTCGGGTGATCGCAGGTCAGTTACGTCCGTCGGCTTGGGAATGACGACGCGCGTATTGTAGTCTTCACGGCGCGGAATGTACACGAGATCGTTACCGCCCGACGCATTGTCGCCATTATAGTCCTGGGCATACGAGATCGAGTAGGGACGGCCGGAACTGCCGGAATAGACAATGCCGAAGGTGGTCGAGTATCCCTTCGACCATTCGTATCGGTATGAGGCGTTGACGGCCACTCGATGCAGTTGATCGAAGTTTGAGATGCCTACCTGCAGATTATTCGGATCGATACCGTCAGTACCGATCCACTGTGACGAAGCCGTGGCGGCCGTTGATGATGTAAGATCCTGTGTGCGACCATAGGTGTAGGAGAGCATGCCGCCGAGACCGGGGACGATCGAATTGGATTCGTCGAGACGAAGCTGCGCAGAGACAGAATACTGTTGCCCGGCGTCGCGGCTGCCCATCAGGATGACCTGCGTGAAGCGGCGGTCCACGAGTGAGTCTGCCGCGCCCCCTCGGTAGAGTTTACGTCCGTCGATCGGGGAAACCCCGACAGACGTATCACCATCGACCACATATTGCATGCCCGAGCTGCGAAGGTTGAGGTTGCTGTAATCGACTTGATTCAGAAACGCACCATACATTCCCTCAACGGTAAGGGTAAGCCCCTTGATCAAACGTATGTCTGTACCCAGTGTCGAGCGCCACACCTGTGGGAGAGTAAAGTTCTGATCGGTGATGTTTATCGCGGTGGTGTTGACTGTGCCACCCGGATAGAGAGTATCGCCCGGACGCGGTGCACGTTTGGTGATGTCCCATCGGAACGGCAGTCCGAGCGTGCTGTTTATCGCATTGGGCGAGTTGTTCGCTCCGAGCTCGGCCCGGAACAGATCCATTCCCGTATTCGAATACTGATTTGATAGCCATACAGCGGCAACACGACCCGTGAAGATCCCCGAACCGCCGCGGATCTGGATCTTCTTTTCGCCCGTTGGGTCCCAATTGAAACCGAAACGCGGTGAGAGAAGCAGAATGCCCCCAGGGGTGGAACTGGTGGAGCGTCCTTCAAAAGCTTGTGCAAAGACTGGATTCTCGTACGGCGTGCTGAGGAAGATCGGCATATCCACACGCAGTCCGCCGTTCAGGCGGAGTCGGTCGGTGACCTGCCATTCGTCCTGGATGTAGCCGCCAACCTGCACCATGTTCCAGGCGGCACGTGGCTGTGGGTTTCCCTTGGTTACGGAGTCGTTGGCATAGCTGACACGATAAAAGTTCGCAAGACTGTCCCGGTAGGCATCGACGGACGCATACTGTATGCTGCCATAGTAGTCCTGAATGAACAGGTTGTTGAACCGGGAGAACTCGTTGTGTGTGCCTAGCGTGATGGTATGGTCACCTGTGAACCACGTAAGGTCATCGGTGAGCGCAATGATCGTCTGATCCAGCGCGTTGGCCTGTGAGCTGCGTTCCGGTCCAAGGATCACGTTCAGACCGGAGCCTACCTGGATACGTACTTCCGGGAAGGCGATGGTTTGGCCGGCTGCGTCGCTTGGCAGAACACGACGGTCATTGGTCTGGGTAACTGAGATCCGGAGCTCGTTACTTACGGATGACGTCAGCACGCCATTCCACTGAAGAACTGTCTGATTGTTGACGCTTTCGAATCGGTTCATTCGACTCGTCAGGCTGTAGTTGAGGTTGTTGCGTAGAAGATTGCGGTCCTGCATCCCGTAGGTGAAGTTATGGCGCAGTTGAATCTTGTTCGACTCGTCAATGTTCCAGTCCAGACGGGCAATAAAGCTGGTGGAGTTGTTTAGAATGTTCGTCGTTCCATACGATCCGGGGTCATACCCATACTGGTTCCTTGTGATCGAAATGATCTCGTCAAGTACTGCCGCATCGGCCGCGAAGTTGTTGAGTTCGGTCGGGTCGTTGAGTCCCACAACAAGCGGTGTTGAACGCAGACGGGTCTCAGTTGTGATATGGAACAGCAGCTTGTCCTTGATGATGGGACCGCCAAGACGTCCGCCGAACTGCACATCGTAAAACTTGTCGAACGGCTTCTTTGCCGCATCCGGACTCAGCCCCACAAGGTCCTGGTTGCGTCCGAAGGTGAACACCGAGCCACGGAACTGATTTGTTCCGCCACGCGTGATGGCATTGACGAGTCCGCCGGTGAAGCCACTCTGGCGTATGTCGTATGGCGAGACATTCACTCGGATGCGCTCGATGGCATCAAGAGAGACGAAGTTCGAGTTGGCCTGCGAACCGGCAGTGCCAGCGGCACCGAGCGCAAATACGTCATTAGCCACGGCTCCGTCGATCTGGAAGTTGTTGAAGCGCGAATTCACCCCCATGATGCTTAGTCCCTGCAGGCCGTCACTTCCGGCGGTCTGCGTCTGACTGGTGTACGGATTCATGCGTGCAAGGTCTCCGATACTACGGTTGATCGATGGCGAGGCCGAGATGACCGCCTCGCTAATCACCGAGCCGGAGCCGTTGCGCGTTGCGTCAAAGACGGCATCGCGTTCGGCCGTCACAACCACCTCCGAGGCCGTTGTGGTGGCCTGTGTGAGCTCGATGTTCACGGTGGTTGCATCGCCGACATCAACGTTTACCCCGCGGACCGTGTCGCCACGAAAACCGACATACGTGACGCTCACCGAATACTCGCCCGGGCGCAGACCGCGAATCAGGTACTGTCCTTTGTTCTTGGTGATCGCCCCGTAGATCGCACCGGTCGATGAAGAAACAGCTTTGACGGTTGCGCCGGAAAGGGGCTGCTTGGTTCCTTCCATCATGCCCGTGATTGTGCCGGTGATCGACCCCGTGGTCACGCCCTGACCAAGAACGCTGAGCGTGGTCAGGAAAAGAAACGCGGCCGTGATGAGCGAGGTCAGACGAAGCATGCGATTGCTGTCGGAGGGGGTGAGATTGCGGGCCACCAATTTACGGCATTTCAACGGTGCCCTGCGCCCAATGGGCGTATCTTTGTCCAATGGCAACCTTCGATGAATGCCTCCGTGAGGCAGCCCGCACACTCCGCGTCGAACTGGGGGGAGCCATTGAGCCCCTTGCCGGACTCGACTACACCGACGAATTCCGCCTGAAACAGGCCGCCTGGAAGGCATTCGCAGGGGAGCTTCGCACGGGCTCGGCCGTGATTGATCCTTTGGTTCCGGCACCCCTTGCACGGGGGTATCGCACGACCACCCGCCGCCGTATTGGCACGTGGGACGGAAAAATCCTGCTGACGCACGGTGATGGAACGCCGTCGACGGCGGCCAGTTCCCTTGAGCCACCCCTGCATGCGGAGATCTACACCCGATTAGAGCAACTCATCGCACGTCAGCACAAGAGCGTTGTCGAAGCGCTGAATCATGTGATCCTGCGGGGAACGTATGACGAGCAGGCCTTGATCGTGAATGTGCGTGACATGGACGCCAAGCTGGTGCGCTCGGTGCGCAAGATCGGGGAATCGATCTGTGAGCAGTTCCCGACAGTTGTTCATGTCTGGATGTACAACGACCCCAAGGGCTCGCGCTACTACCTTGATATTGAGCGTCCGGCCACGGGTGTTGGCTCCAAGAAGCTCCGCGGAGCGGCGGCCTGGCTGCAGACCATCGGCGATGTCACCTATCAGGTGGGTGTGTTCTCGTTTTCACAGATCAACCTGGCCATGCTGCCTCAGCTGGTGGCAGCGGTAGCCGAACATGCCAAGTGCCGTCCCGAGGATGTGTTGTTTGATCTCTACAGCGGCTACGGACTTTTCGGCGCCGCGATGGGCAGGAGCGTGCGTCACGTGGTAGCCTGTGATGCTGATGCGACAACGGTCGACAATGCCCGTTACAACGTCAAAAGGGCAGGTGCTCAGGCAAGTGCTGTGCAGCAGATCTTTACCGAGCCGCAGGACGTGGGACGTCTGGGCCGCAAGCTCGACAAGACGGTTCCGCGCCAGTTGGTTGACGCGCCACGCGTGCTGGTGCTTGATCCGCCGCGTTCTGCAACGCCCCCTGGCATGATCCGCGAGCTTGGGCGCATGCTCGAGCCACGCCGCGTGGTGGAGATATTCTGCGGTCCTGAGGAGATCAGCCGCAGTCTCCGTGAATGGCGGGCGGCCGGTTTTGAGCCGGAGCGTTTTACCCCGCTGGATCTGTTTCCGGGGACGATGGGGATGGAAGTAGTGGTGTCGTTTGTTCCATCGGCAGCCGAGCCCGATGACACACGTGGCGGCTACGAGGCCAAGCGCGCTGCCGCCGATAGCCGACGTGGCACTTCACAGCCGAAACAGACCTCATCAGAGGGCAGGCGCAGCAGCAATGCCTCCGGTGATAAGCGCGGCACTCCAAATGCCAAGCGTGGCACGTCCGAGTCTAGGCGTGACGCTCCCGAGCCCAGGAGAACACCTCGACGTAGTGGCGGGCCGCGACGCTGATTGAGTTGTCCTGATTCATGGCATTGGAGCGAACCTGCGACCAGTG
>JBEIIK010000125.1:0-6093 GCA_040380835.1 Ignavibacteria bacterium | reverse complement strand
TTCGGCGATCTGGGCCACCGCCACGGCGATCGATTCCGTGTTGGAGCGGTTTTTCCCGTGAGGGGGCTCATAGTGCTCGTTGAGGCGTCCGTCGTTGAGCAGCACATCCTCTGCCTCGTGGCAGATCGTACGCATGGTCTGTACGGCTTCCACCGGGTAGGCCCCGACGCTAGTTTCGGCGCTCAGCATTACCACATCCGTACCGTCTAACACGGCATTGGCCACGTCGCTGGCCTCGGCACGCGTCGGACGAGCATTGTGGATCATCGATTCCAGCATCTGTGTGGCTGTGATGACCGGCTTGGCGTGGGTGTTGCAGAGGTGGATGATCTTCTTCTGGACGATCGGCACCGTTGCTGCCGGGATCTCCACGCCGAGATCTCCGCGTGCCACCATGATGGCATCGGAGGCATGAACAATACCGTCCAGATTAGCCAGAGCTTCGGGCTTTTCGATCTTGGCGATGAGCCACTGTGCACCGCCGTGCCGTGTTACGTACTTACGGAGTGTCTCGACGTCGGCTGCCTTACGGACAAACGACAGTGCGATGTAATCCACGTTGTGCTCAATGGCAAACTTCACATCAGCCCGGTCCTTGGGCGTCATCGACGGCTGCGAGATGGTCGTGTCGGGCAGGTTAAGCCCCTTACGTGGCTTTAGCAGCCCACCGTGTATCACCATTGCCCGGACGGATATGCCGTCGGTATCCCTGACCTGAACTTTAATGAGCCCGTCGTCAAAGAGCAGCACATGCCCCTTCTTCACGTCGCGGGCAAGCGATGGATAGGTGACCGGGATGACCGTCTCCTTGGATTTGAACCCGGCAGTGCGGGCCACCACGCTGTCAACAATCCGAACCTCGGTGCCGGCTACGAGCGGGATCGCTTCGACGTGTGAAAAGTCTGCAACCCGGATCTTTGGACCCTGCAGGTCGGCTACGATCGGCAGATGTGCGTCGAGTCGCTCCTCAACATCCCGGATGATGGCGATGTTCTGGGCGTGTGTCTCGTGATTGCCATGCGACATGTTGAGTCGGAAGGCGTTGGCACCGGCTTTCACAAGCGCCGTGACCTTTTCCCGGGAGGCGATGGCCGGCCCCATTGTACAGAGGATCCTGACCTTCTGCTGCATCATCGTTCCGGTTGCGTTCACAGGCGTCTTCCTTGGATGGTCATCGTTGCGTGGGGAAAGGGGGCCAGGCAAATGGCGTGATCGATGTTGCCATGCCTGTCGACTCATCCACCGTCAGTGCGGCACCGCAGACACGCAGATCGTTTTCGGCAACCTCGTACTTGTGAGCAGTCTGAAGGAGTAGACGCTTCAGGGCGATGTCTTTCTTCATGCCAAGCACACTATCGTAAGGACCCGTCATTCCCACGTCGGAGATGAATGCCGTCCCGTGCGGAAGGATTCGTGCGTCAGCCGTCTGCGTATGCGTGTGCGTACCAAGTACCGCACTGACGCGTCCGTCACAGTGCCAGCCCATGGCCATCTTCTCGGCTGAAGCGTCGGCGTGAAAATCAAGAATGATGATCTTGGTGTCCATAGCCACGCGCTTGATCGCGGCATCAACCGCCTTGAATGGACAGTCGATGGCTTGCATGTATGCGCGACCCTGGGCCTGCATCACACAGACGACCCGCTTATCGGGAAGCGTGATCAGCGTCCAGCCCCTTCCCGGATTCTCCTGCGGATAGTTCATCGGCCTGAGTACGTCGGCCCGCTCAGCAAGCAGGGGGCGGGACTTCCAGTTCTCCCAGACGTGGTTACCTGTGGTGATGCAATGGACGCCGGCAGCGAAGAGCTCGTTGGCTTCACGTTCGGTAAGCCCCTTGCCATCAACGATGTTTTCGCCGTTGACGATAACGACGTCCGGCGTGTAGCGGTTTCGCAAATCGGGCAACTGACGTAGCAGTTCGCGTAGACCGACAAGGCCCACCACGTCGCCGATGAAGAGGATGTTCATGGTGCGCATAACGTTGCAAACCTACGAAAGGTCTCCGAGGGGTATCTTCGCGTCATGGCACTACGTATCTACACCAAGACCGGCGACGACGGCACCACGGCGTTGTTCGGGGGCACACGCGTTGACAAGGCAGACCTGCGCATCGAGGCGTATGGGACGGTTGATGAGCTGGCCGCCGTGCTCGGTGTGGTGCTCACCTATGACATCCCTGAGTCTGTGAGGCAGCAGCTTGCAATGGTTGCCGATACGCTCTTTGCCCTTGGTGCGGACCTGGCCACGCCGCTTGATCCGCCTCCGTCGTACAGCATCCCACGGATCACCAATGATCATGTACGGGTGATCGAGATCTGGATCGACGGTCATGATGCCGTGCTGGAGCCCCTTAAAACTTTCATTCTGCCGGGAGGACATCCGGGTGCAGCCCACCTGCATCTGGCGCGCACAGTGTGCCGCCGTGCCGAACGACGCACGGTTGCGCTGTCACGTCGCGACGATGTCGGGCCTGACGTCGTGCATTACCTCAACCGCCTGTCAGACTATCTTTTCACTGCAGCGCGGGCCGTTAATCATGCCTCGGGCGTGCCCGACCAACCATGGCGCAGCGGTATGTGATCCTTGCACAACTTCCGCCGCCACCCAACACGTTTCATGAAACTTGTCCGTCTCCGGTGACGCTTAACCACACACAACACATACTTTTCTAGGAGGATTGAATGACGACTCGTTGGAATGCCATCGGTATGGCCCTACTCTCGATCGTGGCCATCGTGACCATCGGCTGCGACTCGGCGGTGACAGATCCCACAGATACCCCATTGCCGGCCCCGAAGGCTCCGGCCGGACTTGCAGCAAAATCTGTTAACCAGACGTCTGTCGGTCTGATGTGGACGCTGTCCACAAGCGACACCGTTACCCCGACAGGCTTCGTGGTTGAGTACAAGGCCGTTGGCGGCACCATAGCCATGTCCGTGCCCGTGAGTGGTTCGGCAACTCGCATGGCCACCGTCACCGGACTTACAGAAGGGGTGATCTATGAATTCGTGGTTTATGCAAAGAACGACACTGTGCGCTCTCTGGCATCTCCCAAGGTGCAGTGGGCCCCGGCTCGCCGTGCAGAGAGTACTTTCAAGCTGTATTCATCGTCCAGCAGCAGCGAAGGATCGGGACTTGCGATCTTCCGTGCCGCCGGAGTTCCTGCCGTGCTGAAGATCGCCAACGGTGGCGAATGGGACATCTGCTTTGATGATAAGGAAGCGGGCAACCCGAAGATCGGATCGCCCGGTCAGAGCCGTTATGTTGATGCCGACTACAAGTTTCCGAACGGGCAGCTGTCCAAGACCGTGTACTTCTACAACAAGCCGTACACCAACGTGACCAGTCTCGACGACATCTATGAATCCGCGCCACTGACGCTGCCCACGGAGAATGGTGAAGTGATGTTCCCGATCAATGCTCTGCCGAACAGCACTGGCGGTATTGCCTTTGTGATGGGTACGCGCGACGAAGCCGACAAGAAGTACAACTTCGCCAAGGTTCTGCTCAAGAAGCAGGCAGGGGGCGACTATATCCAGGGTACGGGCGCATCGTCATATGTCGAAGTGACCGTTTCCTACCAGACCGTCAAGGATGTACCGTATGCCGTGAAGGCCAAATTCGACCGTGTGCAGGATGTCCGGCACTTGGCACCGGCCGGACCGATGGCCAAGTAAGCATCAGTCCATAAGATCAAAACGAAAACGGGCACCCAATCTTCTGGGCGCCCGTTTGTCGTTTGGGATTGTATCGTGGGAGTGACTGGCTGCCCCTTGATCCGATAAACGGCTTAGCGGCTTTTGCGGATCTGCTGCGTAGGAGCAGACACCTTCTCAACCTTCGCCGGTTCGGCCATCTTTTGCTCGCCCGTCTTGGCTGTGGCTGGCTTCTTCTTGGCAGGCTTGGCTGCCTCCTCTGCTTCTTTCGCCGCTTGCTCGGCCTTGGCGATCGAATCCTTGATGGCCGCGCTGTCAACGGTCGGTTGGGCCGGTGCAGCGACCGGTGCAGGCTGCTCGGCTGGTGCCTGCTGGACTTCCTCCTGTTTGGCACAGCCGATCGAGAGCATGGCGGCCAGGACGGTTCCAGCAATGAGTGGTCGGATCATATGAACTCCTGAGTAATGAGAGAGTGAATGGTGGAAAGCGAAGGAAGGATCTGACGTTGCCGATACGGGTCAATTGCGGCCCCACGGTCGCATGACCAAACTATTACACGAGCGTCACTGACGCCGGACCAGTCGGGCCGCAAAGGCGCCGTCGCTGTGATGTTTGTGTGGGAAGGTTTGAAGGAAACCATCCTTGCAGACCTCTGATGGCAGAATGTTCTCGGCAGGGAAGAGTTCGAAGTTCGAATGAGTTTCCAGGAACCAGCGAATAGTTTCAGTATTCTCCTCAGGTTCAATGGTGCATGTTGAATAGACGATGCTGCCGCCAGGTTTGACAAGCCCTGCTGCATTGGAGAGAATGGCGCGTTGTTTGACAACCATCTTCCGGATATCATCAATCTGCCGACGCCATTTGATGTCCGGTTTTTTCGAAAGCGTTCCGAGACCTGAACATGGTGCATCGACAAGGACGACGTCTGCCATCTGCGTTGTTTTGTACTCGCGAGCGTCACCCTGCTGAGGCAGAACGATCGATGTTCCAAGACGCTGCGCGTTGTCACTGATTAGCGGCAGTTTGGATTCGTACTTCTCCAATGCGATCACCTCACCAGTATTCTTCATCAGCTCGGCCGCCATGATCGCCTTCCCACCTGGTGCGGCGCACAGATCAAGCACCTTCATCCCCGGCTTGGGGTCAGCCAGGATCACTGCTAGCGAGGCACTGGCGTCCTGCACGCTGACGTGTCCGCTATTGAAAAGGGAAAGTGAACGGATGTCTCTGAGTGAGGTGATCAGGATGCTGTTCGGATGGATCGGCGACACCTCATGCTTGATATCGGCTGCCGCCATCTGAGCGGTTACCTCATCAACACTTGTCCGCAGACCATTCACACGTAACGTCAGCATCGGACGCTGGTTGTTGGCACTCAGCAGTGCCTCGGCTTCTTCACTCCCGAAGCGCTCTACGTATCGCCGCACCATCCAGGCCGGGTGGGCCGTATGTACCGACAGATACAGCACCTCGTTTTCTTTCCGATCGGGATAGCGGATCGTCTGGACGTTCCTGAGGATGTTGCGAAGAACCCCATTGACGATGCCGGCGTGCTTTTCCCCCTTGATACGCTTGACAATCTCAACGGATTCGTTGATGGCCGCCGGCGCAGGGATCCTGGACAGAAACATGATCTGATACAGAGCGATTCGAAGGGAATTCTTGACAAGGGGCATGCACTTGGCAAACTCGCCGTGGTAGAACCCCATCAGGATCCAGTCAATTCTGGACTGCCAGCGGACCGTACCGTTGACGAGTTCGGTCACGAGTGCTCTGTCTGCCGGCTCCAACTCCGTGCGGCGCAGTTCACCGTCGAGCAGCTTGTCGATGTAAGCGTCGGAATTTTCATACCGACTCAGGAGTTTTACAGCAATTCCGCGTGCTGTCTGGAACACCACTGTTGCGGAATCTTCGATCCGTGGTGCGGCCTGCTCGTCGCGCAGGTCTTCAGGTGCTTGCAAGGTAGTCATAGGCCGCAAGTATAGGCAAAACCGCGGTTGCGAATCAGAACCGTCTGAGAGTTAAGTTTCCGTTCCCCTTCTAACGAGCAAACTGCATGATTTACCGCTCAGTCATACTGTTCACACTGGCCATTCTGCTGCTGGACGGCACTGCCGTTTACGGGCAGCGCCTGAAAGGGGCCAGTACGCCCCTTGGTCCAGATGAGAAGCCAATCTATACCTGGTACGGGGTCTACGTCGGTCCGTCCATCAACAGTCAGGGCGGCACATTCGTCACGGACTGTAACTGCCCGTTTACCGGAGGAGCTGGCACTGGAATGGTCGCCGGACTGGTAATCGAACATCAGTTCCGGTCCGGAGTGACCATCGGCGGTTTGATCGGGTACGAAGGACGAGGGATTGTTGGTCGATTTCGCGAGCGGGAGAGCGTCAATCAGACCAGTCCGGCTGGGCGAGTGTATGCTGTACCCATCAGCTT
>JBEIIK010000124.1:0-6136 GCA_040380835.1 Ignavibacteria bacterium | reverse complement strand
GATTACTGATTACTGATGACAGATTACTGATGACTGATTACTGATTACTGATGACAGATTACTGATGACTGATTACTGATTACTGATGACTGATTACTGATTACTGATTACTGATTACAACCAAGATTCTGAGACCTCAAAAACTGTTTGTTCAATCGGTGCGAACCATTCGACCGCAATCTGCCAAGGATTAACGATGCGACATTTCATTCTGCTTCTCTGTGCTCTTGTGCTCGGCACATCAGTCTTTGCGCAGGAACTCAAGCTTCCGGCGATGAGCCCAACGTCAACGGTTTCGCAGGACTTCTCGACATCGAAGATCGAGATCACCTACAGCCGTCCGTCGATGCGTGGTCGCAAGGTCTTTGGCGACCTTGTCCCGTTCGGCCAGGTATGGCGCACCGGTGCCAACGCGGCAACAAAGGTCACCTTCGGTGAGGAAGTACTGATCGGCGGAGCCACCGTCAAGCCCGGCTCGTACTCGCTCTACACGATCCCTGGCGAAAAGGAATTCGTCGTTGTGATCAACAAGAACACCGGAAGCTGGCCGGGTGAGGAGTTCCCCAAGGCCGATGATATCGTACGCTTCAGCGTACCGGCATCGAAGACGTCGAGCACTGTTGAGACATTCTCCATCGACATCGGAAACATCACGTTTTCGACATGTTCCATCGATATCATGTGGGAGAACACGCAGATCTCCATCCCCGTCAAGGCTGATAACCAGGCCCGCCTGCTGAGTTCTATCGATAAGGCCGTCAACAATCCAAGCATTCCGTATCAGCAAGCTGCGACGTATCTGTTTGAGACGGGACAGAATCTCGATAAGGCGCTCGAGTATGCCGGTAAGGCGCTCGAGCGCAACCCGAAAGCTTACTGGACGGCGCTGATGAAGGCCAGGATCGCTGCCAAGCTCGGCCGCAAGGACGTTGCCCGCGAAGCCGCTGCCAAGACGATCGAGATCGCTAAAGCTGCCGGCGGTGATGCCGACTATGAGAAGGCAGCCCAGGAAATTCTCAACGCGAACAAGTAACGCTCCGTGCGATTCGTCCGTATTGCGAGTCTTCTCGCGCTGACCGCGTCGATCTCACTGGCACAGCAGCGCACACCTGCACCGTCACACCGGATCTATGGTCAGCTGCAACAGCTGAAGAACCTGTCTTCGGTACTCTATGTGGCTGCGCATCCCGACGATGAAAACACGCGCCTGCTGTCATGGCTGGCCACCGGACGTCACATCCGTACAGGATATCTGTCGATCACCCGAGGTGATGGTGGACAGAACATCATCGGCAGTGAGCAGGGGGCGCCCCTTGGCCTGATCCGCACCCACGAATTGCTCGCCGCGCGTCGAATGGACGGGGCTGAGCAGTACTTCGCTCGGGCGATCGATTTCGGCTATTCGAAAAATCCAGAAGAGACGTTCCGTCAGTGGGACTCCACAGTTCTGACGCGTGACGTCGTGCGAGTATTCCAGACCTTCCGTCCGGACGTGGTGATCTGCCGGTTCCCGAAGGACTCCATGGCAGGCCACGGTCAGCATTCGGCTTCGGCCATCCTGGCAGAGCGTGCCTATGCGCTCTGCTTGGCCGATCCAAAGGCATGGAAGCCCAAGCGCCTGCTGTTCAACGCATTCCGTTTCGGAAATCGCAGTACCATCAGCGACGGAATGTTCCGCGTAGAGGTCGGGCACTATGATCCCCTTCTCGGCATGGGCTATGGCGAACTCGCCGGCATAAGCCGCAGTCTGCACAGAAGTCAGGGGGCGGGCACGCCACAAACGCCGGGCGTGCAGCCGGAGTTCTTTGCCACGCTGGCCGGGGAAGCCCCCTCCAAGAGTCTGTTTGACGGCATCGACACGACGTGGGGTCGCGTCGGGCATCCCGACATTGGGACGGAGATCGAACGCATCATCGACCGTTTCTCGATGACGCATCCCGAGCGGTCACTCGATGCACTGCTGGCCGTGCGAAGGAAGATCCGCGCCGTGGCCGACGAATTCTGGCGCGCGCGCAAGCTCATGGAAGTCGATGAAATCATCCTCTCCTGCATGGGGCTGACGGCTGATGCCTCGATCAGCGTTCCGACGATCGTCTCCGGGGATTCTGTGGCAGCGCAGGTGCGCATCACCACCAGGGCCGGACGCGCCGTCATGTGCGCCGAGATCGTCCTGCCATGGGGCGATGTTCGCCGTGATGTTGTCTGTCCGCACGATTCCCTCAAAACCATCGACGTGGCAAAAGCCCCTTGCACAGGGCCCGTCACACAGCCATACTGGCTTGCGCGCTCGCCGAAGGGGGCTCTGTTCGAACTCACCGATGAGTCATTGCTGGGCCTGTCCGTGACGCCTCCCGAACTAAACGTCCAGCTGCGCTTTGCCATAGGCACAGACACCGTCACCACCTGGCTGCCATTGAGTTTCAAGAAGCTTGAGCCACTCAAGGGCGACGTCATAGAGCAGCTGCGCATCGTGCCGGTGGCGAGTATCGAGCCCACGTCAAAGGTCGTTGTCAAGAGTTACGGTGCGCTTCGAATACCTGTGCGTGTACGTGCCTACACGGCCATCCGCGATGCAGAGCTCGTCTGCATGGATGGCTCGACGGTGGTGGCACGCATCGGCAATATCTCGGTACGTGCGAAAACCGATACACTTATCACGATCGAGCCGGCACTGCGCCAGAACGCTACCATCACCTGTGTACTGCGCATGCAGGGCTATGAGGTGTCACGTAGCGTGCGGACGATCTCCTACGATCACCTGCCGACGCTTCAGTATACCGAGCCGGCCACGGTCCGAGTTGTTGTTACACCGATCGAGACGCGCGCCAGGCGCATTGCTTACGTAGCAGGGGCAGGTGAGTATACTCCGGAGTTTCTGCGGAGTATCGGTATAACAGTTGACGAGATCGACGATGAGATGATCCTCAAGACAGACGAGCTACTGAAGTATGATGCCGTACTGGTGGGCATTCGCGCCGTCAATACTCGCAAGAACATGCAGTTTCTAATGCCGGCATTGATGAACTACGTCGAGCAAGGGGGCACGCTGGTAATGAGCTACATGACCACGCAGGACATGTCGACAAAGACCATCGGCCCCTTTCCATTTTCTGTGGGACGATCCCGCGTGACTGAGGAAGATGCGCCAGTTGAGCTGCGTCTGGCTGATCATCCACTGTTGACACGACCGAATCGAATCGACGCCAGGGACTTCGACGGATGGGTGCAGGAACGGGGCCTGTACTTCGCTGACAACATCGATCCGCGTTACGAGACGCCCCTTTCGATGCACGATACGAACGAAGCTCCGCACTCTGGGGCACTGGTATATGCCCGCCATGGCAAGGGGCACTATGTCTACTGCGCGCTGTCGCTGTTTCGACAGCTTCCGGCTGGCGTACCGGGCGGAATGCGCCTTCTGGCCAACATGCTGAGTGTTGGAAAATGAGCACCCTGGATTGGGGTGTGTTTCTCTCGACGCTGATCGGCGTCATCATCTACGGGCTCTGGCGTGGTCGAGGAAATGCCAGTGCCGATGATTATCTCCGGGCGGGTCAGGCCATGCCCTGGTACTCGGTACTCCTGGGCGTGATGGCCACGCAGGCTAGTGCCATCACCTTCCTCTCGGCGCCGGGTCAGGCCTTTACCGACGGTATGCGCTTTGTGCAGTACTACTTCGGCCTGCCACTGGCGATGATCGTCATCAGTGTGGTGTTCATTCCGATGTTCCGCCGCATCAATGCCTATACGGCTTATGAGTTTCTGGAGCAGCGCTTTGATCGGCGCACGCGACTGATCACGAGCGTGCTATTTCTGCTCTCACGCGGACTCAGCACCGGCATCAGCATCTATGCCCCGAGCATTATCGTGGCAACGCTGCTCGACTGGAACATCTATCTCACCAACGTCGTCGTGGGTGGTCTCTTACTCCTCTACACGCTCGTTGGCGGAGCTCGTTCAGTGGCCCACACACAGACACTGATGTTCGGGATCATTCTTACGTCGATGGCTGCCGCAGGCATCTTTCTCGTCAATGGCTTCCCGAATGAGATGTCCATGGCCGATGCATTGCGCCTGTCAGAGATCGCCGGCAAGCTGAACGTCATCACAACGGAGTTTGATCTCCACGACAAATACAACATTTGGAGCGGACTTATCGGAGGGTTCTTCCTGGCACTGTCCTATTTCGGAACCGACCAGAGTCAGGTAGGACGCTTCATCACTGGCAAGAACGTTCGTGAAAGTCGCATCGGCCTGCTTGTCAATGGCGTGGTAAAGATTCCGATGCAATTCGGCATCCTGCTCATCGGAGCGCTTCTGGTAGCACTCTACAGCGTTGTGCCCGGGCCAATCTTCTTCAACGAAACTGTAGCACAACGTGCCGCGCGTACTGACCCTTCGAGGGCGGCCGTGCTGCAGCAGCAGTGGGATGTTGCTAATGCCGAGCTCCAGCGTGCGGCAGATCGCGTGCTTGATGAACGTCCCGGTGCCGAGAGTGCATACCGCCGTGCCTACGATAGTACCACGCGGCTGCGTTCACAGTACCGAACATTTGTCCGTTCGACAGGGATCCTTGAGTCCAACGATACCAACTACGTCTTCCTTTACTATGTCCGGACGATGCTTCCGGCCGGTCTGGTCGGACTGATCTTCGCCGTCGTCATCATGGCATCGTGGGGGAGCATCTCCGCCGGTTTTCATTCACTTGCTACGGCAAGTGTGGTGGATCTGCGCGGGATCACAAACACTGAAGCAGACGTAACGGCAGCCCGACGGCATACCTTTCTCTGGGCTGCGTTCGGCATCGCCATGAGCATGCTAGCCACGCAGATGGGTTCGCTCATCGAGGCTGTGAACATCCTCGGCAGCCTGTTCTATGGCCCAATCCTCGGCATCTTTCTTGTGGCGTTCTACGTTAAAAAAGCGAATGGCACCGACGTGTTCCGCGGTGCCATTCTTGCCGAATTGGTTGTTGTTGCCTTCTGGGCCTTGAACGTCGTCAGCTTCCTGTGGCTGAATGTTGTTGGCGCCGTTGCTGTGGTGCTGTATGCTCTGTTGAGCTCAGCGTACCACCGTGAACCTGCGGGTAAGACGTCCGGCTGAGGTTTCGAGAATGACGGTGTATGAGCCTGAAGCCAGGTCACTGACACTGAGCTTTGACTCTGTGATGCCGGGTGTAACGGTGCTGCGGCGAACCTCGCTGCCAGTGTTGTCGATGATCGTCACCGCATGCACTTCTTGACCTACCCAGTGCAACTGAACGACGTCGCTGGCCGGAACCGGCCAGACGGCGATAGTGCTTGCCGACTCTTCGTCAACGCCGGTGATGACAACCTTCACTTCGTCACTCTTTGTGGTACGTCCGCACTCGGATGTAACAGCACACTGGTAGGTGCCCTGACGGTCAACAGAGGCAGAAGAGATCTTGAGTGTGGCCATTGTTCCCTCGGGAGCGGCAATGGCAGCTCCGTTGTGAGACCACTGATACGTCAGGCCGGGGCCTTGAGCTATGACAGACAGCTCAAGAGCCGAACCGGCGCTGATCGACGCTGCCGTTGGTTGCTTGGTGATGACGGGGCTATCGGCGATGACAACGACAGCGGCGTCGCTGGTCTTGGAGCCACATGAAGTGCTCAGAATCACATCATACGAACCTGAAGCACTCGTCGCCGTATTAGCAACGGTATAGGTGGCCGTGGTTGCTCCAGCAATGTTCGCTCCGTCCTTGCGCCACTGATACGATGTGCCGCCGGTAGATGTTGCCACGGTAAGTGTAAGAGGACGTCCGGAGCAGGACGTAACACCCTGCGGCTGAGTGGTGATAGCCGGGACGACACCTGTGGTAAATGTTACAGGGCTCAGACCGGTGTTGCCGCGGCTGCCTCGAACGCGCATCTGGATCGAGCCGGTCATGTCCTCGGCCTTGGGTGTCCAGGTGTAGGAACGCGTCTTCAAACCACTGGCAACAGTCGTCCAGGCGGTACCGTTCGACGATCGCTGAATAGCGTAGGTGTCGCTGCTCAGCATACCGTCGGCGCTCCAGGAGATCGCAACCGGTGTGCCTTCACACAGGTACGGACTCGTCGTTGGTGTTCTCCACGTAACAACGCCGTAGGCGTATTTATCGACATAGGCG
>JBEIIK010000123.1:0-6225 GCA_040380835.1 Ignavibacteria bacterium | reverse complement strand
CCGTCCCCCTACGGCGCAGCCGTCCCCCTACGGCGCAGCCGTCCCCCTACGGCGCAGCCGTCCCCCTGCGGCGCAGCCGTCCCCCTACGGCGCAGCCGTCCCCCTACGGCGCAGCCGTCCTTTGGTGGATGTCGTGTTGATAATCTGTGCCAATCTCGCGGGCCCCTTTCACTAGATTGGGCATCATGAGACAACAACAGCCGCAGCGCACATCGGTGCTGCCGATCGAAGATCCCGTAGGAAATGTACCACCGCATTCAACCGAGGCAGAGGTTGCCGTTTTAGGGGCGATGCTACTCGACCGTGAGGCCGTAGCCAAAGTGGTCGAGGTGTTAGATGCCGACTGCTTTTATCATGATCGGCACATCCGCATCTACAAGGCCATGATGGCCATGTTCGAGCGGGGAGTAACGATCGACCTTGTTTCGCTGGCCGACCAGTTGCAGCGGGAGGGTACTCTTGAGACCGTTGGCGGGATGTTTGCCATAACCGAGCTGACCATTCGGACGGTATCGGCGGCGAATGTTGAGCATCATGCCCGGATCGTGCTGGAGCGCTATCTCAAGCGACAGCTTATTCGGGTGGCGGGGGAGATCATCCGGGATTCATTCGATGATACTACTGATGCACTTGATGAGGTAGATCGGGCAGAGCAGCGGATCTTCGACATTGCCGAGAAGCGCCTTCGACGCTCATACATGGGTATGAAGAAGCTCACCAAGGACGCCATCGAGCGGATCCTTTCGATGGCTTCGCGAGATAGCGATGGCATCACTGGAGTTCCGACGGGATTCACCCAACTGGATCAGCTGCTAAGTGGTTTTCAACCATCAGACCTGGTGATCGTCGCTGCACGTCCTTCGATGGGCAAGACCGCCTTTGCACTCTCGGTCGCGCGCGAGGCGGCCCGGCGCGGCAAGGCCGTCGGTTTGTTCTCGCTCGAGATGTCAGCCCAGCAGCTCGTGCTGCGACTGATCTCAGCCGATGCCCAGGTCGGCTTGCAGTCGCTGCGCAGCGGACGGCTGTCGAGTCAGGAAATGCACGAGATCGTTACGCGCATTGATGATCTGATGAATGCCAAGATCTTCATTGATGATTCCGCGGCCCTGTCACCGGTCGAGTTCCGTGCCAAGTGCCGCCGCATGAAGATGGAACACGGTATCGATATGGTCATGGTGGACTACCTGCAACTCATGCATGCTCCGCGTGCCGAGAGCCGCGAGCGTGAGATCTCGACGATCTCGCATGCCCTGAAGGCCGTAGCCAAGGAGCTTAATATTCCTGTCGTTGCTCTATCGCAGCTCAACCGCACGCTCGAGGCACGGGCCGATAAGCGTCCCATGCTCTCTGACCTTCGTGAATCGGGCTCCATCGAGCAGGACGCCGACGTGGTGATGTTTATTCACCGTCCCGAGTACTACAAGATACTGGCCTTTGATGACGGACGCTCTACCGAGAACATTGCCGAGATCATCGTGGGCAAGCAGCGGAACGGTCCGACCGGCGACGTACGCCTGTTCTACCAGAAAGAACTTGCCGCATTCCATGATCTGACATTCCACCGAGATGCCTTTGACGTGCCTCCCGATGCCGGCATGATCGGTGATGGTGCAGCCCCTTTCTAGCGGGCCGAAAACAACGGGACAATCTTACCGTGTTATCGTAGATTTACGCCCAACATTTCCGGGGATGGGAGAATGATTCGAATTGTTGTGGGCACGCTGCTTGGTCTACTCGCAGGTGCGTCGCTGATGGCCCAGGACCCCGTCCTGATGCTTACAGCACCTGTTGGTGGTATCACGTACTACACCACCAGAGATACAGTTGTGCAGATCACCTGGACCGGTGTCGATGACACCATCGCCGTGCGCCTGGACTACACCTCAAACGACGGTAGGTCGTGGAATGGCATCGCTGACAGTGCCAAGGGGCTTTCCTATGCGTGGAGCATCAAATCCATAGCTCCCGGAACGAACTATCGTGTGCGCGTCTCACAGCTGCGTCCTCCCGGTGCTGCCGACCAGGTCTTATACACTGGCCACCGCGGGCCTGTTGCCGATGCATGGTGGAACCCTGCAAATACAAGGGTCGTCAGCGTTGCGGCTGAGGCCCACATCTGGGATGCTAATGCGAGCTCGAATCAGCCCCTTCAGAACCTTCCCACGGGACGATACGAATACTTCACGGTGCGCTGGAGTGCCGACTCATCACGGATCGTGACGGGGTCCGACAAGGCCACTGCCGAGGTTGTCGATGTTGCCTCCAACACCGTCGCATTGACGTTAACTCATCCCAGGACCGTAACGAAGGTTGAGCTTGATCCAACGGGATCATGGCTCTTCACAAAGTGCGATGATGATCGCGTCAGGGTGTTCAACCTTCCGAACATGGCCGCTCGTGCAACCCACAATGCCGGGTCCACATTGCTTGATATCGCGATTAACAGTGATGGTTCGCGCGTTGTCCTCAGTGCTGATGAAGCCCGCATCCACGGTCGTTCGGCTGGACTCCCTCTGGCGTTTCGACGTCACCTCAGTGGTGTGATCTCGGCGGCATATAGTCCCGATGGCTCTCGTGTGTGTTCCATCGGTGGAGATGCCAGTATCCGCATGTGGAATGTTGCTACGGGCGTCGAAGTCTGGAATGCAGCAGATCCCAAGCAGGGCGTGCGTTCAGTGGCGTTTTCGCCCGATGGAAACCTCGTGGCCGTTGGTATGTCAGACTCCTCGGTCACGGTCTGGAGGGCTGATAGCGGTCTGCGCACACATACGTTTGCCAACTATGGTGGACCAGTTCGCATGGTGAACTTTTCACCTGACGGGACGCTACTTGCCGGAGCGTCAGACGATGATTTTGCTCGCGTACATGACCTAAATCGTTCGACGACAATTGCCAACTTCCAACACGGAAATGATGTGCGACTGGTGCGATGGTCAAACGCCGGTGATCGTCTGCTGACGGCGTCCCGTGATGCGACGGCGCGCGTCTGGCAGGTTCTGCCGATCGTTTTGCAGGCCGATACGAGCGAGCGCTTTTCAGTGGCCCCTCCGCCCCCTTCCTTTGTGCGATTCCTGGCCAGCGGAGATACGCTTGACATAGAACAGACAACCACGATTACCATCCGCACTGAGGGGTCCCAGTTCCTTGGACTTGCCGAAATCGACAGCGTCCGGTTGCGTCTTGCGTACGATCCATCTATGCTTTTCCGCACGACGTCGTCGGTGCCGTTTACCTCGATCAGCGATGTGACAGTTGCTGATTCAAATGGGATCAACCGAAGTATCCAGTACCTGATTTGCACCTTGCCGCTGGATTCGGTCGATCAGACTCTTCTTACTGTTTCCTTTCAGGCCACCCTGGGACAGGACAGTATCACTCGGGTGAGTTTCGACAGAATCGATCAGATCGGAACCGGTCCCGGCACGCGGATCGAAACCCGTAGTGACCCTATCCTGGTGCGGGGGATCTGCCGCGCCGGCGATGGGCCTAGAATGTATAATTCCCTAGGCGGACCACTAGGAATTGCCGCGCGAGCGGCTGTCGGTGGCGTGCGTGTGGTCTGCGCGCTTGCAGAATCGGCTCCGGCGTACCTGAACCTTTATGACCTGCAGGGCCGTTTGATCTGGAGCGATCGCACCAATGCATCCGAAGAATCATCCCGACACATGGAACGCTTCATACCGTCATCATTGCTCAGCGGGGTAACCTTTGCCACGCTATCGACTTCGCTGCAGACGGTCTCGACTCTTCTGATGGAAGGGGGCAACCCATGATCCTGCGTGTATTGCTGTCTGCAATTATCGGATTGGTCTTCCTCAGCGCGTCGGCTCATGCCCAGTGGTGGAAGGTCACAACACCCGAGGATATCTGGCTCACGCAGGTGGGGGCTTCTGCGCACGGTGTCTATCTCCTGCATGATGCCAGTTTTCAGCTGCCGCAGGCACCCATGTGCTGCGAGCCCTATCAAAGCACATCGGCGATTTCATTGTCGGTCTCAGCACTGCTCCGTCAGGAGATCACAAAGTTTTTACGCCTGAACCTTCGCGGCACGTTCATGCCTGTGACCGGTGAGTTCTCACGTGAGCAGTCGATCTTCGTCACTGGTGCTACCGATGGTCTGACACGGTCAACTCTAACGACCTCGATGAGCTATATCGGTGGTGAGGTGCTTGCTGATTTCCGCATAGCCAATCCGGTGCGGCTGTTGGCTGGCGTCTCAATCGGTACGCTCACGGGAGCGACCTTTTCGCAGCAAGAGGACCTGATCGTTCCCGGAACCGGCACGTTCGAGAATGGCCGCCGCTCGCGCAATGTCTCGACCGGCGTCGAACTGCAGGGCGTCAACTCAAGTCAGATGGGAATTGTCGTGGGTTTAGGAGTCGACCTTCCAATGACGGAAAACCATTCGGTCGTGATAACGCCGGAACTGCTCTATACAATCGCATCATCAGACAATCTTACAGGGTTAAGCTGGCGAACGAACTCACTTCGACTGGGTGCAAGCGTTGGATTCACACTGAACGCACCTGAACCACCTATGCCGGTAGAACGGCGTCGTGAAGATTTCATCGATTCAGTTATCGTGCGTATTGCTCCGGACGCCGAAGAGTACCGTACGCGCGGACCCGAGCGCATTGCCATCGATACGGTGGTTGATCCCGAGCTGGTTGTGATCACCGAGCGATCCTACCGAACAGATACTGTCTTTCTTCCCAAAGCACCGGTGATAAACGCATCGATCAAGGCACTCGCTGTCGAGGCCAGTGGCGCAACAAAGGATGTCTTCACGATCAATGTTTCCACCCAGTTCGTCACCGAAGCGCTGCCGATCCTGCCGGCTATGTTCTTCGATGCACAGTCCATCACGATCTCCCCCCGATACCGTCAGATCGGCTCGGCCAAAGAGTTTGACATGAAGGCAGTAGCGCCGCGGACAACGGCCGTTCACCGGGACATCCTCAATATCCTGGGTGAGCGACTGAAGAACACTCCGACAATGACCATTCAACTGCGCGGTACGGCAGATCCGACCACGGAGAATTCGGACTGTAACCTTGCCCAGCAACGTGCGCAGGCCGTTCGTGAGTATCTGACACGTGTCTGGGGAATCGAATCGAGCCGCATCACGATCGTTCCTCCTGCCACCTCGTGCGCGCCCGACCGTATCACGCGCCGTCTCTCCGAGGAAGGCTATGCTGAAAACCGACGTGTGGAGATATCCTCGTCAGACCTGGCTCTGCTGGCGTCTGTAGCCAAGCGCCGCTTCAACGAAGCGCGTACCGTGGATCCACCACGTCTGCAGTTCGACCCGGACGGCACCAGCACGCAGTACATCACGGACTGGAAGCTTGAGGCCCGTACTGGCGGAAAAACACTCTTCTCCAAGTCCGGCAAGGGGCTCCCCGAAACGGTCACGCAGGATCTAACCATCGCTACAGCAGATGAAATGGCCAGCGGACAGCCTGTCGAAGTCGATCTTTCTGTCAATGGTATCCGCCGCTCTTCGGCAAGTGCCACGGCCAGGCTCGCCGTGAAGAAAGACACGGCCAACATTGAGCTTGAACGTCTCACGCTCACACTCTTCGAAGTTGCCAGTGATGAGATCTCGGCTATCGCTGAAGAACAGATAAAGAACTTCGTCGAAAACGTCCCGGCCGGCTCAACGGTTGTTGTGCGCGGCTTTGCCGATATGCTTGGTAATGCCGACTTCAACAAGAAGCTCTCCCAGAAGCGCGCTGAGTCGGTGTGCAACACAATCCGCAAGTACCTCCGTAAGCGCGTCGATATCCAGTGCAATGATATCACCACAGACCGATTCCCACCGGGCATCGAGTCCTACGAAACACCCGAAGAACGGTTTCTAAGCCGTACCGTTCAGATCGAGGTGAAGAAGTCGAGGAAGTAGTTACTGATTACTGATTACTGATTACTGATTACTGATTACTGATTACTGATCACCCTTTCCCCGGTTCTCAGTCCTCAGTAATCAGTAATCAGTAATCAGTAATCAGTAATCAGGGGTCAATTGAAAATCGGGTGGGTAAGATAGAAGTTTGTAGGCAAGAAACGGGAGAACAAGGTGACAGAGAAACTGTTTGAACAGGCATTGAACATCGAAGCACCGTGGTACGTAAAGACGGTGACATTCAACATGAGCGCCGGCGAGCTGTTGATAGAGATCGACTTCGCACGAGGAAGCCGATTTGTCGTGCCAGAAGTGGAGGG
>JBEIIK010000122.1:0-6454 GCA_040380835.1 Ignavibacteria bacterium | reverse complement strand
TCCGTTTGTAGCAACGTTTCCATTGGCAGGATTGACCGTGAAGTTTGCACCACCTACGGTGAGATTCGCCCCGAACACATCAAGGCCTGCATTTGCATCGACGTTGCCGTTGAAGGTCACCTGACCGCTATTTTGTGTCAATGTATTGTTGAACGTCGTTGCACCTCCAACCGTCACTGTACCGACACTCTGCGTCACATTACCCGTGAGAGTGGTAGCACCGGTAACATCGAGCCCGTTGTTTGCATCGACATTTCCGCCGAATGTTACCTGGCCTGTACCTGTTTGTGTAACAGCACCGGACATCGTTGTGAGACCGGCAACATCCAGACCGCCAAGGGCATCAACGTTACCGCTGAACGTCACCTGTCCGCCAGACTGCGTAAGCGTTCCGTTCATACTTGTTGCACCGATAACGTCGAGTCCGCTGTTAGCGTCAACGTTGCCGTTGAAGGTGACCTGGCCTCCCGATTGCGTGAGTGAGCTACTCAGTGTTGTTGCACCCGTGACGCCGAGTGTACCACCAACTGTAGCTGCACCAACAACGTTCAGGCTTGTGCCGATGACAGCATTGTTAGCTGTAGTTACCGAGTTGAAGTTGACGTTGCTCGTCGTGGCAATGTCCTGCGGTGTACTCAATGTGATGGAGCCAGCCCCGTTGGTGACAATCACGCGGTTTGCTGTCCCGGTGATCGTAGCAGCAACAGGAGCAGCGCCAGTGGATCCGACCAGAATCTGTCCGTTGGTCAGCGCCACAGACTCAAGCTGTCCTGTCGCATTGGTACGAACTGCGGTATTAGCAGCCAGAGGCAGCGAAGATGTCGAATAGATCGCCGTCGAAACTTCAAGATTCCCGGAGACAGGGTTGCGCACAACCACGTTCGAGGACGATGCAGAGGTTGGAACGTTCGGAATGCCCACAGCAGAGGCGTTCATACGAACGATGTCTGCGGCAGCATCGCCAAGCGTTGCGTTACCGTTGACGGTCAGGTTGCCCGCAGCCGAGGAGAGAATGTTGCTCGTCGGCACCCACGCGTTGGAAACCACGTCCCAGCGCAATGTCTGATCATTTAACGTGCCTGGCTGCGTCGTCGAGGCGATGACGATGTTAGGCGAGGAGTAGGTGACCGTCATGCCCGTACCGGCAACGATCTGGCCCACTGCAGGAGCCGTTGTAGCTCCGGTGCCAATCAAAAACTGTCCGGCAGATTGTTGCGCCGCTTCAACGATCCGGCCGGCGTTAGAGACCATTACGCGATTGTTGTTGAGCGGGGCTGAAGAATTCGTACCGCCGAACTGAACTGCCAAGGTGCCAGAACCGACGTTATTGACGTTAAGGTTGTTGATCAGCGATCCGTTCGCCGCCGGGAACTGTCCACTGGCATTGAGCATCACGATGTTATTCGGCGTGTTGACGTTCGGATCACCAGCCAGGAAGTTCGTCCTGAGTGCGGTGACCATACGCGATCCAGCACCGGCCGTTGTTGCGAGAATTGGTGCCGGGTAAGTACCGGCCAGGTCTCCGGTCGCAGGACCCGTTGGAGGCAACGTGGTCGGGATCGTTCCGGGAGCAAGGTCAAACGCAGCGATCGATCCATCGGCGACCTGCTCTGAACGCACTGCACCAATGGCAATCTTCGGCGTGGTAACGGCGAAGTCCGCGATCTTAGGCGTGGTTACGTTGAAGTCGAGGATCTTATCTGTAGTCACAGCGTTGGTGCGAATCTGCGGGTTAGGATACAAGCCCGTCAGGTCGCCCCCTGCTGGAACGATAAAGGGAAAGTTGGTCAGCGGAACCACCGAGAGCAAGGTCACACGTCCCTTGTCATCAACGGTGATGCGCGGAATGTTGACGACATCCCCATAGGTACCAGCTGTTACGCCAGAGTTGCTCAATTTGGCTGCAGTGATTGCACCGTCAGCAACCTTTGATGTGACAATCGAATTGTCGGCGATTTTTTGCGTCGTTACCGCACCGTCAGTGATCTTCAGATTTGAGACCGAACCATCAGCAAGCTTTGGACCAGTTACCGCACCAAGCGCAATGGTTGGATTCGGATACGTCCCTGCGAGATCACCTCCGGCAGGACCGCGCGGAGGAAGGGATGTCGGTATCACTCCGGGTGCGATCTTGGTGAGCGTGACCGCCCCGTCGGCGATCTTGACCGTCGTGATCAGACTATCAACGAGTTTAGCAGTTGTTATGACACTGTCTGCGATCTTAGCCGCCGTGATAGAGCCGTCGCGTACATCGACAGTCGTATTCGGCCCGTTTGGATTGACGATCTGAATCGTGTTTTCGGGGCTGGTGAGGTTTTGAATTCCCTGCAGCGTGATCGTGGACTCGATGTGGATGGTATCGCCGGTGCGCGTTACGGCAACACCGTTACGTCCGTTGATCACAAGCCTACCTTCTGCACCATTGAGCGATCGCACAAAGCCATTGGCCGAAATGCTGATGCTGTCGGCCAGACCAGCACGCTCTGCTCGTATGGCATAGGGTACTACCGCCAGTCGCGTGCGAGGAAACGGCGGTTGGCCGGCCAGAGCGGTTTCCAGATAGACCTGCGTGTTAAAGAAGTCAACACCAGTCAGAGGTACAACGGCCCCGAGGTACAGGTTGAACAGACCCTTGGAAATGGTGGTTCCCTGTGTCTCTTCCCACAGCAAGTTGCCCCCCGTGGGCGCATCGTACATGCGCAAGACAAGATCGTACCTTCCGTCATCCAGAGGCAGGCCGGTCGGCAGCGTCAATAAGCCCTGATAGCTTATCTGACGCTCGATCTGCGCATAGGTTGCCTGGACGGCAGCTGCCATGACGCCCAGCACAAAGAGCAGGGCAAGGCAAGGGCGAAGAAATCGGTTCATGGTTCTGACCAGATATGTGTTCATTATCGAGTGATGGTAAGGGGCTGCGAACGGCGGAATGCACGGCCCGAGACAAGCGTCCCCTCGACCTCGTACATGTACGTGCCCGCCGGAAATGGAACCCCGTAGTCGTCCACAGCATGCAGGAGAACATCCTGCGAACCGGCCATTGAAACCTCAGCCGTTACTGTCCGCAAAAGCTCGCCAAGCAGATTGTAAACACGGATCGTCACCCGTCCGTCGACAGGTGTCGCAAACTTGATCGTCGTGTGCGTCGTGAAAGGGTTGGGATAGTTGCCGAACTCAGCTATTGGCTGCTCGTCGGTCTGGTCTTCTACGCCCACGACTCCAAATCGGGACGGGACCCAGAAACCCTGATACAAGGCGGAATTGTTGGATCGGACCTGCGCTGAGATCACAACCTGTCCGACGGTGCCCGAGAGCGCTGCCGAGCCTGCTCCCGAGGACGACAGCAACGACGCTCCTGATCCGATCACGGATGAAGTAAGTCTGGGTTGTGAGTTGGCTGAATGGACTAGCGTGACTAGACCAACCAGCAATAGCGTACAAATTTGCCGCATTCGCTGCTCCGGTACCTTTCGAATCACCTACAATCTATGACACGCTACTGCATTATCCAAACTGACTACGGCTTTGACGTGATGTTTTTGTGAATACATTTACGTCAAGCTGTGGAAAACTTTTTTTTGGAAACGTACGGAGGACGGCTCAAGACTGCCTCGGCAATAATACGTAAAGAGCAAAGCCCCAGGGTGAATAGTTATCAACATAATGAGCCCACCCACGGAGCGTGGAAGAACATCTTCCGCCGCAGCGTGGGTGGGCTCACCGCTGTAATGTGTATCGAAGACCGGGTTACATTCTCCAGTCAGGACGACAGGCGTCGGGTAGACTCAATAGCCTAGAAAGACGAACGCGTTGAGATTAACACTCGCCTGGCGATTGTTGATCGGTATCATCGGAGCCCAGTCATTGACCACAACTTCGTGCATGTGCTCACCGTCGTAGCCAAGCTCAATTCCGGTCTGTGCTGGTTCAATTGCCCCGGGCGTAGGGCCGGGAATCGTCGTGATCTCATCAAAGCTTGCCGGCGGTCCGGCATCGTCAGGTTCTGTACCATAACTGAATGTGTGACTGTGACCCGGATCCAGCACCTGGTGTGTATGGCCCCCACTTGGAGACGTCCAGCCAAACAGCGGTGGAAGATTCTCCTGATAGATCGTAAAGTCATTAAAACCGGTTGTCGATCCCAGCTCCTCGGTTCCATGGCCACCGATACCAAGTTCGTCGCGGTGCTTGATCACACGGTCTCGGGTGTCCGGCAGCGTTCCTGTGAACCCAAGAATAGCTGCTTTGGCCTGCGCTACGCTCGGAAGAGACGCAATGGTCTGACCGTTCAGTCGGTACCACCCCTTACGGTTCGCCGTTGCATTGGAGTATTTGACATCACCGATCTCGGCGATCAGTGATGATGGCAGACGTCCGGCGGCATCAAGCACCACAATGTTCTGAGCAGTGTTGATGTTCGGATCCATGGCCTGCGCGGCAGACTTGATGGCATTGACCATCCTCGACCCGGTAGCAGCAGCGGTTGCCAGCGTCGGGTTGGGATAACTACCAGCCAGGTCGCCCCCTGCCGAGCCACTTGGTGGCAACGTGGTCGGGATCGTACCGGGCGCAAGATCAAGACTGGCAATTGTCCGGTCAGCGATCTTCATACTAGTTATGGCGTTGTCTGCGATCCGACCATTGACGACAGCCCCTGGAGCGATCTTTTCCGTTGTGACCGCCGCGTCGAGGATCTTTGGTGTCGTGATGGCATTGATTCTAATGAAAGGGGCTGGATAGGTCCCCGTTAGGTCGCCCCCTGCCGGGACGATGTACGGGAAGTCTCCAACAGAGCGGTTCGAGATAAAGAGGATGCGTCCGCGGTCATCTACAGTGATCTGCGGGATGTTCAGCTCGTTCCCATACGTTCCGGGCGTGACGCCCGTAGGACTTAGCTTGGTACTCGATACCGAACCGTCGGCCAGCTTTGCAGTGGTAACTGCTCCATCCAGAATCTTCGGTCCGCTAACTGCGGCATCGGCGAGCTTGATCGTGCTGACCGCACCATCTGCCAGCTTCTGGGCGGAGATTGCACCGACGGCAACCGAAGGGGCCGGATAGGTACCAGTCAGATCACCACCGGCGGCACCAATGGGAGGTAACGCAGAGGGAATCGTGCCGGCTGCAATTTTTGAGGACGTAACACTTCCGTTTGCAAGCTCGTTCTGACCCACGGCGCCTGGTGCAAGCTTTGCCTGCGTTATCGCACCGTCGCGCACGTCAACACCGGCATTGGGACCATTGCCGCTGAAAATGCGGATAGTATTGTCCGGACTGTACATCGATTGAACACCGGTAGGCTGAAGGGTTGACTGCATAACCAGCGTATCTCCGTTCTGGCTTATCGAAATGCCATTTCGAGCCCGGATCTGAACGTTGCCCTGCAATCCATTCAATGACTTGACAAAACCATTCGCCCCCTGTGAGAGCGTGGTAGCACTGTCAGCAAGTATTGACCTCATCGCCATGGGGACCATGGCTATCCGGCTTCGTGGAAAAACGGGACCGCCGACGATAACTGTCTCGAGAAACAGCTGGCCGGACATATTGACGCTTGTCAACGAGACCTGCTCGCCAAGATATATGTTGAAGAGTCCGCGCTTGACGAGTGTTGTGTGGTTCTCCTCCCATAGCAGTGTCCCACCCGACTCAGCATTGAACAGCCGCATGACGAGCTGATAACTGCCGTCAGTGACAGGCTCGCCACTTGGCTGAGTGAGCAACCCCTGGTACGAGATAACACGGGGCATCTGAGCATAGGCGACCCCGGCCGATAGTAGCATGATAATGCAAAGGACGAATGATGACTTTTTTGAGATGAGAGTTTTCATGGTTGGTTTTCCTGATTGTGGTGTGGTCTTAGTGAACAAGATGAACGATCTGATGCATCCGCACGGGGAGTCCATCGCTGACCTCGCCACGTACTTCAATTACGTAGACGCCAGCTGGAAGACTCACTGCGTTGTCATCCTGTGCATCAATTGTTACGATCGTCTCCGCATGGTCGGTGGCGTGTGTCCGCACCTCGCGAACACGCTGACCGGCCATCGTATACATAACGATGGATATCTCCCCACGAAGTGCGCTCGGAACATGCACCGCCAATCGCACAGAGAAAGGGTTCGGATAGATGCGTAGATGGTCGACTGACTCGCCGAGCGATCCGACTGAAACAATCTCGAACTGCCACGGGACCCAAAAGCCTTCGAAGAGAAGGACGGACCCTGAAGAGAACCTGCTTGAGTTGACGATCTGTCCGAGCGTACCGGACAGAGCAACGTCGCCCGGTGTAGCGCAGACCTCAATGCCTCCGCCACACCCGATGACGTGCGACTGCAGTTGGAGCTGTGCCAGCCCCCTGCTTGGGAATGCCAATACCACTGCTGTGGTAAACAGTATGATGATACGGTGTGCCATACTTCATCCTTTCGATGATGTTCATGGCAAGTCTATGGTC
>JBEIIK010000121.1:0-6497 GCA_040380835.1 Ignavibacteria bacterium | reverse complement strand
TGATCGCCATCCTGCCGCTTATCTCAATCCTGTCGGGTGCTATTAGTGGCGCCGCCTCGACGATAGGCTTCGTCCTGTTCATTGGCTGCTTCCTTGCTCTCGGCCGCAACCGCCAGGCCCTGCACGATATGGTCGTGAAGACGGCGGTGTTTAAGACGAGTGATGTTAGGTACGAGTGACCAGTGACCAGTGACCAGTGACGAGTGACACCATCATTCCCGCGAAAGCGGGGATCCACGCGTTTGACCGTCAACCACGTTTATCGTCATCGCGCACCCCGGGCCAAGGCTCGGGGCTTATAATGATCGTTCGATATCACGCGCCTACACCATTTTCCACCCCGGGCCAAGGCCCGGGGCTAATATTTATCGTCACTATCTCAATTCGATCATTGCGTGCTCACACCATACCCCGGGCCAAGGCCCGGGGCTAATAAATCCACAACATAATATTGGTTACATGTCGATCTGTATTTCTACAACTCCGTACCTCCGTCACTTCACCTGATACACTCTCACCTTCGAGCCGCCGCCTGGCGCGCCCCCTTGAGAGTTGCCACCGGTTACACCGGCAAGGATCGACCCATCGGCACTGAAGGAGAAGGCTGACGGGTAGTCTGTTGCAGATCCGATCGGAAGGATACGCTGCAGCTTTTGTGTGCGCAGTTCCGTGAGGGTTGCCGGAGCACCGTTGGTAAAGGCCCTGGACACGAACTGTGCATCATCGGCAGAAATGGCAAAGACGGAGGCGCCTCTTGTAATGGCCGATATCTCGGTACCTGTAATCAGATCGACAAAGGAAGTCGACGAACCGGTCGGGTCACGACGCCCGGACACTACGATCACCTTCCCTGATGGGGAGAGGTTCGAGGACTCGCCGAGGGTGCTTGCGCCTGATGAGTCGACAAGCCCCGTGAACGTGCGCACTATAGCTCCTGACGCAAGATCAACTGTGTGGATCGCCATTGGCGAATAGGTCTGCACAACAGCAAGAGCATCACCTTGCATGCCCATGAGGTTGAGCCCCTTTCCAACAGGAACGGCGAGTGTTACCTGACGGCGCTGGGTGCCTGTTGAGGCATCGTACTCGTCGATGCGAGAGACTGCCGGTGTGTCCGAAGGAAGTACGAATACCGTCAGTCCATCCGACGTCACCTGGTGCCGTCCGTTGACCGTTACCGTTGACGTGACCTGGCCGGTTGCAGCGTCATAGAACGTCGTTGACTTGGTCGTTGACAATGCGACCCGCTGATCACCGGCGACAAAACGAACGGATGTTGGATAGACCTGAGTTCCTTGAATGGCCGCGCTCCAGAGTTGGGAACCTGTTGAAGCATCGTAGGCGAACACTGTGTTCTGGGTGACCACGGCAACGCGGTTGCCCATGGTGTTGAGAGCCACATAGCGTGCCGACTGACCGTTCGGCAGGGAGAACTCCGTGAACTTCGTTTCAACACCGCCGCAGGCCTTTACAGTGCCGGCGTCAAAGAGCGCACCTCCGGCGATCGGGGCAACCGGTGTTGACGTGATCGTGCGGCCATCGGTGCTGTATCCTTCAAGCGTGAGCGCAACACCGGCCGGGACAGTTACCACGATCTTGCCGGTAGTGGCCGAGGCCACCTTCACGCCCGTTGGTGTGATCACCTGCAGGAAGCCACCGATCGGCGCATCATTACAGTCAACCATTTGCACCTGCAGAAGCGTCGGGCATGGCGATACAACGATATCCTTGCGGAGCGTTTGACTTTCGGTGATCGGCCCGACTGTTGAGGGAGCTGCTGAAACGCCTTCATTGCGACTACCCCTGACCTGAACATCAAACGCAAAGTCTGCCGGAACACGACGACGGTACATACCATCCTGATCCGTGATTGCCGAGACCTGGCCAATGTCCACAACGATTCCGGCAAGGGGCGTGTCTTCTCCGCACGTTACGCGACCTTCAATGAAGGCGCGGCGAGCTCCCGGTACGTCGAGATTCCAGTCGGTAAAGTGCGTTACGGTTCCCACGTATTGCCCACCGGTCAACGTGGCCTTGCCCTCTTCGACCCATATTCCCTGCTTCTCATCGAAGTGCCAGAGTGGGATCTCGGATGCAGTGGAGCCGGTAGCGGGATACGCCAGTGTTGCCTGAGCACCGCTGGCGAGGTTAAGGGGCTGACCCTGCGTACCTGTCAGCAAGACACGCAGCACACCGTAGGAGACGAGTTCGGTGGACGATCCATCGGCACGAAGAGCCGCCATGTCGCCCGAGAAGCTGTCGTAGAAGTTTGCCGAGAGCGGATCGAGATACCGGGCAGCGACATTGACCGAACCCGAGTAACTGCGCCCCTGGGCATCAACGTAACCATTGGCAGGAAGGGTCACGCTGGCCGAACCAACCGCTACCTTGCCTCCTGATGAAGCGCTTACTGTCTGGGTGACCTTTGCCTCCTGGAGTGTGAGCATGACTGTGGTGGTCTTTCCCGCCGATGGAAATGCTGCCCGCGCTCCGTTGAAGTACCCTGCCTTGGCTACCATGACGACGGCCCGAGTCGACGGCACTGCAACATTCTGCAGAACAAAGACACCGTTGGCATTAGTCGTTGTCGAGGCACCATGGCCACTGACCACAGCCCCCTGAACAGACTTGCCCGCCTCGTCGATCACACGTCCAGTAATGGTCGTGCGCACCGTTTCGGTGTAATCCGGGTCTGCGGGATCGACGAACGGCGCGCAGGAGACCAGCGCGATGAACGAAAACGCAATGAGGAGATGGCGTAGAGAGTTGCTCATGAGTGGTCTCGATAAGTAATGTCTGGTGAATCTAAACTTTTTTCACTCGAAACATTCGCAAAACATGGAAATCCTCAACGTGCAAAATGGTTACACACGATCATAGATGGATTCCTGTTTTCGCAGGAATGACGGCAGTACCCAGTACCCGTAATTCCGTAACTCCGTAATTCCGTAATTCCGTAATTCAGTAATTTCTTCGATGCTTTACTACTCCGACTACCTTGCCCTTGATGCGGTACTCAGCGCTCAACATTTGGAGAGCTCCAAGCACGGGGCTCCTGCCCACGAGGAGATGCTCTTCATCATCACGCATCAGACCTTCGAACTATGGTTTAAACAGGTCCTGTTCGAACTCGATTCGGTGATCACACTGCTCGACCGGCCGTACGTTCCGGAATCGGATGTGGCCGTGTGTCTTGCACGTGTGCAGCGGGTGAACAGGATCATGGAACACCTGGCGCAGCAGTTCACGCTGATCGAGACGATGACGCCGGGCGAATTCATGGAGTTTCGAGCATTTCTGAATCCCGCCAGCGGCTTTCAATCACTGCAGTGGCGGATTCTCGAACGTCGGCTGGGTTTACCGGAGTCCAAGCGCGTGCTGCGTCACTACACCGAGCCGTTCACTCCGGAGCAGCTTCGGCAACTCGATCAAGCCGCTGCCAGCACAACGCTGTTTGCCGCAGTTGAGCGCTGGCTGGAGCAGATGCCATTCATGGAGCAGGGCGGCTACGCATTCTGGGATGCCTACAAGCTGTCGGTACAGTCAATGCTCGACAATGACCGCGCCGAAGTCCGGTCGCTTTCCGAGGCCGAGCATACGGATCCGTCATCGGCACTTGAACAGATCGACACGAACGAACGCGGCTTCCTGGCACTGTTTGACTCGGATCAATACGCCGAACTGCGCACCCAGGGAATCCGGCGCATCTCGCAGCGCGCTACACTGGCAACCCTGTTTATTTCTACCTACAGGGATCGCCCCCTGCTGCAAACTCCTTATCGCTTCGTCGATGCGATCATTGAGCTCGACCGGTTAGTCTCGCTCTGGCGCTACCGTCATACGATGATGGTCAGCCGAATGATCGGCATGCGTGTTGGTACAGGGGGCTCCTCAGGACATGACTACCTCATGCAAACCACGGTGCGCCAGCGCGTCTTTGACGATCTGACGTCGCTCTCGTCGTACCTCGTTCCTTCGAAGCATACGCCGGCCTTGCCGACGGAGATCGAATCACGCCTGCAATTCGTCAACGAATCGGGCAACCGGTAGCGTCACGTTTTTCCCCGATGATGCTCATGGTTCTTCATGAGAACATTCATCGACAAATCGCTGCAGATCGTGGTCGAGGTTATCTACCCCCGACACTGCCTGCTGAGCGGCTCGTACATTGGGCCGGCTGAAACGCTTCTGCCCAGCGTCAGTAACGCCTGGCTTGCCCGGGAACAGCCAGCACCCTATGGTCCGGCCATTGAAGTGCTCGTGCAGCGGCATGTGCCTGCGGACGACTTCATGCTTATGCGGATCTCCTCGTGCTGGGCCGTTGGTCGCACCTCGCGTATCGACGCCGTCATTTACGCCATCAAGTACGGTGGTCGTGCAAATCTGGCCGTGCAGCTTGGTCGCCTGATGGCACAGCATCCAGATATGCTGGACTTACCAGCTGAGGCCCTTATTGCCGGTGTGCCGATCCACCCTGCACGCCGACGTGAACGCGGATACAATCAGGCTCATCTCCTGGCCAGGGGGCTTGCTGAGACGCGTGACCTTCAGCTGCTTGACGAGTCTATGGTTGTACGAAGCCGCTACACGCCCACGCAGACGTCGCTCGACCAGCATGACCGGCAGGACAACGTACGAGAAGCGTTTGCTGTGCCCTATCCCGGAGTTGTCAGGGGGCGTCACATCGTCCTCGTCGATGACGTCCTTACAACTGGCGCAACGATCAATTCCTGCGCAACAGCCCTGATCGAAGCCGGCGCGCGCCGTGTTGATGCCATGACGGCGTGCGTTGCGGTGTGAGATACTCGCTGCGCGAGTGGGACACGGAGTGAGACACTCGCTTCGCTCGTGGGACACGGCTGCGCCGTGAGACACGGAGTGGGACACTCGCTGCGCTCGTGGGACCCGGAGTGAGACACTCGCTGCGCGAGTGGGACACGGAGTGAGACACTCGCTTCGCTCGTGGGACACGGAGTGAGACACTCGCTTCGCTCGTGGGACACCTGCGGTGGGACACGGCTGCGCCGTGAGACACGGAGTGAGACACTCGCTGCGCTCGTGGGACACCTGCGGTGGGACACGGCTGCGCCGTGAGACACGCCTTCGGCGTGAGACACCGGAGGTGAGACACGGAGTGGCCACAACAACAACCTGAAACCTGAAACCTGAAACCTGAGACCTGAAACTTAACTTTGTTTCATGCATACCAGTTATCGCCGCCTGCCCCTTGCAATCGTGCTCGTGCTACTGAGCTCGCTCGGAGCTGTTGCCCAGACATTTCCGTACGAAGTATTCGACGCCGACCTACCTGCGCCGCACGTGTATCGTGAGCGACGCCAGCGTCTGCTGTCGGTAATGTCACCACGGACTGTGGCGGTGATCCTTTCGGCTGACGTGCGCAATCGGCAGAATGATGTTGACTACGAGTATCGTCAAAGCTCGGATATGCTGTACATGTGCGGCTCGCCGCGTCCGGGTTCTGTCCTGGTGCTGAGCAAGGACGGCGTAGAGATCAACGGGCGGGTGTTCAACGAGATCCTGTTCATTCCTGAGCGCAAGCCTGACTACGAAGTATGGCAGGGCGTAACAATGGGTCCGACAGAAGCTATGCTGCATCTCGGCGTTGAAACCGCCATCGTAACAAAAGACATGCGGCCGATCATGGACAGTCTTATCCGCCGCACGGATACCCTGCACGTCTCCACGCTGCCAACACGCTCGCTCAGTGTGCCCCTTGCATCAAAGAACCTCTATGCTGAGGGAGAGATCAAGCGCTGGCTCAAAGAGGTCAACCAGGCCTGCGTGCTCAAGACCCCGATCGCCTATCTGCGTGCGATGCGCGAGGTGAAGGACACCAGTGAACTGCGCTTGATGCGCAAGGCCATTGACATCAGTATTGATGGTCACCTGGCGATGATCAAGGGGGCTCGCCCCGGTATGAAGGAGTATGAGCTTGAAGCGCTGATGGAGTATACCTTCAAGCGCCTGGGAGCTCAGGATGTTGGCTACCCTTCGATCGTCGGCTCGAATTACAACGCATGCATCCTGCACTACACGACTAACCGCCGCACGACAGGAAGGAACGACCTTGTCCTTTCAGACTGTGGCGCTGAGTATCACGGGTACACCGCCGATATCACCCGCACGTTCCCCATGACGGGCAGGTTCACGAAGGAACAGCGTGTCATCTATGATGTTGTGCTCGAAGCACAGGACTCAGGCATCGCGGCTTCCCGCGCCGGAAGTCCGTTCCGTTCGCCCCACTCGGCTGCGATGACCGTAGTGCAGCGTCGACTCCTAGAGCTCGGAATCATCGAGAAAGCCGAAGACGCGGGCGAGTACTTCATGCACGGTACTTCCCACTACCTGGGTCTTGACGTGCACGATCCCGGCACTGGTGGTCCACTCAAGCCAAACAGCATCATTACTGTTGAACCAGGGGTCTATATACCGGCCGGCTCACCATGCGATAAACGCTGGTGGAACATTGGGGTGCG
>JBEIIK010000120.1:0-6504 GCA_040380835.1 Ignavibacteria bacterium | reverse complement strand
CCGCAGCTGCCGTCAATGTCTGAAGCCGATGCAGCAGATGCAGAGGGCTTTCTTTCGGAAATGCTTCTCTGTTTTCCCGTGATCGGACTCAATGTCTTTTCGCAGAGCGAGCCGGCGCGGAGACCATCCGCGGAGTTCCTGCTGTCTGCGCGTGGCGTACAGGCACGGGGATACGAATCACCGCAGGGCTTTACCGTTCGAGAGGGCAGTACCGCTGCTCGTGATCACGTGAAGTCGTGCCATGACTATCTCGTGAAACTGCGACTGGCTCTGATAGAGAACTGCGTGCTTGCAAGCCAAGATGGAGTGTTGCGATTCAGTCAGGACTACGTATTCGCATCACCATCGACGGCGGCCGGAGTCGTGCTTGGTCGGTCGTCGAACGGGCGCGTGGAATGGAAGACGAAGGCTGGGAAGTCTTTGAAGGAGTTTCAGGATGGCGTTGGGTGACGCCCCCCCCCATGCCTGAGTTTCTCGAAAGCAGATCGCCCACGGATGCGGAGCCGTGAACTCGAGTTTGCCGAGGCAGTCAGATTTGTACACGGCGATGAAGCGGGCCTCGCACCCCGTAATGCTGATTGCGTGGGAAACGGATGTTTGGCGTAAGTACGATAATTGTCAGACTGTTGCCATTTGAGTGGAAATCGGGCGATTTAAGCAGTGGGCGACTGCATTTCGCTTTGGAGTTGAAAATATGCCATATATTTTGCCGTATATTTGTGTCAAATATGGGAAAGCACAAATCTTCTGTTGACTCTTCAGTGCTCAGCTACCTCAACGAGCGTGGCAGGGGATGGGTCTTTACGCCCCCGCAGCTCAGCGACCTAGGTACCAGGGATGCCGTAGCATCGGCCTTGAAGCGGTATAAGGCCTCGGGCATGATACGCCAAATCGCATGGGGTCTGTACGTCTATCCGGTTGTTGACCCGATGTTCGGCGAAGTGCCGCCAACTGTGGAGAAGGTGGTGGAGGCTATCGCTGTGCGTGATTCCGTACGAATTCAGCCGGGTGGAGCTATGGCTGCCAATGCGCTGGGCCTGTCTACGCAGGTGCCCGCGAAGCATGTGTACCTAACCGATGGACGTACCCAAAGGATCGTACTCGGACGGAGCGAGATTCTGCTCAAACATACTACGCCGCGATACATGGCTACAGCAGGACGTGTGAGCGGACTTGTGTTTCAGGCTTTGCGGTTCTTCGGTAAGGAACGCGTCACCGAAGAAATGATTCATACCCTGCAGCGTGGACTGCGTCATGAAGACGTCAAGCAGATTCAACGTGACTTCGTCCATGCACCGGGCTGGATCGTTCACGTGCTGCGACCGCTTGTATCCGAACAGGTCATCGTATGAGCTCGTTCCTGGATCTGGATGCTGCGCAGAGACGAAATGTTATCGCCATTACGGCGGATAAATGCGGACTTGCAGCTGTGAGCGTTGAGAAAGACTACATGGTGTGTAGCGCACTGAGAGTTCTGTTTTCTGTTCCTGACGCGAGTGCCCACCTGACGTTCAAAGGTGGTACTTCTCTATCGAAGGCCTATGGACTGATAGAGAGATTCTCTGAAGATGTCGATATCGTAGTCGCCAGAGAGTACATCGGGGTTAAACCCGTGCCTGACGATCTGAGTAGTCTCACACGGAGCGCAAAATCGAAGTATGTGAAAGCTGTCCAGCAATCACTCGAACACTGGATTCAAAATGTTGCGGCACCGTACTTCTCGAATGCGCCTAGGTTGTCTGACGGATCACCTCTGTGGACGTGTCGCATTGATGACGCAACCAAGCATCGAGATACGCTACTGCTGGAATACGTCTCCGTGATTGATGGTCCGGCTCCGGTATACATTCGTCCATCGGTCAGACTTGAGTTCGGCACACGCGCCGATAGGTGGCCGGCTGAGACGCGCACGGTGCAGTCGTATCTCGTCGAACAATTCGCCGATTCCATTCCTGAGGATCCCGTCAGTGTCGTCGCACTCCGGCCGGAGCGGACGTTCCTGGAGAAACTGTGCCATGTCTTTGAAGAGTTAACCAGAGAAAACGGAAGAATTCCCCGGCCTGCTCAATCACGTCATTTCTATGATCTATACTGCCTGATCAGGGCAGGATTTGGAGAACGAGCCGTCGGCGATTTAGAGCTGTTTGAACGCGTGGTACAGCATCGCATGATGTTATATCATATTCAAGGTGTCGATTACTCGCGAATGTTCGCGCGAGATATGCCTTTGGTCCCGGACGAAAACCAGCACGCTCAATGGCTGCACGACTATGAGCAGATGAGAGAAAACATGCTGTTCGGAGATTCTCCCGACTTTGCAACCATCATCGCTGTCATGGAGCAGTTCGCATCGCAGTATCTTCGCCAGTAACCCCCATGCCCCTTAACGAAGCCGATATAGAACAGATAGCCCTGGACTGGTTCGCCGAGTGCGGGTATGCGTGCGTACACGGACCCGACATTGCGCCGGATATGCCGGCGAGAGAGCGTGCGTCGTACCAGGAGGTGCTGCTCGTTGATCGTCTGCGCGCGGCGCTGCAGCAATTCAATACAAGCCTGCTGCAGAAGCGCAGCTCGATGTGAAAAAAAACAAGAGAAAACTGACATACACTAACTGTAAACCAAAAATATCGTAGATTCGTAGTGGATATCGCCTTCGCAAAGAAAGCGCTTGAGAAACAAGCCAATGACCTCGGTCTGTGCAAGCGGAAGATGGGAGTGTCGCGCGCAACGATCTATCACAAGCGGCTGGTGATGTTGCGGGCGGCGCAAACGCTCGAAGATGTGCGGCACTTGCCCGGCCACTTTCATGAACTAACAGCAAATCGCAAGGGGCAATGGGCATGTGATCTTGACCAGCCGTATCGTTTGATCTTTGAACCCCAAGAGGATCCCATCCCAACGCTTGTGGATGGTCCCTATAACTGGAGGGCGATCACGGCGATCCGCATACTTGAGATCACTGACTACCACGAATGAAAACGCCGGCGACGGCACCAACCACCATGAATACCAGTCTGAATCAATATCATCAACCAGTTGCCTTTCACCCGGGGGAGACCCTCAGGGAGAAGCTGGATGAGTTGGATATGTCGCTCAAGGAGTTTGCGCTGCGCGTAAGTAAGCCGGAGAAGACGGTGATCGCCGTGCTGAACGGATCGAGTAGTCTTACACCAGAGATGGCGGTACAGTTTGAGCATGTGCTGAAAATCCCGGCCCATATGTGGATGAATTTGCAGTCCGCCTTTGACGAATACCGTGCCCGTGAACAGCGCAAGGAGCAGCTGCGGACTTCCGCCGCTTGGGCCGGTAAGTTCCCCTTGATAGAAATGATCAAGATGGGGTGGTTACCCAAGGCGGCAACAATGGATGAGAAGACTGAGGCTCTCTGCGAGTTCTTCGGAATGAGCGGACCACAGGCATGGGAAGACTACTATTTGCGACAGGAACTCAAGTTGGCGTTCCGGATCTCGTTGAGGCGCGCTAAGGAGCCGCACGCCATTTCGGCTTGGTTACGTAAGGGTGAACTTCAGGCAGAAGAACTGCAAGCACAACCGTATCGTGCGTCAGCCTTCAAGGAAGCACTCGAGCGCGTGCGCGAGATCATGGCTGAACATCCATCCGACGTCCTGCAACAGCTTCAGAATACCTGTCTTAGCGCAGGGGTTAAGGTTGTCTATACCCCGTGTGTCAACAAGGCCCCGCTCAATGGCTGCGCACGATGGCTGCATGATACACCACTCATCCAGCTATCCGGACGCCATAAGCGCAATGATGTGTTCTGGTTCACCTTCTTTCATGAGGCAGGTCATATCTTGCTCCACGGTAAAAAGGACGTGTTTCTGGAAGGTGATAACGCCGGCCGAGACAAAATGAAGGAAGACGAAGCAGACGCGTTTGCAGTCAAGTGGGTTTTCCCAATTGAGGCCGAACGAGAACTGCTTAAACAGCGTCCGATAACAACTGACAAGATTCTCGAGTTTGCATCTCAGTACAATACTCATCCTGCCATGATCCTTGGTCGGTTGCAGCACAAGGGTGTTGTGAAGCAGTCGTTTGGCAGAGAACTGATCGAGAAGATCGAACTCGATAAGTCGTAGACCACGGTACACAGTTCATCACGTGATGCTAACAGAAGCCATCATCGAAGATGCCGCCATGGAATGGTTCGGGGAGTCGTCTGTGCAGGTGGTGCTGGTGGACCGTCTGCGTACGTCCGCAAGGCGGCTGAACCAGGCTCTTGCCGAGCGCGACATTGGTACGCGAAGCAGCACCGAGTTGATTGGTGTGATCAAGTAGATGATGTATAGCATGATGATGACCACGATATTCACCATTGTCGTCAACAGTACCGCCAGCTACCTTTAGTTCAAACCACCACGGTAACAAAAGCGAAATTCGACCCACGCACGATGATGGAGAAAGCCATCGAGGTGATGCGTTCGTCCGTAGCGGAGAAACGCAACGACGGAAAGCCAAACCCGATGGTCGGTGCTGTGCTTGTGCGGACGGATGGCACTACCGAGGAGGCAGCTCGCGGCGAATTGCGTGAAGGCGAACACGCCGAGTACACGCTGCTGGAGCGGAAGTGCCTTGGTGAAAAGCTGGACACGAGTGTCCTGTTTGCCACGTTAGAGCCATGTTTGAACCGCAATCATCCCAAGCGCGGATGCGCGCGGCACATTGTCAGTGCCCGGATAAAGGAGGTCTGGGTGGGCATTGAGGACGACAATCCGACTGTGGCCGGTAAAGGCATCGAGCATCTCCGGCAGCATGGCATCACCGTTCACATGTTCGATCGGGATTTACAGGACGCCATTCTCGCGGAGAACAAGACATTCTTTGAATGGGCAAGAACACAGACAACGAAGCCGGAGCCGAAGCCGATGAAGCTCTCGAAGTATGAAGATCCCATCGCGGCCGTTGAACTGCATGACCTGTCCGCAGAGGCGTTGGAGCGTTATCGGGCGAAAGCGTCCATCGAGCCAGCAGTCGGCTCGGTTGAGTTTGCCCGCCTACTTCGGCAGCAGGGGCTGCTAGCGGGAGAGGGCGATACGACCACGCCTACGGGCTTTGGTTTCCTACTGTTTGGCAAGGAACCCAGAAATGCCGTTCCACAGGCCGGCGTGCTCGCTAGAGCAGAAATGGCTGACGGAAAGTCGTCGCGGGCGGAGTTCGGCCAGGCCATGGTGCTCATACCTGGTCAGCTTGAGGACTGGCTGAACAAGGTATTACCGAGTACGCTCGACCGGAACCGAATGGAGCGTCGGGAGCAGGTGGATCTCCCCTTCGAGATGATTCGTGAGGCGGTGGTGAACGCCCTGATTCACCGTGATTACGATATCGTCGGAGAAAAATGCCATTTGGTCGTGGATGCAGATACTATCACTGTTAAGAGTCCCGGAGGTCCGATTGCACCCATTACGTTACAGCAAGTGCAGTCGTTCACAGCACCGATGAAGAGCCGTAATCCGGTCCTGCACTATGTCTTTGCCAGGATGGGAATGGCAGAAGAACAAGGGTTCGGTCTGTCGAGTCTCAAGCATCAGGCGGAGCAACTAGGTCTTCCGTTACCGAGTTACTCGATGGAAGGCGATACCCTCGTTTTGACGATATACCGGCACAAGGCTGGCGCAGTACTCGGACTACCCTCGGAAGTTCGAAAAACGCTCAATGCTGATGAACGAAAGGGCTGGGAGTTTCTGGCCACCAAGTCTTCGGTAACGCGCAAAGAGTATGCTGAAAAGCTTGGGTTCGACGACCGTAAGGCGCAGCGCCACCTGAAGCGTTTTGTCGAATTGGGCCTGCTGAACAAGGTAGGCGCGAGCTCTTCAACCGAATACGAGGTACGAAAGCCATGATCGTGACAATTCTCGCGACAAAGTGTCGCGAAACCATGAGGTTGTCTTCAGAAAGTCGGCTCTCGCGACAATTCTCGCGACAAAATGTCGCGAGGCCATGAGCTTGTCTTCTCCACGTCGGCTCTCACGAGTGAGCGTACTGAAACCCAAGAACTCGTAAAACACGACATCAGCCACCCCCATGCCCCTTAACGAAGCCGATATAGAACAGATAGCCTTGGACTGGTTTACCGAGTGCGGGTATGCGTGCGTGCACGGACCCGACATTGCGCCGGGGGAGGCTGCGGCCGAGCGGGAGTCGTATGAGCAGGTGGTGCTGGTGGACCGGCTGCGGGATGCGATCGTCAGATGTAACCCGGGGCTGGGACGCGATGACGTGGAGGAAGTGGTCCGGCGCGTGCTGCGAAGCGATGCGCCGGGTCTGACGGAGTCGAACAGGCGGTTCCATGCAATGCTGCGCGACGGGGTAACGATTGAGCGGCAGCGCGAGGATGGAACGATCGGCGGGGTGATCGTGCGGCTCATTGATACAGAGCACATTGCCCGGAACGAGTTCGTGGCTGTAAACCAGTTTACCGTCGTCGAGGCGGGGAAGAACCGTCGCCCCGACATCGTCGTCTTCGTCAATGGCCTGCCCCTCGGT
>JBEIIK010000119.1:0-6554 GCA_040380835.1 Ignavibacteria bacterium | reverse complement strand
TTCTTTACCAACCACATGAACAGCTGGAAGTTCTTCTTTGACGACCCTGTGCGCTGGGATCGCATCGGTCCATCATTCCTGGCTCTGATGCTCCACGTCATCGGATGCTTCGTTGCAGCGCACATCATCATCCGACGAAAGGATATCCTGACGTGATGCGCCCCCTGATCATCCTCATTCTCCTGGTCACAGCCACCTTCGAGCCGGTCCTTGCTGCCACGGATGCCAAAGCCCTGCTGCTCTCGATCCGAAAGCGCATGGAGTCGAGTGGAAAGTACACAGCCGAGCTGCGTCTCAAGGTGGATATCCCATTCATGAAGGCACCTGAGGCCAAGGCCACACTGTCCTTTACTCCACCGAACTCAACGAAGATCACCTCCAAGGGATTTGCGATGATCCCAAAGCAGAGCACAGAACTCAGCGCACTATCTCTGCTCTCAGGCGAGTTCGCTGCCATCGACATGGGAACCGAAAATGTTAAGGGGCTAACCCTGCGCAAGATCAAGGTCATTCCGGCCGATGAGACCGGCAACATCGTCGTTGCAACTCTGTATATCGACGAAGCGGCTCTGCTCACGCGTAAGGTCACAGCTACTGCGAAGTCCGGCGGTACAGTGGCTGCCGAACTGGTCTATGACAACGCCAAAGCCGCTTCTTACTGCCTTCCGTCGTACATGAAGATCACCATGGAAGTGCCCAACTTCGAGATCCCACGCACCATCACCGGCGATTTTAACGAGTCGTCGCAACCCAAAAAAACCGCAGATCCCAATGGCAAAACAAAGGCCAGCGTGGAGATCTGGTATGAGAAGTACAAGTTTTAGGTGTGAGGTGTGAGGTGTGAGGTGTGTGGTGTGAGGTGTGAGGCGCGAGGTTGTCATTCCCGCGAAAGCGGGAATCCATCTTCAAATGCATGGTTCCCTGCTTTCGCAGGGATGGCGGGCTCACACCATCACGATCCCGACCGGGCAGTGATCTGAGCCCATGACGTCGGGCAGGATGAAGGCGTTCTTAAGGCGTGGGCGCAGGTCTTCGGTGATCCAGTGATAATCGATACGCCAGCCGACGTTGCGTTCGCGTGCTCGGGTGAAGTAGTCCCAGTAGGTGTAGTTATCCGGCTCGTCGGGATGGAACTCCCGGAACGAATCGAGCCAGCCGTCGGCGGTCATGCGATCCAGCACGGCGCGTTCTTCGGGCAGGAATCCGGTGTTGCCCGAGTTTTCTTTCGGACGTGCCAGATCGATCTCATGGTGAGCGATGTTGTAATCTCCGCAGACCACGATGCCCCTTCCCTGCTTGCGCTGCTTGGCGCATCGGGCAAGCAGAGCATCATAGAAGCGTAGCTTAAACGGCACGCGGGAGTTGCCCACAGAGCCATTCGGGAAGTACACGTTATAGAGTAGGAACGACCCGAAGTCAGCCTCGATGATGCGTCCCTCGCCATCGAACTCATCAATGCCGATCTTGGTCGTTACGGAAAGGGGCTCAGTACGACTCATGATGCCGACGCCGCTGTAGCCGCTCTTGATCGTGCACGAGTGCCAGTAGGTGTGCCAGCCTGGATGATTCTTCACCTCGTCGGGGATCTTCTCGACATCAGCCTTGGTCTCCTGAAGGCAGATCACATCGGCTTTGACTTCGTCGACCCAATCAAGGAAGCCTTTCTTCTGCACGGCACGGATGCCGTTGACGTTCCAGCTGATGATCTTCATCGTCCGGCCTTCAGATCCGTCATCGTACACAGAGCGTGGAGCGTATATCCGGCCTCGGCGAGTTTCTCCCGCCCTCCTTGCTCGCGATCGATCACACAGAGCACCTCCGAGGTGTCTGCTCCGAGCGAGCGCAGATCATTACCCGAGATGATGACCTGTCCGCCGCTCGTGATTACATCTTCGACGATCAACAGTCGCTTGCCTGCCACGTCCGGACCCTCGGCAAGCTTGCAGGTGCCGTAGTCCTTGGCCTTCTTGCGCACAAAGACCACAGGCAATCCTGATGCCAGCGACAGAGCCGTGGCAATGGCCAGTCCGCCCATCTCGAGTCCGGCTAACATTTCCGTACCGTCGGGAATCATCGGCAGCATCTGCTCGGCGATGGCTCGCAGAAGGCGCGGATCACTCTCGAACTGGTACTTATCGAAGTACTCATTGCTTATGATCCCACTGCGGAGTTTGAACGTACCCGTGATGTGGGCAACGTCATAGATAGCGAGGGTGAGTTCCTGTCGTGTCATGGGGCAAATTTCCGACTTCATACGCAAACGGCGACGCTACCAGGGGCAGCATCGCCGTTGTGTTGAAAAGTTTTCGGTTGATCACGGAGCGCAGATCAGTACGCGGCTGCTCTCTCCGGCAATCGTCCGCAGTCGCACCATGTATGTCCCTGCGGATGGTATGATAGACCGGTCGATGGGAACCGAGACTGACCCCGTTGCGGGAACGTTGATATCGAAGGTTGTAACGACCTTGCCGTTTAGATCGAGAATGCTGACGCTAGCCTGGCCCGGCGTAGCTCCTTCGATTCGCATGGTTGCAGACTCAGTCATTGGTGTCGGAACTATCGACACCACACCCACTTTTGAATCATCCTTAACGGAAACTGGATTGACCTTTTCCACTGTGACCAGACAGACGTTGGAGGCATCGATGCCACACTCATTGCGGATCACACAGACGTAGCGTCCATCATCAGAGAGCTTTACGGATGGAATACGCAGTGTGAGCCCCGTGGCACCTATGATATCCTGACCATCTACGGCCCATTGATACGACATTGGTTGCGATCCCTTGGCAACTGTGATGCTGATCTCCAGAGTGGATCCTTCCTTCAGACGGCGCTCGTACGGTGGCTGCAGACCAACTTCCGGCTGCACGGTATTAGCCATCGTTACAGTCTGAGAACGGGTGACGAGGCCACACGCTCCGGTCACCTCAACGTAGTAGTCACCCTGCTCACGTGAGGAATACGTTGGGAAATTCGCTAAAGGAATTCGCGAACCGTTACGGTACCACTGGTATTGCAAATCCGTGCCTTCGGCCAGAACGCCGATCTGGAAGAACATACCAAGGCATACTGTATCCGTGGTGGAGCCATTGGCTGTGACAGGCTGTCGAGTGATCACCGGTGGCGTGCGCACGATAACGTTTGCTTCGCGAGAAAATCTCGTCAGTGTTGATGGGAAGCCCGTCACCACACAGATGTATCGACGTGAATCCGAACCATCAGGGTTGGCAATGCGCAGGACATTACTTGTTGCACCACTGATGCGGCCGCCATTGCGCAGGGTCACTCCATCTGCCGTGCGCCACTGATAACCGACGCCGGCATCGCCACCTGACGAGGCCGCCGTAACGCCCAGCACGATGGTATCCTTCGGGCACACGATCGTGTCAAGTGGCTGGGTGGTAAATGTGATCTGCGGAATCAGCACTCGTGCATTGCGGGAACGCACAGTGGCACACCCGCCCGTAACGACGCAGTTGTAGAGACTTGACGTATCGGCCGGTGTGACATTCCGGATCGTCAGTGCATTTGTCGTAACGCCACTGTACTTCTGATTGTCCGTCAAAGCAACGGTACCACGGAACCACTGTAAGCGCTCACCTGCCGTTGAGGTTGCAACAAGCCTTACTGTCGTCGTGGTATTGACGTCAACCTGGGTTAGGGCCGGAGGTTCTGCTGTGATACGAGTGCGTGTGAAAACTGCGACAGTCGTCGGCGTCGTCGTCAGCGACAGACCGGTACCAGACTGAACACGACACGTATAAACTCCTGCGAATGATCCGTTAATCACATCGACGGCATAGGAGCCACCGGTTGCACCCACGATAGCGACACCGTCCTTGAACCACTGGTAGCCCAGGGAGAGGCCAGTAGCCGTGACGGTCAGCGTTAGGCGGTCTGGGATACAGTGATTGATCACTGCCGCTGGCTGTGAAACGATACGCGGAACGCGGACACCGAATGCACTCAGCGTGCCGCTTACCTCATTGCTCAAGAGAAGCATGTCTGCACCATTCGGACTTTCGTTCGACGGGACGTACTGCAGAACCTCCGGACCGAGGTCCCCAACCGTTCCGTTGTCAACATTGGCAAGGCTCGGAGTGACACTGAAGTTGCGGGCATTCGTGTAATCAATGTAACGGCCGGCTGTCGGATCTGTGATGTTGTACATAAACACCCCACCGATCCGCTCCAGTCCGACAAACGCGTATACTGAGTCATTAATCACTGCTGCTGCGATCGCCTCAGGTTCAGGACCCTTGTTATCCGAGCGGTCGTCCGGTGCATTCGTCGTGTGTCCGGTATTGAAGTTTGCCGGATAGAGGCTGGCAAGACGTGATTCGAACTCGCTGCCGGTATCGAACAGAAGATTACCATCTGTGTTCCATACCGAGAACGAACGTCCTCCCAGGGTATAGATTTCGTCGAAATCACCATCAGCATCGATGTCACCGAGGTTTGTCACCACGTTCAAACGTCCAAGCATCTGATTGGTCTTGAGGCCTGGCCAGGCATTGAGCAGATCTGGGTCGATAACGTACGTTGCTGCTCCTGCACGCGCCTCCTCAACGAAGGACCCCCACTCTCGGGCATCACCCTCATTGGCCGTCACCAGCACTGTGCGTCCACCATACGTCACGGCAGAGATGGCATCAGGCTGATACATTCCATACACGGGATAGTTGGCGATCTTGATGTTCGCGCCAGTTCCTGCGGCATTGTCGCGATCGCTTGCATCCAGACCATTGGGCCGATCAAACGTTATCAGACCCAGGATCGGATCTGCCGAGGGGTTCACGGTGATGCTGCCGTTAGGGGGCGATGGCAGCACCGACCCACCAACACCAAAGTCATTGTCGTTGATCACTGCAAAGGTGGACGAGTTGATCCGGGCAATACCCTCGACCTTATCAACGTTACCATAGCCCACGCCGGGGAGATACACAGCCTTTGCCTTCTTCACCGGACGTACGCCAATGGCTGCCAGTTCGGCAAACGTCATGGTCTCCCACGTCTTGCCCTGCGGCAGCAACGTCGCCGCATTAACGAGGTTCGTTGCGCCCTTGAGATTGATCTCGAAGATGTACTTGCGTGCCGATAGGCCAGTTGCATCATCGCGCTCGACGACGAAGAACTTGCCACCGCCGAGTGACACGGCATCGCCGATCTTATCACAGGCGCCGAACTTCTCGAACATCGGGTACAGATACTCCCCGACGACCTGCTTGGTGACCGTGTTGAATGCCAGGATTCTACACCAAGGTGATGACCTCGATGTTGCATCAGTTGTGTTATCCGGGTCATCAATGCTTGACTGAATAAAGGCATAAAGAACATCACCTTCGATGGCGCAGGCTTCGAAACCGCGGTTTGCCCGACGCTTTGCATACACAGCCGGGAGGGCCTCGTTACCGTATGTTCCGGCGGCGGCATTTACCGAAGCAGCCGTACCCGCAGGGATGTAGCGATCGATCAGACGTCCGGTGTTCGTGAAGTTGTAAATGGCCGGACGATACTCGTCAACCATCCACCATGTCCCGGTCGCATCGACGCTGATTCCCTCGAGGTCCGCACCGAACGGGTCATTGGCAAGATCGTTACCGTTAAGGTCGATCGGCAGTTCATCCGTATACGCAAGCCCCTGAGCTCCAGCCTGAAGATTCGGCAGGCCGGTGATAGGCGTACTGCCATCGGCCCGTGTAAGCTTCACGCGGTCAATGATCGTGAATACTCCCGTTACGCGGTCGAGTTCGAAGCGAACCACTTCGCACTGGAAACTCGGAAGTGCAAAGGGGCGTCGGGTCAAACCACGCACAACCGTCGGCTCGCCGTTCGGACCGCGGTCGGGATGCGTAAGGAAACGAAGCTTGTTTGTGTCGGAGCCGAAGCCTTCAAACCACAGTCCGGAGAAACCGCCAAGGTTGATGGTCTGTCCGGCAGGAGTTGTGCCGAGCACCGGACGGTTGCGCCACGTGAAGTTTGTCGACCGTGGGAGCCCCCTGCTGCAGTCCTTAAAGCCAAGTGCAACAACACGAACCAGTGTGGCGATATTGATGTCGATGACCGCAATCGCGTTGTTCTCTTGAAGCGTCACATATGCCATGGACCCGTCGGCAGATATCGCCGCATACTCCGGCTCGAGATCCTGTGCCACCGATGCGTTGAGACCATAGATCCGCACGCCCATTGCCCGCAGAGAGTCCTGACGTCCGTTGAGTGATGTGAACGTCACGGTCTGCACCGTTGGCGCCGTCGGATTTGTAACGTTGATGATGCTCACGGAGCCTTCCGGATCAGCCGTGTAGTTGTTCTCAGGCTCACCTTCGTTACAGACCACCACGCGCTGACCATTTGGCGTGAAGGTGAGCATGTCCGGCAAAGCGCCAACGGTGACGACCGAGCGAAACACTCCGCTCATGTCGAAGAAGACCACGCGGCCCGGGTTGCTCTTCACGGCATCTTCCATGGCAACGGCAACAAGCCCATTGCGCACCGCTACCGAGTTAACCCCGGCACCGTAGGTGGCCATGCTGATGTCGCGGATCAGCACC
>JBEIIK010000118.1:0-6690 GCA_040380835.1 Ignavibacteria bacterium | reverse complement strand
TTCGTCATTGCCCCACCAGCCGGCAAGACGCGGTAGATCGGCCCGGTCGGCATAGCGTTCGTGCACGTAAAGTCCGGCTACTGCGCCGGGTCCGCCGTTGAGGTACTTGTACGAGCACCACACCGCAAAATCCACGTCCCAGTCATGAAGCGAGAGCTCCACATTGCCTATGGCATGGGCAAGGTCAAAGCCGGCCATCGCGCCGGCCTCATGGGCCGCTTTGGTAATGGCCGCAATGTCAAAGAACTGACCGGTGTAAAAGTGCACGCCGCTGAAGAGCACCAAGGCCGTCTCATGCCCGCGCGTGCGAATCGCCTCGAGAATGTCGTCCGTTGTAAGTGCGGAGGCCCCTTCCCGAGGAGTAACCTCGATCATCGATGTTGCCGGATCGAGTCCATGCAGGCGGATCTGACTCTCGATGGCGTAGCGGTCCGACGGAAACTCGCCCCCTGCCAGAAGAATGGCATGGCGCTCAGGTGTTGGACGGTAGAACGAGGTCATCATCAGATGCAGGTTCACCGTCAGGGTGTTCATGGCCACCACTTCATGTGGGCGCGCCCCTACCAGTCGGGCAAGGGGCTCGGCAAACCAGCGGTGGTAGGAATACCAGGGGCGGCGTGACTGGAAGTGACCCTCGACGCCGTAGCGGCGCCAGTCTTCGAGCTCTTCGCGCACCAGGGCCTCGGCCGTCGAGGGCTGCAGTCCCAGGGAGTTACCGCAGAAATAGGCCACGTCATGCCCTGCCCGCTGCGGAAAGGCGAAGAGCTCGCGATACGATGCCAGCGCATCCTCAGCGTCAAACTGCGCGGCCTGGTCGGTCCAATTGGTTTGTTGAGACGTCATTCGTGTCTTTAACTCTTCGTGTGGTTGCGGGTTAACATGCTAATTTGCGGTTTTGTTTTTCAATGGGGACCATTTCATGTCACGGATGCGCACGATTGTGATCCTGGCCATCATGGCTGGAGCGCTCGCCATCATGGGGTGCGATGCGATCCACTTCATGGATCGTAAGCGGACGATGAAGCTTTCATGCCGCCGAGACAAAACGAATTGGATGACGGCCTGCGAGAACGTTCTCGGTCAGAACGGCTATACTATCGTGGATCGCGACCCCGATGCCAACGTCATTATCGCCCAGGATTCGATTACTGACGTCGAGTACCGCTACACGCTGCTGGTGTGCACCTTCCGTATCCAGCATACGGGCGATTCGGCCTTCATTGACGTCTATTCCGTTTCGACGCGCCTTGATGGGAGCGACGTGACGCAGACCTGGGATAGAAAGTGGGCCGGCGAAGAGGTTAAGTCCTGGATGCGTCCCATCCTGTCACAACTCGAAGCCAGCTGCGGAACAGCCACTCCGCTGGGTCCGTCAGACAAGCGCTAGCGCTCCGTCCGGCACTTCAAGCTCCATCATCAGCATAGCCGAGGCAACCGTCTTGCCCTGGGCATCGAGCTTAAGAGATACCGTGCCGCCCCCTCCCAGAATGTTGGGCAGGAGGAAGTTCACCGCCCAGAGGTTGGGCAGCTCATAGCGTTCCACGGTTCCGTGACACATGCCGGCAAAGTATTCCTGCACCCGCTCGGCCGTTAGATGGTCGCGCAGGATGGGATACCACTCGGGCTTGAATGCAATGACGCCGCAGTTGGCGGCGTCGCCTTTGTCACCGCTGCGCGCATGGGCGATCTGGGATAGTCGAATCTTCATAGCGCAAATGTACGAAGGGGGCGCTATGTACGTCTACGAGGCCGAAATGAGGGTAGAATCCAGTAATTTTGCCCCCTCATCACCACGCTACACCAACACTTCGGAACCGGAGGCCGCCATGGACCGGATCATGTTCAAATCGAAGATCCATCGAGCCCGCATCACGCAGGCTGATCTCTATTACGAGGGCAGTCTCACGATCGATGTGGACCTGATGGAACAGGCCGACCTTCTGGCCTATGAAAAAGTATCGGTGGTGAACATCAACAACGGCGAGCGCTTCGAGACCTACGTCATCCCGGGTACGCGCGGCAGTCGCGACATCTGTTTGAATGGCGCTGCTGCGCGCAAGGGGCATGTCGGCGACGAGATCATCATCATCAGCTATACGACGATGCCCGATGAATCTGCACGACAGTGGCAGCCGACGGTGGTCCTTGTCGATGCCGACAACTTCCCGGTCAGCGTTACAAGCAGCGTTGAGGCCTACACGCATATTCCGCCTCTGTCGTGACCAATCAGTCCTCTTCGGCAGCGCCCCTTGCCGTTGTCATCCTTGCCGCCGGCAAGGGAAAGCGCATGGGTGATCCCGAGCGGGCCAAGGTTCTGACGCCGCTGTTTGACAAGCCCCTTCTGGGCTATGTCCTTGATCAGGCCGGATCGCTTGATCCCGCCCGCATTGTCGTGATCATCGGACACCAGCGCGATGCAGTACGGAACTTTGTTGCACAGTACTCCCCCGAAGCGGCCTGCGCCGAGCAACTCGAGCAGCTGGGCACGGGCCACGCTGTGATGCAGACGCGCAACGCTCTCGATGGATTTGACGGCCATGTGTTGATCCTGAGTGGCGACGTGCCGCTGGTACGCGCATCGACTTTGCAGCATCTAGTTGATCAGCATCGTGCCTCGGGAGCCGCGGCCACAGTGCTGTCGGCCCGCGTGCCCGACCCCTCGGGATATGGACGCATCGTTCGCGATGGCCAGGGGGCTTTGCAGGCCATCATCGAGCACAAGGATGCCAGCGACGAGCAGCGCGCGATCGACGAGATCAATTCGGGTATCTACGTCGTCGATGCCAATGCCCTGTTCGAAGCTCTTTCACAGGTCGGAAACAGCAACGCCCAGCAGGAATATTACCTGACGGACATCATCGGCATCTTTGCCGCCCAGGGACGAATCATCAGCGCCTGGTGCGGTCCGTCCTGGGAAGAACTGCATGGCATCAACACACCGGCTGACCTGCAACGGGCGGCCGATATCATGACCTCGGGGATGCTTTCCTGATGATCACACAGATCGACCATATCGGCATTGCCGTGCGAGACATCGACGCATCGATGAACTTATATCGCACGATCTTCGGCGTGGAACACTTCCACCGCGAACAGGTCCCGACGCAAGGCGTCGATGTTGCCTCGTTCGAACTCAACGGTGTGCGCATCGAGCTTACGGCCGCCCTGTCCGAGACATCACCCATCGCCACCTTCATTGCCAAGCGCGGTGAGGGAATCCATCACGTAGCATTTCGCAGCGACACCATTCAGGAAGATCTCGACCGTCTCGGGTCCGACGGCGTGCGCCTTGTTCACACCGAGCCCCAGGTAGGTGCTCACGAGATGCTGATCGCCTTCCTGCATCCATCATCTACGGGCGGAGTTCTCATGGAGCTCTGCACGCCTAAGCACTGAAGCACCACAGCCATGGCACATCTGACATTGCTGCGACACGGCGAGTCGCAATGGAACCTAGAAAACCGCTTCACCGGATGGGTCGATGTCGATCTCTCCCAAAAAGGCGAGAGCGAAGCACGCCGCGCCGGCGCACTCCTTCGGGAGGTTCCCATCGACGTGCTCTTTACGTCGGTGCTGAAGCGGGCCATGCGCACAGCCGAGATCGCTCTTACGGAGGCAGGTCGAACGGGGCTTCCCATGCATCGCGACCAGGCCCTCAACGAACGTCATTACGGAGACCTGCAGGGTCTGAACAAGGCCGAAACGGCCGAGAAATACGGCACCGAACAGGTCCACATCTGGCGTCGGTCCTATGACGTGCCACCGCCCGGCGGAGAGTCGCTCAAAGACACACGCGAGCGCGTAGCCCCCTACTTCGATGAGCATATCGCACCGCTTCTGCGCGCCGGAACCAATGTTCTGGTGGTAGCCCATGGCAACTCGCTTCGGTCGCTGATCATGCTCATTGAACAGCTCACGCCGGAGGAAATCCTCAAGACCGAGATATCCACGGGCGTTCCGATCACCTACGAACTTGATGCTGATCTGCACGTTGTATCGAAGACTGTCCTTACCTCCCCTAGCGAGTAACATGAACAACATTATCCTGTCGGCCCTGGCCTGCCTAGTGCTGGCAGCAACGGGCTTGGCACAGAGCGCACAGCCACCGGCCGTGCTGCGGGCCATGAAGGCCGAGCTCGATCGAACCATGACCGGTCTCTCCGGCAAGCAGCCCGCCCCCTACTTCATCTCCTATGCCGTGGCAGAGGTCAACACCACGGTCATTACTGCCTCGATGGGTGGCATCGACGTCAACACCACCAGCCGCAACCGCATCCTCGATGTGGACCTGCGTGTGGGCAGTCACGCTCTAGATAACACCCGCAGCATCCGTGGTGTGGCATTCGAGATGGGAAGGGGCACGCGTGGCGTGGAAATGCCTTCAGGTGACGATGAGCGTTCGCTTCGCAACATCATCTGGTCTGCCACGGATAAGGCCTACCGCTCGGCGGCCGAGCGCTACGGCAAGGTGCTGACGAATCTGCAGGTGAAGGTGCGCGAAGAAGACAGCTCGGCCGACCTTTCCCGGGAAAAGCCGATCGTTTCGATCTCGGAGCCCGTGGACTTTCAGTTCGACACGGCCATGTGGCGTGACCGGGTGCGCTATCTCAGTTCACTCTGTGCCGGTCGTGAGCACATTCTCTCTGGGCGGGTGTCGTTTCAGGCAGACCTGTTGGTGAAGTACTTCGTCAACAGCGAAGGATCGATGATCGTCACCTCGGAACCGATCGTAAAAATGTTTCTGATCGTCAAGAGCAAGGCCGATGACGGCATGAGCCTGCCCCTGTACGAGAGCTATTCGGCCTATGGTGCTGACCGCCTTCCGTCACGCGACCAGATGGAGAAAGACCTGCGCCGCCTGCTGGACCTCTGCGTGAAGCTCCGCACAGCCCCCTTGACGGAAACGTACTCCGGTCCGGCGATTCTCTCCGGTCGCAGCGCCGGCGTCTTCTTTCACGAAATCTTCGGGCACCGCGTCGAGGGTCACCGCCAGAAGGACGTCAACTCGAGTCAGACCTTCAAGACATTCCTCGGCAAGAAGATACTCCCGTCGTTTATCAATGTGATCTTTGATCCGACGAAGAAGGAACTTGGCGGACGCGACATCGTCGGTGCATTTGAGTACGATGATGAAGGACAGCCCGGACAGCGGGTGGTAGCCGTAGAGCAGGGTGTCTTCAAGAGCTTCCTGATGTCACGCGCCCCGATCGAGAACTTCCCCGTCTCTAACGGTCACGGCCGGCGTCAGCCCGGACTGAAGACCGTCTCGCGTCAGTCCAACCTGATCGTCGAAGCTACACAGAGCGTCTCCATCGACTCCTTGCGCAGCGCCCTTCGTGCCGAGTGCCGACGTCAGAACAAGGAATACGGCCTGCAGTTCGAGGATATTCAAGGGGGCTTTACCTTCACGGGCCGCACGGTGCCGAATGCCTTCAACGTGCAGCCGCTGGTTGTCTACAAGATCTTTGCCGACGGACGTCCCGACGAACTTGTGCGTGGGGTGGACCTGATCGGCACGCCACTGACGACGTTCAACAACATTGTGCTGGCAGGTGATGACCTGGGCATCTTCAACGGCGTCTGCGGTGCCGAGTCCGGTGGTGTGCCGGTGAGCGCCAGTTCGCCAAGTCTGCTGGTATCGACCATCGAAGTGCAGAAGAAGCAGAAGTCGCAAGCCAAGCCGCCGCTGCTCTCCGACCCCACCCTCACCGGCAATGGCGGAGGTCAGCCATGAACATGTTCCGCATGCTCCTTGCCCTTATCGCACTGGCCATCACGTCTGTTGCGAGCCTTCGTGCGCAGTTTGATCCTCGCGTGATCTTCGATGCCATGCGCTCAGAAATGCAGCGCTCGATGAGCGAGCTGCATCTGGGCGACCTGCCACGACCGTACCACATGGAATACCTGCTGCAGGTGCGTCGCGCTGTGAATGCTCACGCCGTGCTGGGCACAATTGAAAATCTCGACTCCGGCATCACGGCCCGTCTGACGGTGCGCGTGCGTGTGGGAGGTCCGGTCTTCGACAACACGAACTTCTTTGACGTCAGCCTGGGCTTCTTCGGTTCCAGCGATGACGAAGAGGGCTTCCGCAACCGTCGCATTCCCTTCGAGATCACCTCCGAGGCGCTGCGTCGGGAGCTGTGGCTGGCCACGGATGCCTGTTACAAGCAAGCTGTGGAGATCTACGCCAAGAAGCAGGCTTCGCTGAAGAACCGCACGCGCAAGGACACGACAGACGACTTTTATCTGATGCCCGGACGCATCATCAGCGAAGTGCAGCCCGAAACGCGCATCGACCTTGGAAAGCTCAGTGACCTGATCATTGATCTCAGTGCCGTGTTCCGCGACTATCCGTCCATTCACTCGTCGCGCGTTGGCATCGAGGTGATCCCCGAGGAAACGTTCTACATGAGCTCCGAGGGCATGCAGATGCATAAGACCGAGATGACCACCGGTCTCGAGGTGGTCGCCACCACACAGGCACCTGACGGTATGCCGCTTGCGCAGACCTATGCAGCCTACGGATTCGCGCCAAGTGATCTTCCGGAGCGTGCACGTCTGCTGGCCGATGTGCGGCGCACAGCTGAGGTACTGAATAAGCAGACAGCTGCTGCAAGTATCGAGGCCTACTCCGGACCCGTCCTGTTTGAGGGTCAGGCCGCCGGCTCACTACTGGGTCAGCACTTTGCC
>JBEIIK010000117.1:0-6745 GCA_040380835.1 Ignavibacteria bacterium | reverse complement strand
TTTACGGGCCGCGTGACCCGTCCGGCCGTGCCATGTGCAGTCGAGCACCATAAGCCCCCTTTCAGCCACCGCCATCTGCATCTGCGTTGGCTCGCCAACGAGAGCGCAGGAAAGTGGATACGTAGTGAAAACCTCGCGCGTGAGAAGGGCCATGCCACCGTCACCGCTGACCTCTTCCTCGGCCGTTGCGGCAAAGGCAAACTGCACGGGCGTGTCGGGTTGTGCCGACATATGCAGGTAGGCCGCGAGCATCATCACGAGTGCGCCGCCGGCATCGTTCGAGCCCAGACCATAGAGGCGGCCATCGATCAACGTCGGTGTGAATGGATCGTGCGTCCATCCGCCCCCTGGCTGAACGGTATCGTGATGCGAGTTGAGTAGCCACAGGGGGCGAGCATCGCGCTCGGGAATGGAAACGACATTATTCCCAAGGCGCATCACCGGACGTCCGGCTGTGCGTAACACCTCTTCGATGATGTCGGCCGTCATGTCCTCCTGACGCGAGAAGGACTGCGTGGCGATGAGCTGTTTGAGCAGATCGATCATACGACGCGCGTCCCAGTCATCGTTCCACAATCATCTACGTGTTGGATAACGACATCAACGCCGGCAGCGGCAGCCCGCACGGCGCTGGTGAGCTTGGGCATCATGCCCTTGGTGATCACCCCGCGCTCGACAAGGCCCGCGACGTCATCAGCATGAACAACAGGGATGACCGATGAAGGATCATCGATCGACATGAGCACGCCGTGATGTTCAAAGACAAAGTGCAGCGACACTCGGTCGGCCTCACCCGCGGAGGTCTTCGACAGAGCAATGGCGATCTCGGCGGCCATCGTATCGGCGTTGGTATTCAGAAGCTGTCCAGCTCCGTCGTGCGTAATTGGAGCAACAACAACACTCAGACCCTGATCAAGGAACATGCGAAGGCGGCGTGCGTCAACATGCTCAACATCGCCCACAAAGCCGAAGTCGATCGTCGGATGCTCACGCTTGCGTGCGCGCACAACGTCGGCATCGGCACCGGTCACACCGATGGAGGTTCGCCCCCTGGCGTGAAGCTCAGCGACAAGCGACTTGTTCACGGCTCCGGCATAGGCCATCACTACGATCTCGAGCGTTGCGGCATCGGTCACGCGGCGTCCCTCGACCATTGTCTGCGGCACATTCAGCTGCTCGGCAAGACGTGTAGCGATCACTCCCCCACCATGGACCAGCACGCAGGGCTCATCAAGAGCGGCAGTGGCCGTCAGCACCTGCTGGCGCAGATGCGGCGTATCGATCACGGCACCACCGATCTTGATGACGCGCATCAGCCGAGACTCTCGAGCATGTAGGAGAGAACCGTCTGGGCCGACACCACGCGATTGGCGGCCTGCGGAATGACGATTGATGTTGGCGCGTCGATCACAGCATCATCGACGATCATATTGCGTCGCACCGGCAGGCAGTGCATGAACTTGGCATTGTTGGTGTGTGCCATCGCTTGCGACGTCACAGTCCAGCCTTTATCCTGCGACAGGATAGCCCCATAGGGCTCAACGGCCGACCAGTTCTTGGCGTAGATGAAGTCAGCCCCCTCAAACGCTGCGTCGCGGTCATACACAACGGTAGCATCGCCGATGAACGACGGATCCAGCTCATACCCTTCCGGATGCGTCACCACCAGCTCAACGTCTGCATGGCGCATCCACTCGACGAACGAATTGGCAACTGCCTGCGGAAGGGCCTTGGGATGGGGCGCCCATGTGAGAACCACCTTCGGACGCTGACGTTTCTTGTGCTGTTCGATAGTGATCAGATCAGCAAAGCTCTGCAGGGGGTGACGTGTTGCGCTCTCGAGGCTGATGACCGGCACGCCCGCATAGGCGATAAACTTTTCGAGTACCGTTTCCTGATAGTCGTGCTGACGGTCGGTGAGTCCAGCAAAGGTGCGCAGTCCGAGTACATCGCAGTACTGACCCATCACCGCAGCTGCTTCCTTGATGTGCTCGGTGGTCGAGCCGTCCATCACCACACCATCACGCGTCTCCAGCGTCCACGAGTCGCTTCCGGCATTCAGCACGATCGTCTCTGCACCTAGCAGCGAGGCCGCCTTCTGCGTGCTCATGCGCGTGCGCAGGGATGGGTTCATGAACAGCAGGCCCACGGTGCGTCGACGTCCAAGTGCGTCCTGTCTCCAGGGGTCAGCAGCGAACTCAAGCGCACGCTGCATCGCCGCATTGATGCCAGGTCCGGCGATAAGATCGTATACGGATGTAAAGCGTTTCATCAGGGGGCTCCTTAGTACACCGACGCCTTCGTGCGGAGTCCGGCCGTTTCCTCAAAACCGAACATCAGATTCATGTTCTGCACGGCCTGACCGCTGGCCCCCTTCAGGAGGTTGTCGATGACTGAGACAATGAGCACGCTCTGCTCAGAAGCAGCAAAGCCGATGTGGCACATGTTGGTATTCACAACGGATTTCACGTCAGGCGGTGTATCACGAATCGCCACAAACGGGTGTTGATTGTAGCGCTCCATATACAGCTCGTGCAGCTGCGTAGGATCAAATGCGCCCGGAACGACACACGTGGCATAGATACCTCTCGTGAAGGGTCCACGCAGCGGCACAAAATGCAGCTTCACATCTCCCAGCGTCTGCTTGATCTCAGCCTCGTGCTGATGGCGAAAGACCTTGTAGGAATCGACGTTGCTATGACGCCACGAAACATGCGTTGTATCGATCGGCTGCTGTCCGGCTCCGGTGGATCCCGAGATCGTCTGCGCAACAACATCACCGCCGAGCAAGCCCCTTTCGGCAAGCGGCAGAAGAGCAAGTTCGATCGACGTGGCAAGGCACCCGGGGTTGGCCACATGCGTGGCCGTGGTGATGTGCTGACGGTACTTTTCCGGCAGACCGTAAACAAAGGGATGATCGGGACTCATCGCTCGGAAGTCATGACTGAGATCGATCACGCGCGTGCCATCAGGGATGGTGTGCCTGGCAACCCATTCGGTGCTCTTGCCGTGTCCCATGCACAGGAAGACGGCCTCGATACCGTCGAGCGATGCAAGGTCGGCTACAAACGACAGATCGGTCCAGCCCAGCAGATCGTGATGCGCAGCGGCAAGGGGCTTACCGGCATGCGAGCTGCTGACAGCGACAACTGACGAAGCATCTACATGCGGGTGCTGCAAGAGCAGGCGCAGGGTCTCGCCGCCGGTGTATCCAGCGGCACCGATCACAGCAGCGCGGATCATTTAGATTCTCCATTGACAGATGACCAGAGCGACGTTGCGAGCGCGCTGATGATCGCAAAGCCCTTCGCATCATCGCCACCCCAGGCACGATTCTCTTCGCCATACGTGGCAAAACTCGAGCGCATCAGGTCATGGGGCGAAGTGATACCATCGACAGAGAACGCCCCCTCAGAAAGGTGCACAGTGACCTCGCCAGTCACCAGCTTCTGCGTGTCATCGAAAAATGCTTCAATGCTGCGCATCGCCGGTTCGAGGAATTGTCCCTCGTGCAGTAGTTGTCCGTACCAGAGCGAGAGCTGATCCTTGAGATTCAGCTGCCACTTTGTGAGTGTGTGCTTCTCCAGTGCATGGTGCGCCTTGATGGTCATGAGTGCCGCCGGTGCTTCAAAGGCCACCCGACCCTTAATGCCAAGGATCGTGTCGCCCACGTGCATGTCACGTCCGATATGCCACTGCGCACCGATGTCGTTGAGACGCCGAAGTAGATCCACAGGAGCGAGTGCTTCACCATCAAGGCGTGTGGGCAGCCCCTTTTCAAAGTGGATCATGACGGTGCGTGATGCGCCAGAGCTGTTCTTGGGGAATTCGGCCGATGGCCAGGCATCATCGGGAAGGGGCTCGTGAGATGTGAGTGTTTCACGTCCGCCAATGGTTGTGCCCCAGATGCCCTGATTGATCGAATACTTCGCCTTTGCCCAGTCGCCCTCTACGCCATGCTTCAGGAGATACTCGATCTCGGCCTCGCGAGAGAGACGCTGATCGCGGATCGGCGTCAGCACCGGCAGGTCGGGGGTCATGATCCGGAAGATCACATCAAAGCGAATCTGATCGTTACCCGCCCCAGTGCTTCCGTGGGCAAGATGTGTTGCACCGATCGATCGGGCGTGCGCGGCAATGGCCATGGCCTGTACCACGCGCTCGGCACTGACGCTCAACGGGTACGTGTCGTTTTTCAGCACATTACCCGCAATGCAGTGTCGCAGCACAAGATCAAACAGCTCTCGCGTACGATCGAGCGTTGTGTGTGTGGCAACGCCGCAGGCATGCGCGCGCGCTTCGATGCGCGCGAGTTCATCGACTGAAAAGCCCCCTGTGTCAACGATCACCGTGTGGACTTCCATGCCGAGATCCACGGCCAGGTAGCGTGCGCAGTAGGACGTATCGAGTCCGCCGCTGAAGGCCAGAAGGACCTTGTTCATACACCCTCCCGCGGATCAGCGTTTGGTGATGCGGGGTCGGCCAGCATGCCCGTGCACAGGCACATGGCGCGCTTGGTACGCTCAAGGATATCGTAGTTCGGACAGGACTTGCATCCGCTCCAGAAGGATTCGTCCGTGGTGAGTTCAGAGAAGTGTACCGGACGATAACCAAGTTCCGAATTGATCTTCATGACCGCAGCGCTGGTCGTGATACCAAAGAGCTTTGCTTCTGGATATCGCTCGCGAGAGAGTTCGAACGCTGCCTTCTTGATGCGTCGTGCCAGGTTCTGTTTGCGGAACTCTGGTTTGACGATGAGTCCGGAGTTGGCCACATAGCGGCCATGCTCCCAGGTCTCGACGTAGCAGAATCCGGCAAGACGTCCGTCGTGCGTCAACGCAATGATGGCCTTGCCTTCGGTCATCTTCTTGGTGATGTACTCCGGCGTGCGTCGGGCGATCCCCGTTCCACGTTGCTGTGCTGCCTGAAAGATTGTTTCACAGATCTCCTCAGCAAAACGAAGGTGCGATTCGTCGGCATGGAAAACGTCCACGCCGACCTCGACAAGAGGGTCGTTCATGTTGGTTTGCAGTGACGGATGAAGAAGAACACAGCGTCCGGGGAAGTTCGTCCGGACCGGTCATCGACTCGGTGGTTACCGAGGAGTGGGATTGGCTGCGAGAGGGGTCAGATAAAAAAGCACGGACGTGCGACCTGCCGGAATTCTCGCAGCGGCAGTCGTCGTCGGTCTGATCTATGTGTGAGCAGTTTGGTCAAGCCAGTATCGTTTTACAGGGATGCAAACATCGAAAGAAACACCGAATACATCACAACGCCGGTGCATTACCAAGTGATGAATTCTTGCTGCGCGAAATCTGAGCCATATCGCCCTTGAAGGTCAGCAGCTTCTCACGCAGCTCCGGAATAGCCACCGACAGGATCTCAACAGCGAGAATGCCTGCGTTGCGTCCGCCCCCTATCGCCACCGTTGCCACCGGCACGCCGGCGGGCATCTGCACGATGCTCAGTAGCGAGTCCAGACCGCGGAGCTGTTTGGTTGCGATCGGTACGCCGATCACGGGAAGGGGCGAGTAGGAAGCCACCATCCCCGGTAGGTGTGCAGCACCGCCGGCACCGGCGATCAGTACGAGCAGACCGCGCTCGTGTGCCGTACTCGCGTATTCGGCCATATCGGCCGGTGTGCGGTGTGCACTGACGACGCGGACCTCGTGCTTTATGCCGAACTCTTCACACACGGCTGCCGCCTCGCACATCGTCGGATAGTCGGAGTCGCTACCCATGATGATTCCGACCAGTGGTTGAGTGCTCATGAGCTTGCCTTCACATGTTCATTGACGATTCGTTTCATACACCCGAGAAGTTCATGCCTTCCGAGTGACGTCTGGCTTGACGTTGGGATAACGTCAACCAGATGCTGACACTGAGCGAGCACAGTACGTAGCTGATGCTCGCGGGCTTGCACAGCACCGGACTTCAGCTTATCGCATTTGGTCAGTACCACAACGTACCGGCGCTGTGCATGTTCCAGCTCTTCCAGCATGGCCAGGTCAAGGGGCTGAGGGTCGTGCCGCGCATCGATCAGAACGCAGGTAAGCGACAGCTGCGGACGCTGGGTCACATAGTTCTTGATGAGCTTCGAGAACTGCTCACGCTGCGTCTTGCTTACACGTGCGTAGCCATATCCAGGTAGGTCGACCAGCATAAAGCCGGCATCGGTGATGAAGAAGTTGATTTCCTGCGTCTTGCCGGGCGTGTTTGACACGCGGGCGATCGCACCGCGGCGGACGATCGTGTTGATCAGTGAGGATTTCCCGACGTTTGACCGTCCGACCATTGCCACTTCGCACACTGAGGACACGGGGAAGTGCTCCGAAGAGGTCGCCCCTTTCACGAACTCGGCATTGATATGGAGGTCGTGGGCCATGAGAAGTGCTTTTAGTGAAAAAACGAAAACGCCGGATGCCTAAGCCTCCGGCGTTTGGAACGTCCATTGTTTCAATTTCAGTCGGCTGAAGCGGCCCCAGCGTCGGCACTTCCGGCGTCACCGGAGGCATCAGCTGAGTCACTTGGAGCATCCGCCGCAGGAGCAGCAGCCTCAACGGCTGGCGCTTCTGATGGTACTTCAACGTCTGCCGAAGCAGCTGTTGGCTCACCTGCAGCTTCAGCTTCTGAAGCAGTCGGTGTTTCTTCGACTGTTGGCTCCTCGATCTCTTCCACCACCTCTTCAACGACCGGGGCGGCAACCACAGGGGCGGCCTTGGGTGTGAACGATGGCTTTGGCTTG
>JBEIIK010000116.1:0-6757 GCA_040380835.1 Ignavibacteria bacterium | reverse complement strand
GCCCTCGACACTTTCGTCAGTTACCTTGATGCTTCCCGCCATGGTAAGCTCAATGATGAAGCCGTCGTGCGCATGGTACCGCAAGATCACCTTCGCCGTGATACGATCTGGGAGGACTTCCTTGTTCCGCCAGACGTGCTGAGTTCGATACTTGCCAAAACCCTTTCTCGCGTGCGACCTCTGAGCACCATCGCTGACGTGTCAGGGGGCTTGCGCACCGGCGCTTTCGACGTCTTCGCACCCGATTCACAGACCATCGCTGGTGAGGATCTCGAAAACACGTTCTGGCAGCGTGTACAGGATGACGGCACCGTGGTTGACAACTACATGCTCACCTCGGGCGACGATGTTGAATCGATATGCGGGCTACCGCGCATCGACCGTCGTCTGCTACTTCTCCCGCGTGATCGCTCACAAATGGCCGGCACGAATGTGCAGACACGACTAGACCGCGCCGAACGAGAAGGTGTACACCTTCGCACATCTGTCCGGAGCAATGATCCATGGTGGCATATTCAGCCCCCTGAGCCACCCCATCTCGTCATTCCCAAGCAGCAGGCTCAGCGCTGGGTAGTCTCGGTCAACACCATCCGAGCGTACGCCAGCGATGCCTTCGTCTGTATCCGTCTTGAGCAACCGAATCTGGCAGAGCGCATTGCGCTGTGGATGAACTCCACCATTGGGCTGTTCCTGAGCGAGCTGCTACGACCTGATGTGCACGTGCAGAGCATTACGGTGCGCGATGCTCATGAGTTTCCGATCGCTGATGACGCTATCCTGTCGGGCATTGAACCGTCATCCTATGCAGCACTTTCACGACGGCGCGTCTCGACACTCGACGATGAGTTCGGAGCCACATCCTATGACAGTATCCGGCCTGAGACTGTCCTGCGCGATCGTCGGAAGCTTGACGCACTGATCATGACCGAGATCCTCGGTCTTACAGATGAGGAACAGCGCTGGGTGTACCGCTTTGCCTACGCATGGTGGTCGCGCACATCCAGTGTGCGGCACATCGCCAACGCCATCGTCTATGACCTCGAACGGCAGCACCGCCTGCGTCGGCTCAGCACATGGTACTGGCCGCGAATTGATCAGCTGCCGATCGGAAACCGTCGCGAGATTCTACTCGGATCAGCGGCCCAATCGGTCGATGTAAGCCCGACAATGTTTGGATGGCAGGTCCGGATCACGGCCGATGGAAGCGATATGGTGATCGACACCGCAACGGGCGAAGAGGCCGAGATCATCGGCCTGTTTGTCCGTCTCGGTGCAACATCCATGGAGATCCCATCGGATACGGTGCTGATCGCCGAGGTTCTGCCATCCTTGCGGACGTTCGTGGAATCGGTCGAATATCACCTGGATACGGTCCTCTGTAGCTTTCCTGATGACCTGCGTAAGGACATTCGCTCGGCCGTTGCATCGACCGTCAGCGCCCGCTGAAACATCCGCGTCACGTTACAACCTCGTTTTTGCTCGTAGGGGGCTTTGTGTTCCATCACCAGCCCCCTGCCTATGCTACCTCTTCCCGACCTCGTGGCGCTCAGACTCGTTGCGCGCCTGACCAATGACGACCTGCGGCGCTATGCGTCCGAATGCACGACGCTTGACGAGGTCCTCGAGCGCATCGGTCACTATACGCTCGACCTTGGTCAGCAAGCCAGCATTCAGATCGAACGATGTGCTGCATGCCAGGTGCAGATCATCGCCTGGCACGAAGCTTCCTACCCGGCGCGCCTCGGTGTGATCAGTTCTCCTCCGGCACTGCTGTTTGTGCGCGGCACGCTGCCGGCCGATCATCGGCCGACGATCGGTATCGTCGGCACTCGCTCGTGTACGATCCACTACGGCAAGCCCGTGACCGAGTCACTTGTTGAAGCATGGGTGGATCGTTCGGCAGTGATCGTCAGCGGTCTGGCCAACGGTATCGATATGCTGGCCCATGAAAGCACGGCACGTCGCCGGGGAACCACGGTTGCCGTGATTGCCAGTGGCATCGATCGCATCACACCGATCGCCGCCCAGCGTATGGCCGACCGGATCGTCGAGACCGGCGGCTGTGTGGTCAGCGAGCATCCGTGCGGGGTGGCTGCCCTGCCCCCTGCCTTTCCGGCTCGTAACCGCATCATCTCCGGGCTAAGCGACGCCGTGGTGGTGGTCGAGAGCAAGCAGCGCGGAGGCGCACTCATCACTGCCGAGTTTGCGCGTCAGCAAGGACGTCCCGTATATGCCGTGCCGGGTCCGATCACATCCTCGCGCAGCGACGGCTGTAACGCGCTGATCGCCCGCTCGGGTGCGCGCATGCTCACCTGCGCCGACGATCTGGTGGAAGTACCGATCGGTAGCATGCAGGGTCGAATTCGCGAAGACCTGATTGTTGAAGGCCTCGAGGGCGGAACACCGCGGCACCTCGATGAGCTAGCTGTCGTCTGGAAGTGCTCGGCGGCTGATGCCATGCGTCGGGTTCTCGATCTCGAGCTCGAGGGTCGTATCACCCGACTGCCCGGCAATCAGTTTCTTGCCAGAGTGCTGTGACCGTAACTTGCGTCCATGTCGATCTCGTCACGTAAGGAATCTCACGTCCGCCATGCCCTTTCAGGCAATGCCGGTTTCCGAGCCAAATCAACCGGACTCGAGAAGTACGAGTTCGAGTACAACGCTCTGCCCGAGATCGACTGCGCCGACATCGATACACGCGTCAGTTTTCTCGGTCGACAGCTGCAGACACCTCTTCTTGTGACCGGCATGACAGGGGGCTATCCGGATGCGCAGCGCATCAACCGAGAGATCGCCGAAGCATGCGGCCATCTGGGCATCGCCATGGGCGTTGGATCCATGCGTGCCGCGCTGGAAGACCAATCTCTTGAAGCCTCATTCTCGTGTGTGAGGCCGTTTGCATCCGTCGTACCCATGATCGCCAACATCGGTGCTGTGCAAGCCCGACGCTGGCGACAAAGTGGCGTGTTGGGAACAATGATGCGGCGTGCGATCGAGCTCATTGATGCCTCCGCCCTTGCCGTGCATTTGAATCCGCTTCAGGAACTGGCTCAACCTGAGGGTGAACCGGAGTTCCGTGGCGTACTCGAGACAATCGAGTGCATGGTCCGGGACAGCCCCGTTCCGATCATCGTCAAGGAAGTTGGAGCCGGGCTCTCCCGTCGCTGCGTGGATCGTCTTCGCAACGTCGGTGTTGAGATCGTTGACGTAGCCGGGGCCGGCGGGACCTCCTGGTCGGGCATCGAGATCCTGCGCCATGAAGATCCACAACTTGTCGATCACCTTTGGGATGTCGGTATTCCGACAGCCGAGTGCATCCGCCAGAATCGAGACGCCGTAACGACGCTCATTGCCTCAGGGGGCATTGTAAGCGGCACGGATGTGGCCGTTGCTATCGGTCTTGGCGCACATGTGGTCGGAGTTGCGAGACCCGTCCTTCAGGCCCACAGTGATGGCGGTATCGACGGAATCTTGCAACTTGTAGAGTCGTGGCAGACACGATTGCGTCAGTGGATGTTTCTCACGGGAAGCCCGACGATTGCCGAATTGCGGTCTGCACCACTTACCTGTCTTCACTAGTTTGGGAAGCCCATGATCAGTGTCACTGCACCCATTGACCGGTTGGCCCCGTATCGCGAACAGATCGAATCGGCTCTCAGCTCAGCGCTGTCGGAGTTCAACGAACCAGGGTGTTTGTACGACCCTGTCCATTATCTATTTGAGGGAGGGGGCAAGCGCGTCCGCCCTGTCCTGACTATGCTTGCCTGCGAGGCCGTCGGCGGCAACCCGGCGCACGCCGTACATGCGGCCATCGCCGTTGAGCTCCTCCACAATTTTACGCTGGTTCACGATGACATCATGGACTCGTCGGCAAAACGGCGAGGTCGTGACACCGTCCACGTGAAATGGAACGCCAACACCGCCATCCTGGCCGGAGACGTCATGATGGGCATGGCCATGCGCCTTCTGCTGCGCAGTGCGGAGCATGCCAGACATCCGCTGGACGTTATCGATGCCTTTTCGACGGGACTCATTGACGTCTGTGACGGTCAGGCCCTGGACATGGAGTTCATGCTCCGTAGCGATGTACGTTCGGACGAGTACTTCATGATGATCGAAAAGAAAACAGCCCGTCTGCTTGAGATGTCGGTAGCAATCGGCGCTAGCATCGGCAGTGCCTCAAACGAGCAGCGCTTGGCATTGCAGACCTTTGCTCGCGAGCTGGGTATCGCCTTCCAGATGCAGGATGATGTTCTTGATGCGTTTGGTTCGGAACAGTTTGGCAAGGTGCGCGGTGGTGACATCGTCGAAGGCAAGCGAACGTGGCTGATGATCGAGACCTGCGCTCGGGTCGATGCCGACCCCACATCCAGCCCCGAGCACCGGGGAATCGTTGATGCATTCCGCCGTGGTGAGCCCCTTGCCCCGAGCATGATCGATTCCGTGATCGGTCTGATGAAACGCTGCGGCGTAGCCAGCGACGCAACAATGATCGTCGAAGATCGCACCATGCAGGCTTTCAACGCGCTCTACACATTGGCACCGTCCGATGCGCGAGATGGTCTCGAAACACTGGCCCGCTCGCTGATGAGCCGCACGCATTGAGCCGCCTGTGAGGCGTATTTTTGTGGCATGCGAATCTCCGTTATCGGCGCAGCCCTCAGTGGCGTAGCCGCCGCCGAACTTGCCCGACGTCAGGGTCATGACGTACTTGTCAGCGAAGCACGCCCAGAAACAGCCCTTGTCGAAACCGCCGAGCGACTGCGCAGTGCTGACATTGAGTTGGAGACCGGCGGACACAGCGATCGTGTCTATGAAAGCGACCTGATCATCGTCTCCCCCGGAGTCCACCCCTCAAACGTCGTGCGCGTTGAGGCCACACGCCGCGGTATCGAACTCATCGGCGAGCTGGAGTATGCAAGTCGCTTCCTCACCAATCCGATCGTGGCCATTACCGGCACCAACGGAAAGACCACAACAACCGCACTAACGGCCCACATTCTGGACCAGAGCGGACGTCCAGCAGTTGCTGCCGGCAACATCGGCAAGCCCCTTTCATCACTCGTCGACACCATCGCATCGGATACGATCATCGTTGCAGAATGCAGCTCGTATCAGCTCGATACGATCGTTTCATTCCGGCCGCAGGTGAGCATGATCCTGAACATTACTCCGGACCATTTATCCTATCATGGGACGTTTTCCCAATACGTTGAAGCAAAGTGGAAAATTGCTTCGAATCAACAAGCAGGTGACGTTGTAATTTTGAACGCTGATGATCCGGCAGTTGCACCTGCAGCATCAGCAGTCCGAAGCACAGTGCGCTTCTTCAGCACCACACGTGAGGTTGAAGGAGCATTCATCCGGGGGGGTGAAATTGTGCTTCGGGATCCGCAGCATAATGAGGAGATCCTTATGTCCTTGAGACGTCTTGGATTGCCTGGAGTTCACAACGCAGCAAACTCCATGGCAGCAAGCATGGCGGCCCGCGCATTTGAAGTGCGCAATGAGAATATCCGAGACTCGCTGATGTCCTTCAGCGGGGTCGAGCACCGCCTCGAAAGTGTACGAATCCACAAAGGTGCGCGCTTCGTGAACGATTCGAAGGCCACAAACGTTAACGCCACCTGGTATGCGCTGTCGAGCTACGACAGACCGATCGTATGGATCGCCGGTGGACGCGGGGACAGCAACAAATATGCTGAACTCGATCCGCTGGTGGCGGCAAACGTGAAGGCGATCGTCTGCATTGGCGAGGAGGCGGATGCCATCTTCAATCACTGGTGCACAACCAAGCGCTGCGCCAAGGCTGATACGCTGGAAGATGCCATTCGTATTGCCCAGGACATGGCGCTTGCCGAAGATGTTGTGCTGTTCTCGCCCGCCTGCAAGTCGTTTGATATGTTCGCCAACTACGAAGAACGTGGTAGAGCTTTCAAGCGAATCGTAGCGGCCCTCTAGGCACGTAATGTCACATCCCGCCATCGAGATCCGCGATCTGCACAAGCGGTACGGATCCTTTGTCGCCGTTAACGGACTGAGCCTCACCGTCCAGCAGGGTGATGTCTACGGATTTCTTGGTCCGAACGGTGCCGGCAAGAGTACCACCATCCGCATGATGATGTCGCTGATCGCCCCTTCCTCGGGTTCGATCCGCATCTTCGGGATGGATCTCAACACAGACCGCTCGAACATCCTGCGTCGCGTTGGTGCGATCGTCGAACGTCCCGACTTTTACAACTACCTCAGCGCACGACGTAACCTTGAGCTGCTCGGACGCCTCAGCGGTACGGACGTTTCGAAAGCAGCCACCGACAAGGTCCTGGGAATGGTTGGCCTAGGTGCACGCGCCGAAAGCAAGGTCAAGACATTCTCCCACGGCATGAAGCAGCGGCTCGGCATCGCTCAGGCTCTGCTTCATTCGCCGGATCTGATCGTGCTGGACGAGCCGACCACGGGACTTGACCCGCATGGAATGGTGGACATGCGCGACCTGATCCTGGAGCTCGCTGCGGATCACAAGAAGACGATCTTCCTCTCCTCCCACATTCTACCCGAAGTCGAGCTCACGGCCAACCGCATGGTCATCATCAATCGCGGACAAGCCGTCATTGAGGGGGCTGTGCAGGACCTGCTTAATGCCGGACGCCTTAAGGTGACCATCGAGACACCCGATGCGCAGCGTGCTCTTGAACTGGTGCGTGCCACGCCCCTGGGTTCGCACGTTCACTCGTCCACGGAGACCACACTCATCCTT
>JBEIIK010000115.1:0-6860 GCA_040380835.1 Ignavibacteria bacterium | reverse complement strand
TGACGTCGGAAGAGCTGCAAGCCCCGTTGCTCATTCTCGGCAAGCGTGTCCTTGCCCTGCATGGCGCGGTCGTAGCGCGAGTCGGCCGAGACAAGTCCGGCCACAAAGCGTCCGAGCGCACGCAGCACGCGTGGGATGGTGATGGTGTCGCTGCCGAAGGCCGAGCGGAAGCGCAATGGATAGGTTGGGTGAGCGTTGAGTTTTGCGAGAAGATGATCCAGGTTTTCGGACATCTCTTCATGACCTGTGATGGGGCTGAGCGACTGCATGTCGAGGTTGGCAATGGAGCCATCCCACATGAACGACGTCTGCCAGGCAAGGTTCTGCAGGGCCGGGACGTTGCGACGTCCGATTCGACCCTCCACGCCGTGACTCAGGGCGTGGTCGATATGCGCAAAGGCCGCAAACGGCTGGTGGGACGTCTGGCAGCTCGTTGAACTGTCAACCGACAGGTTAGGATCTTCAAAGAGCATCGCACCAAGTGCCGCAACAGCTGAGTCGCTCGCGCACGGACCGCCGCGATACACGCGCTCGGGAAAGCCCGGTGGCTGGGGAATTCGCGCGGTATCGGTGTTGTCGTGATTATGCGCAATCACAGCAACGGAGATGGCGATGAGTGCCAATGCAAGCCCCCTTGCGCTACCGGACACGGAACATTCCTCGAAGACGGTCGATGACGTCGGATGCCTGCCGTGCTTCGGTGATGCTCGGACGCTTGGTGATGTCGAAGGCTGGCTCGGCATCGAAGAACCGGTCGAGCGACACATCCACAATCAGCGGTTCCCGCGACGAGCGACCCTCTACCGGAAGCGTTACACTGAACGTGTTCTGGTACGGGGCTTTGTAGCCCCCTACATGGATCTCATAGACGCGCCGTGCAATGGCTGGTGCTTCGAGCGTGCCCTCGAGCTTCAAGAAGATGTAGCCCGTGGCCCAGGTCCAGTACATGCCGTTGTGCGGGTCGAGGGCACCCTCGCGTGGACCCTGTTCGTTGACGAGGCTATCAACGCCAATGGTGAACGACACGGCGCGTCCTCTGCCCCACGGGGCTCCGGGAATAGCCACCTCGTGCGGCTCAGTCACGTCAACAAGCACATGGTCGGACGTGCTGATCGACGAGCTGTCCATGCCGTGGATCGTGATGCCCGAGACGTAGAACTTCAGCATGCTGAAGGTAACGTGTGCTCCCGACGCGGTCTGAAACGTTGTGCTGTCGAAGGTAACAGGCTTGCCATTGTACGTGGGTTGAAACTGGAGACTCAGAGCCCCCTGCTGAGAAAAACAGAACACGACCTCCATCGTAAAGAGCAGAAGGCTCAGAACCATGGAGGGCGTAATGAAAAGGGGCTTCATGAAGGTCGGCAGTTACTCGCTGATGATCACCGGAAGGTTGATGCTCGAACTGTTCTGGGTGATGCGCGCAACATACGCACCGGCGTAGAGTGACTGCACATCGAGGAAACACATGGTGCTGCCTTGCTTGATCGTGGAAGTGCGGACGATGCGACCACCAAGGTCGACAAGTTCGACAGAGGCGGTCTCGGTCATCGGTGATGTGACCTGGATGATCAGCGCGTCGGCTGCGGGGTTGGGAAACACGGTGACGGTAGAAAGCGCGGCATCGTCATCCGCAGACGTCGTTGAACTGTACGTCTGCACCGCTTCGGTGATGCGGACGTTGGTGGAGGCTGCTCCCGGACCGCGCACGGGGAAGTTGTCGGTGACAACCACGCCGTAATAGGTCGGACCGATCACATACGGATACACCGAGTTGCCGTCGGCATCGATCGTTGCGAAGTAAGCGTAGGTGCCTTCGGGGTATTCTGGTGCGGTGCAGAAGCGTCCGTTGTGAATGTCGAGATCGCCGGACCCTTCAACGAATTCATAGTCCTCCGCATATGAGCCAAGGGGCTGAGCAGTCAGTGTTGGACCGTATTGCGCTTGCGTCAGCTTCGTACCATCGGCCAGCGTTGTGCGCTCGGTGATGGTGCGTAGCCGATAGCTTGGCGTGATACGCTTGACGACCTGCTTGCCCCCTTCCGTCACCCAGCCGTAAGCGCCGTAGATCGGGTAGCCGTCGAACGAGTAGCCGATCAGTGGACCATGCTTTGAGGCATCCGGCACGTAGAGGCCATCGGCCAGATACATATCGCATACATCGGACATCTTCACCTTTGCAATGTTGAAGGCCGATGGGTCCTGGTGGTGATGATACTGTCCCTGTGTGCCACCGCCTCCGCCCATGCCCGGTGGACCCGTCTGCAAGGGGGCTGGGTGACCCTTGGCACAGTCAAAGCCTCTGCGCTCAAATACGATGGCGTTCTGGTGCCACACATTGCCGTTGTTGTACGAGCGGGCATCGGCGTAGTTGTACACCGGCACGCCGTTGATAAGTACGGCGACGTGGCCGAGGCCGACAGCGGTCTTCGTACCGGTCTGAACCTGCGGCTTGAGTGAAATCTTAAAAAGATAGTTCCGTCCGACGGCCTGCGCAGGATTGCCATCCTGATACGGACCGATCACGTAGGCGGGAATGCCATTGCACCGCACGTACGAATAGTCGGCCGAGTATTGAACCAGCTGACAGTTCGCCTGAAAGGTGTCGACGACCGGTGTCGGATTACCCTTCATGTAGTGGCGTCCGGTAATGCCGGTCGTATTCTGGATCCACGATGTGATGGCCGGGTGGGTGGGCTGGCCCAGCGCAATGACCGAGGTTACAGCGAGCAGAGTGCAGAACACTCGCAGTGATTTCATGTAGTATGCTCCCCGAGATCAGCGTTTGATGAGAGGTGTTGTCCGTACTCGTCGGTATTCGTCGACCAGAAGGCAATAGTACGAACCGGCAGCGAGCGATGAGACATCAATGCTCTGTACGTCGGTATCCGTCAGTACAGCTGTGCCGGTCACATCATAAAGTGTTACGCGCACCGTTCCGATGGGAAGCGTAACGAGTCCGGAGGCCGGATTCGGATAGAGGGCCAGCTCTGGCTGCTGCTCCTCATCGTCCACCGATGTTATGTCCGGTGAGCCCCCTCGCACGCACATCAGCTTCCTCTTGAGGTTCTTCATGTCGTAGGTGATCACTCCAAGGTCGGCCTTCAGCGTCCATGCTTGATCGTTGTTCTGCGAGATCAGCGTCGTGGATGACCACAACGTTGTTGTGGAGGCAACGCAGGGGAAGTACAGCAAGTCCACGCACGGACCCTTTTCCTGCTGCTCGCGGATGGTGTGCAACTCCTTGATGTTCGGCATGCGCCAGTCGGTAAAGCCCCCTGACGAGAGCGTATCAGCCACGCGGAGTGCGTCTTCCCATGTTACAGCCACCGTATGACAATACTGCTGCCAGACCAGCTCAGTGGCGTTGTCGCGCACGAGGTCTGCACCCATGTCAGTAAAATGGACAGGAACATTGAAAGGGGGCTGCATGGCTCGCACTGCACGCACGTGAAACTTCTTCGTCCCTCCGGAAGAGATGGTCTCATTCTTAGGATGCGGTCCAATGCCACCACCGGAGTTGGTGGCGAACACCCGTGTGGCATCTCCTACAAGAACATCCGATGAGTACCAGTACTCGGCACCGGTGTTCGTGAATGCGGTCGGCAGTGCAGGGTTCTTACGTCCTAGATCATGAATCGTGAACAGCTCCTGCGAGGTGGGCATGCGCCAGTCGGAAAACCCGCCAAGCGTGAGAGCATCGCAATACGAAGCCCCTTTGTCCCAGGCCATCTCACCGCCGTCTGTACGCTGCCACATCAGACCGGTAACGGTGTCGACGACCACGTCTTGCTGGATGATATAGCCTGGTGCGCCGATTGTGATGTCGCTGTCTTCGCCGGGGGCGGTGGTGAAGTCGCCGCTCTGTCCGGTGTCGGGGATCCGCTTCATGGTCTTTATGTGCGGGCGCTGTGCCATCACGATGAAGGGGGCAGCACAGACCATGACCATCAGGATGCTGAGTTTCAATGCAGTTCTCATGGTCATCACTTTCTGGTGTAGGTGACGGTGGATCGAACTGAATCTGTCTTGACGAAGTTGAAGACGAAGTTTTTCCCCGCGCTGTCCCAGCGATAGTTCACAAAGTTTGTCTTGCCTGCCACCTCATAGCGAAGGGCGAAGTGATTGGTGTCGCACTGGCGCAGGTCTGTGATCGTAGCACCGCGCAGTGCCTGGAGATACGTGCGAACGCCTGCAGCGCGGGGCTGTGGCATTACCTGATCGTTCTGGACGGTGACTTTGCCCCGCATGGAAGCGATCATGTAAGGTTTCTTGTCGATCGCATGGTAGTGGTACTCCCCATTCCAGATGTGTCCGAGATGCTGATCCAGATTGGATGCCTTCGTGCCATCGGGTTCCTCATACCCATAAAGTTTATATCCGTCAAGTGCCCAGGCAACGGGAAGCTTCGTTGAGGACTTCGAGGCAAGGTGCACTGGCGCAATGTGGTAGTGATAGTCATCGGCGCGTCCGCAGTGTCCGCCAAAGGCATCAAGCTCGCCGATGTCCTGCGAAAATTCACCACGGTTGTTTTCCGGATTGAACACTGGGACACCATTCACAGCAATCGCTACGGCGCCGGTATGCAGGGCTGTATCAAGGGATACGGGTACGTCGGCGATCACCGGATTCAACGGAATAGACCATGAATTTGCACCGGTGTAGGGCTGCGGAATCGGCACCTGCTGCTGCCATGCGGTAATGCCCTTCATCGCCGGCATGCCCGTTGGCATACCATCACTCTCCACGTAGAAGTAGGTGGCATCCCAGCGGGTCTTCACACGGGGCTTGTAGGCTGCGAAGGTGCTGTCGATACTCTCTGGTGCGGTGGGTCCGAGAATCTCAGCAAGTCTTGCCGTTGTGCTTGGACTAAGCATCGCAAAGGCGAGAGCAAGCGCACTGCCTGTAGCAGCTAAGCGCATGGATGGTGACCGCCGCAACAGTATGCCGGCGGCCAACAAACAGCCAATGGCAATCCAGGCAGCCATGGTGAATGACGGTGGAAGGGACGTCGGACGAGATGATGGGACCGACACTGACTGGACCGGTTCATTGATACTGCTGATCACGTTCAAATCGGCTTGTAGCTTCTCTTTGTGGGAGGGGGCAAACTGGTCGAAGTCGATCGCCGTGAGCTTCCCATCCCGACCTTCGAGGATGATCCATTTGCCGCGAAAACTGTGAAAACTGCCGTGAACATGTCGTCCATTGACAAGAGTCCACCGAGGAATCTGTCCCTGGCCATGACCCCCAACGTGGGCAATGAGTGGGCTGACGGTAAGCGCTAAGAGGAGCAGAACACGCAGGGTAAGCTGTTGCATGGTCCTTCCGTGAAACGAGTGCAGAAAACGGGAATTCGACGGTAGTGCAATGTTGGCAAGCACCGGTAGCATTTTGTACTGCTAATCGTTAAGAAGTCCATGAGCGGTGGAGAGGTTACTCCAACGCACGTAAATGCCGTAAAGCTCATTCCCTGATAGCCCCGTAACGTTGTTGCACGATGGTGTTCCGTAATAGACATAGCGCAGCGCAACAGCTTCTACCACTTCTTGAGGTTCACCGTCGCCACCCGGGCGTCGTGGTTGCCCTACCTCGCGGAGGCGTCCCCATGGCGGCTGAGATCGCTGCGCATCTGGGCTGGCCGATGCATGTGCTGCCAGTGAAAAAGCTGCCTCATCCAGAAAACCCCGAGTATGCCATCGGTGCCGTAGGATCGCGAGACTTCTACGTGGAGGAGCATCACGGTGAGGTGTCAGAAGAGTTCATCAATGCCGAGGTTAAACGGCTGCAGGCTGTTGTGCGCCTTCGCGAGGCATCATATCACCAAATACCTGTTGAATTCAGCGGCAAAACCGTCATCATCGTCGATGATGGTATCGCTACGGGGCTCACCATGCGCTATGCCATTCGTACTGTCCGATCCCAGAAGCCCCGTTCCATCGTCGTAGCGGTGCCTGTTGCCGCCGCCGATGCCGTTCGCACTTTACACCCGCTGGTCGACGAGTTTGTTGTGCTGCATACTCCAGCAAGCTTCAGCGCCGTTGGTGAGTGGTATGAGAACTTCGCAGAGGTTAGCGATGAAGAGGTGCTGCGGTACCTCAATACTACCGCGACGGAGAGAATCGATCGAACGTGACGATCGAACGTAGGTATTGTACGTAGGGTCGCAGCATGCTGCGACCCCACGAAGATGGATCCCCGCGTTCGCGGGGAAGACGATTAGCCTACCCAGTACCCAGTACCCGACTAATGTTACCGATTCGTTACGGCGCCCTGCAGCGTCAGTTGTCGAATTTTGTCCCGGATTCTACAAACAAACTGGGGGCGGGCATGAGACGTTTTCTACATTTCTTTGTGCTTCTGGCCATGACGATCGGCATTGCCGGCACGGCGGCGGCACAGACGACCACGGCCAGTGTGAATGGTGTCGTGACAGACCAGGCCGGAGCTGTGATCACGGGAGCTACCGTGAAGCTTCGGCATGTTCCATCAGGAACGATTTATGGAGCGATCAGCCGCAAGGACGGACGTTATTCAATAGCCGGAGCGCGTATCGGCGGACCCTATACTCTTTCGGCGTCCATGGTTGGTAGGAAGAAGGCAGAGATCAGCATTGCGTCGCTTGGTCTGGGTGAGGCTCGTCGGGTGGATGTAACCCTTGAGGAAGACGCCGTCACCGGCTCGGTGATCGAAGTAACAGCGGCCTCATCAAGCCCCATTAACTCCAATCGCACCGGTGCGTCAGAAACCGTCGGCGAGAAGCAGATCACATCGTTCCCGACGATCTCACGGAACTTCCAGGACTTTCTGAGATTCTCCCCGCAGACGGCATCGGCAGGGGGCGGAACCTCTGTTGGTGGACG
>JBEIIK010000114.1:0-6922 GCA_040380835.1 Ignavibacteria bacterium | reverse complement strand
CTCGCCCCCTACACAAACGACGTCACCGGGCGAGACTGCGGCGCGCCCCCTACACAAACGACGTCACCGGGCGAGACTGCGTCTCGCCCCCTACACAAACGACGTCACCGGGCGAGACTGCGTCTCGCCCCTACGTATGCCTCCGTCATCCCGTAATTCCGTAATTCAGTAATTGACCTCAAACCCTCGTTCTTCACTGTACAGTCCGAAGGGGGCTTGCCCGCCCAGCCAGTGACCGAGGTTGACGTACAGACCGTTGCCGATCGGGGTGACTTCGGCTACGTGGCGGTGGCCCATGACAACGACGTCGTAGCCTTCAGCTATGCGTGCCTCGGCAAAGTCGCGAAGACCATCGCTGACGCCGTAGTCGCGTTTTTCGGTGAGGTCACGGCTGCCGTGTGACGTGCGTGATGCCAGTGCAATGCCGAGATCCGGATGGAGTTTACGGTAGAGCCACTGAGCCAGCTTATTGCGCAGTACGGCGCGCAGGACCAGGTAACCACTGTCGTTGTGGGCTTTTCCATCACCATGGGCGATATAGAATCTTTTGGAACCGACCGTGGCCGAAACGTCACCAAGGATCACCGGGATCTTGAGCTTCTGCTCGAAATAGCGGTAATGCCCGAAGTCGTGATTCCCCATCAGGTACACCACGTTGATGCCCGCATCGACAAGGATGTGAAGAGCAGAAAGAGTGCGGACGAATCGCGCCGGGACCACGGTGGAGTAGTCGAACCAGTAGTCAAAAAGGTCACCCACGATCACCACATGAGACGAGCTCTGCAACGCAGAGGCAAGCACCGCCAGCAGGCGGTCCTCCCGCTGCCGGTCCGATGCACGGTCACCATACCCCAGGTGTACATCCGAAAGAAACATCACGGACTTGCCGTGCGGAACCTTCAGGTCGAGGCTGGTAAGCGAAACCACGGGCGAAAGCATGACGATAAGATAACGCCATGTCGGCCCAAGACGGCTATCTTTGTCGGTCCGAAAAGCCCCTTCACATGTCCGTAACACCTACCACCCGTAAACGCGTTACTACGCGGCGCCTGATCGACATGAAGGCAGCCGGCACGGCGATTGCGTGCCTGACGGCGTACGATGCGATCTCGGCCGGCATCCTTGACGGAGCCGGAGTGGATGTGCTGCTCGTTGGCGACTCGGTTGGCAACGTTGTGCAGGGTCATGACACCACCATTCCGGTGACGCTGGAACACATGATCTACCACACACAGGCCGTGGTTCGCGCCGTCGAGCATGCCCTGGTGGTAACGGACATGCCGTTCATGACGTATCAGGTCACCCCGCAGGAGGCATTCCGCAACGCCGGACGTCTGATGAGGGAAGCCGGCAGCGGCGCCGTTAAGCTTGAAGGGGGCCAGCGGGTTCTCGAAGCCGTGCGCCTGATGACCGAAAACGGCATCCCCGTGATGGCACACCTTGGCCTGACGCCACAGAGCATCCATCAGTTCGGTTCGTATAAGGAGCGCGGCCTCGACCAGGCCGAAGCCGATGCCATCAAGCGCGATGCCGTTGCGCTACAGCAGGCCGGTGCCTTTGCAATTGTGCTCGAGAAGATCCCGTCGGCGCTGGCTGCCGAAGTAACAGCACTTGTTGACGTGCCGACGATTGGCATCGGCGCTGGACCCGATTGCGACGGACAGATCCTGGTCTGGACGGATATGGTTGGAATGTCAACGGAGTTCCGTCCGCGCTTCGTGCGTCGCTATGCCGAACTTCACACGGTAATCACCAACGCAGTCCGCTCATACGTGACCGACGTCAAGGGACGAGCATTCCCAACCTCGGAGGAGAGCTACTGATGAGCCCCCTGCCGACGCTTGTGATCGCCCTCATCGCAGCTGCCTGTGCCCTTGTGGCAACAGCCTGCGGCGACAACATGGTGACCCAGCCCGCAGACGTGGTATTCCCAGACGCAAGTGTATCCTTCCGTGCCCATGTGCAGCCCTTCCTGGCCGTGAGCTGCGGAGTCGGTGGCTGCCATGCCGATGTCAATCCGGCCGGACGTATCCGTCTGACATCCTATTCGACACTGATGTTTGACCGCGCCAACCTGATCGTTCCCGGAAAGCCCGACGAAAGCCTCGTGATCCAGGTCCTCAATGGCGTGTTCGCCCACCCGTGGGGTCTGATCCAGGATCGCATCAATGCCAACCACAAGCGTGGCATGGCACAGTGGGTTCTGGAAGGGGCTCTAAACAACTGATCGCAAATGAATTCCTCATGGAGACATATCGCATGCTAACGAACCGTCTTGCAGGACTCACGCTGCTCCTGCTTCTGACTCTTGCCGGTTGTTCCCGCAAAGCCACGCCGGTGCCGGTCGAAGGTCTCGAGCTCCGCAAGGACGAGGCCCGCAAGTTCGAAATGAAGGTCCCGAAGAACTGGTTCGTCCAGCAACGTCGTGGTGACCTCATCCTTGCCGTGTCCACAAAGGCCCATAGCTCGCGATTTCTGTCGTTTGGAAAGGGCAAGGGCGGCGCTAAGGTAGAGATGCGCGTCATCCCGATGGACTCGACAACCACCATTGACTCGCTCGTCAAGCGCTCGAAGCTCGAGTTCGAGGACAATCTCGACCGCTACGAGCGGACACAGGCCACGCTCGGTGGCAAGCCCGGACAGAAGCTCAGTGTGAAGTTTGACCAGGAGGACGGTGAGTTCCGCTCGGAGGCCTACTTTGCCGAGAACGACTCACTGATAACGATCGTTACGTTTGCCGCCTTCGGCAACACCTTCTCCGATTACGAGAAGGACTTCCAGGAGATCCTTGCATCGGTCAAGCTTCCGGTGCGTCCGGTCGCGGCACCGGTAACACCGCAGGGTCCTGCAGCCCCAGAGCCCCCTTCCGACACTCTTCGCAACTACAACGCGCCGGACTTCACGATCCAGATCCCGCAGAACTTCCAGGGCTCAAAGGGTCAGGCCACAGGCCTCTCGTCGATGAGCTTTGCCGGCTCGCGTCTTGACTGTACCATCCAGGTGGATGTGTTCAACGCGAAGGATCAGAAGAACCTCGACAAGATCATCGAGCAGAACAAGGGTCGCTATGGCGGCGCTGCCCCAACAGCAACGCAGCTCTCGGGTGTGAAGGCCTACTACTTCACCTATAACCCGGCAGCTAACATCCAGTCGCGGGCATACTTCATGGTGAAGGGTGACCGCATGGTACGCGTGACGATGAACTGGTTCAAACCAGAGCAGGCAGTCTATCTGCCGATCTTCGAGAAGTGTCTTGCAACCTTTAAGCTGAAGTAGGGTTCTTCGGCGCATGAAGGCGCTCATCACGATAGTACTTATGGGGATCGCCTCGGTTACGGCCAAGGCGATCCCTCAGTTTTCGGCCATCTCCGGCAACCGCTGCTCCAACTGCCACGTAGCCCCCTCGGGTGGCGGCATTCGCAACGACCTGGGCTGGTACAGCTGGTACGACGTCGGGCTTATCAGCCGCGACTCGTCGTTTCTCGCACCGATGTATGCCATCGACAAGGAGAACACGTTCTTTGACGGCATGCTGACGCTTGGCATGGACGCCCGAGTGCAGAGCACACGCGCGTTCACGAGTCCGGACTCCAAGCGCGCCACGTTTCCGATGCAGGCGTCATTGTATGCCGCACTCACACCGATCAAAGCCGTCACTATCGAAGGCATGTTCAACCTTGCAGCATTGCGTCAGGGTCCGAACAGTGAACAGCGTATTGTCTATGCCGGACAGCGCATGGGGTCAGCCTCCGTGATCATCGCCCCCTCACTGAGTCTGCCGATGCTTCGCGTTGGATTGTTCCGTCCGTCGATCGGTATGCGCTATGACGACCACACGATGGGCTCTTTCGGTTACGCTACATCAACAACACGCCAGACACTTGTCGCACCCGACTGGTCGGAATACGGCGCGGAGATCACCTATGAGGGCCTGCGCTGGCTGACGTTGCAGACAGGGGTATTCGGCTCTGAAGGGCTCTCCCAGGTACGCATTAATGACGGTGGCACGCAGAACGTCTCGGCCATCACCGGCAATCAGCCCACCATCACGGCGCGGGCCGTGGTCTGGCCCAGAGCCTTCAGAGACAAGCTCAACATGTGGCTGGGCGGCTCGGTGCTGAGCAACAACACCCTGACGCTGACTAGTGCTTTTGCCGGCGTGGGATTGAGTGACCACCTGTCGCTGCTCGTAGACCGTACGTCCATGAATCTCAACAACGTGATTGAGACAGAGAACTGGACGGCCGAACTGATGTATCAGGCGGCAACGTGGGCCTTTCCATACGTGCGGGCTGAACGATACTGGACGGATCAGGTAAATGCCGAAGGCACCGTTCAGACCAATGCTGCCATCATCGGTGCGCAGATCTTTCTGTTGCCGTATGTTGAACTCCGACCCGAGTACCGCATAATTGACACCTGGAAGGAAGGCTACTCGTCACGGTGGAACTTCCAGCTGCACATCTTCTACTGACCACCACTGCACGGACACGTCATGCTTAACAGGCTTCTGATCATTCTCGGCATCATTGGCATTCTTGCAGGGGGCTATGTATGGCTCCAGGACGGACGTCAGATCTTCTCGAAAGACCGGGAAGCGGTCGTCAAAGAGGTCAAAGACGAACTCTTCGGCACCATCACGCGTACCACGGAATTCGTTCCGGCATTCAAGTTTGGCCTGCTGCCGCTCAATGCGACTGTCATGGATTTTCCACGCTGCTATGCCTTTGTCCTTGGTGTATGCGGAACCTTGATCATCCTTGGTGTGGTTCGTATGCGGAAGTCATCCTAACTACATCTGAGGAGCCCCCTGACATGTCAACGCAGTCACGTCGAGACTTTTTACGTCGCGCCACCTCATCCATCGGTCTCGTCCTTTCAGCGCCGGTCATCGCCGGCATCGTTACAGGATGCGAGCAGGATGAGGCCAACCCTACAACACCGACCGGGCAGACTTTTACGGTCGACATCTCAAAGATCCCTGAACTTGCCGCCATCGGCGGGATCGCGCTCCAGGCGGTGACGGGCCTTAATGCCAACGAACCCGTGTTCATATCGAGGATTGCCGACTCTACCTTCGCTGTCTTCAGTTCTACGTGCACGCACCAGGGCTGCCCGGTGGACTTACCGGCAACGCCACAGGCCAACTGCGTCTGCCCGTGCCATCGTGCAGAGTTCTCCCGTACGGATGGTTCAGTTACGCGCCAGCCCCTGAGCGGATCAGCCACAAATCTCAAGCGCTTTACAGCTACGTTCGACAGCCAGACTAGCATCCTGACAGTCAGGACCTGAACCAGTGTCCATCCCTATTGCCCTGCACGGTCCTGTTCGCGACTGTGTCTATGACACGCTCGCTCAGGGCAGGCACCTTTCATCGTCCATCGAACGCCTATTCCGAGAGACCGCTCCAACGGAAGAGCTTGCCTCTGAGCTGCGCCGCGTTGTCTACCAGGCCGTCCGCTACGACGATGTCGAAGCTGCCCTGGCCGGTGAACTCGACGGTGTGATCGACCCCTCACGCGCGGCCCTTCCGCAGTGGCTGCGCTTGCTGATCATCAAAGCCTATCCTGACCAGAGCTCCGAGGTCATCGCTCGAATGCTCTCTGACGCACCGGTCTTTGTCCGCGTCAATACCCTGCGCACCACCACCGACGCATGCCGTGCGGCTCTGCACGAGCACAAGCCGCATGTGGTGTCGGAACTCGTGCTGCGCATCGATCGTCCCTTTGGACTCTTCACAACGGAGGCCTTTGCAGCAGGCTGGTTTGAGCAGCAGGACGTCACGTCTGTGCGGGCCGGACTCGAGATGCGGGCCACGTCCGGCGAACGCATCGTTGATGCCTGTGCCGGCTCTGGTGGCAAGTCTCTTCTGTTTGCCTCTTCGATGATGAACAGGGGGCGCATCATCGCTGTCGATGTGGTTGCTACAAAACTTCAGGCCATGCGTCAGCGCTCAACTCGCGCCGGTGCTGACATTATCGAAGCTCGTCTTGCAACCTCCACCAAGATCATCAAACGGCTATTCGACACGGCCGATGGCGTCTTCATTGATGCCCCATGCACCGGTACGGGCGTAGTCCGCCGTAACCCCGACATCCTCTACCACCGTACCGAAGACGGCTTTGCCGAGCTGCTCTCCATCCAGCAGCAACTGCTGCGCCGTGCAGCCAAGGTTGCCAAAGTTGGCGGACGTGTGGTGTATGCCGTCTGTAGCATTCTTCCCGAAGAAGGGGCTGAGCAGCTTGCCACGTTCCTTGCTACGCCTCATGGAGCCCCCTTCACCCTGGATCGCCAATGGTCAACCCTTCCCGGCGATGATGGAGGGGACGGATTCTACGTTGCACACCTTACGCGAATAGCATGATATGCCGGCCGATGCACCGATAACGGTCATCTTTGACGGCGTCTGCAATCTCTGCGATATCGTCGTGCGCTATCTCCATCGCTTCGACACACAACATCAATTCCGTTACCTTTCCTTCCAGTCTGACGAAGGGGCTGCCCTTTTGCAGCGGCATGGTGTAACGGGTCCGCCCGACACTGTTTATGTCCTCACCCGCAGTGGCCAGCTGCTCATCGAAGACCGTGCGATCATCTACCTCTTCGCTCGCCTCGGTGCCCTGCACAAGTTGCTCTCATTGCTGATCCAATGCGTGCCCCCTCCCGTGCGCCACGCCCTGTACCAATGGGTGTCGAGGAACCGTTATCGTGTGTTTGGGAGAGTGACTGATGACTGATTACTGATGAGTGATTACTGATGAATGATTACTGATTACTGATGACTGATGACTGATTACTGATTACTGAGGACTTATGACTGATTACTGATGACTGATGACTGATTACTGATTACGATGAGTGATTACTGATGACTGATTACGATGAGTGATTACTGATGACTGATTACTGATTACTGATGGCT
>JBEIIK010000113.1:0-7046 GCA_040380835.1 Ignavibacteria bacterium | reverse complement strand
CTGATTACTGATTACTGATTACTGATTACTGATGACTGATGACTGATGACTGATGACTGATTACGCGCATTGGCACAACCAGTGCTGCATAACATGCCCACAGCTTCGTAAGTGGAGAGTGAGAGTAGGAGGACCTAGAAAACAAGAGAAACACGCGGAGATCACTGCAGGTCAACGCAATCAGCAATAGTCATCAGTAATCAGTCATCAGTCATCAGTAATCAGTAATCAGTAATCAGTAATCAGTCATTAGTATTTTCCCGCATGAACACATTTGCAGGCATAGACGTCGGCGGAACGGGCATCAAGTATGGCGTTGTCGACGAGCAGGGACGGACGGTGTGGGAGGAGAGTATCCCCACGCAGGCCGAGCAGGGGCGTGCGGCAGGGGTTGAGCGGATCTGCGGCGTGGTGCGAAGTATCGAAGCGCGATCACCGGAGATAGTCGCTATAGGACTTGGAGTTCCGGGGATCGTTGACCCGGACTCCAAGCATGTGCAGGCGCCCCCTAACCTTCCGGGGTGGGATGACGTTGATCTGCTTGCGAGCATCCGTCAGGTGACCTCCAAGCCCGTTGATCTTGAGAACGACGCCAATGCCGCTGCCTTGGCCGAAGCGCTCATGGGTGCCGGCGTTGATGAGCCGAACTTTCTCTACGCTACGCTCGGAACGGGCATCGGCGGTGGGGTTATTCTGAATGGGGCTTTGTATCGTGGACCCCATGGCGATGCCGGCGAGATCGGGCACATCATCATGGATGCGTGGGCTCGCGAGGGGGCTCGTGATCCACGTGCTTTCCGCACCGCTGTTCTCGAGGACCACGTCGGCAACGCCGGGATCGTCCAGATGGCACGTCTGGCCGGACACGACGTCCACTCAGTTGCGGAGATAACGGATGAGAGCATTCTGCGTGAAGCCGGACGTGTGATCGGCATTGGGATGTGTACGGCTATGGCCGTGCTGGGCCTGCGCGTGCTTGTCGTTGGCGGGGGAGTCTCTCAAGCCCCCTTCATCATCGATACAATTCGTCAGACCGTGCAGCGTCGGGCAATACCGACAATCGCTGCCAATGCGAAGGTGCTTCCTGCCCGTTTCGGTTCTCATGCCGGACTGGTTGGTGCGGCGGCTGTTGCTCATGCCGTCATCGCGCGTTGATGTCGTAACTTTACGCCTTTCCTAACATCTTGTTCGCCTGATTCCATGCAGAATTCCAACAGGACGCTTCATTACGCGTTCGCGAGCATTGCCTTTGCCGTTTCCCTGATCACCTACCTGATGACGGTGCAGCCAACAGTACCGTTCTGGGACTGCGGAGAGTTTACCGCGGCTGCCGTGCAGCAGCAGGTACCGCACCCACCGGGAGCGCCGCTCTTTCTGATGCTGGGCAAGGTGTTCCATCTGCTGCCGTTCGGCGATCCGGGCTGGCGCGTCAACCTCATGTCGGTCATGTCTAGTGCCTTCACCGTGCTGCTGTTGTACTTCATCACCGTGCGGGTGATCCGCAACTTCTTTACCGAAGACCTCAACGAGCTCGGCAACGCCCTCATGGTTTATGGAGGGGGCTTTGTGGCTGCCATCACCTTTACGTTCACGGATACGTTCTGGTTCAATGCCGTTGAGAGCGAGGTCTATGCCGCCTCGTCGCTCTTTGTGGCCATCATTGCCCACCTGATGATGGTATGGAATGAGAAGGCCGACGAGCCCGGACACGAGAAGTATCTGCTGCTGATCACCTATCTGATTGGACTCTCCATCGGTGTGCACCTACTGTCGATCCTGACCATTTTCTCGCTGACGCTACTGGTGTACCTGCGCAAGTATCCGTACTCGCTGAAGTCGCTCCTCATCACCCTGGGAGTCGGCCTTGGCTTGTTCGTGCTGATCTACACTCTCATCATCATGAAGCTCCCGGCCCTGTTCGCCGGCAATCTGCCGTTCAAGAACTCCGCCGGAGAATTCCTCGTCGAAGGCAACTCGCTCTTTACGATGCTCGGCATTGGCCTGATCGCTCTGGGCGCTTACGGAGCATGGTATGGCGCGCGTCACAACAAGGGTGTGCTCTCGCTGGCCGCGTCCGGCTTTTTGCTCCTGATCCTCGGATATTCGACCTACGCACACATTCTGATCCGTGCCAATTCGAACACACCGATGAACGAGAACAAGCCCGAGAGCTTCTCCAAGCTCGTCAGCTACCTCGGCCGCGAACAGTACGGTGAAGCCCCCTCGTGGCCACGTCGCTACCAGAGCGAACAGCGTTTTGTTAACAACTACATCAAATACGGTACCTGGACGCAGCCACCGGTGAAGGCCGTTGAACGCAAGGATGGGGCTCGGTATCCACGTCCTGACTTTGGAAGCTGGAAGACCGACGGACGTTCCCGGTATAACTCGGCAGAGTTCAAGTATCTGTGGGATTATCAGATCGACCACATGTACATCCGCTACTTCCTCTGGAACTTCATGGGTCGCGTCAGCGACGTGCAGGATGCACCTGCGGCCAGCCCCTTTACCAAGGCCTCGACGGTTGAGGAGTTCAATTACAAGAACGGCTGCGGATCGCATTATCCGATCAACTACTTCGCGCTACCCCTGCTTCTGGGTCTGTTCGGACTTGTCTATCACTTCATGCGCGATAAACAGATGGCCTGGGTGTGGCTGATCCTGTTCCTTATGACCGGTGTTCTGGCGGCCATTCAGCAGAACCAGCAGAATCCGCAGCCTCGCGAGCGCGACTACTTCTATGTCTCATCCTTCATGGTCTTTGCAATGTGGGCCGGCATGGGAGCGTTCTTCCTTATGGAAAAGCTCCGCAACAACGTGGCCCTGATCGGTGCTTCACTGGTTGGCGTACTTGCACTGGTACCAGTCAACATGGCCCGCCAGAACTGGTTCACGCACTCTCGCGCCGGTAACTACCTGGCCTTCGACTATGCGTACAACATTCTGCAATCGCTCGAGCCGAATGCGATTGTGTTTACCAATGGCGACAATGACACGTTCCCGGTGTGGTATCTGCAGGACGTTGCCGGTGTTCGCCGCGACGTGCGTGTGGTGAACCTGTCGCTTGGTCAGACCAACTGGTACATCGAGCAGCTCAAGAACCGCGAGCCGTGGGGTGCCAAGAAGCTACCGCTGTCGTTCACAGACGAACAGCTCCTGGTTCCGGAGGAAGATGAGCGCGCCCTGTCCTACGACTTTGGTCCGGCGCAGATGATCTCTGTGCCGGTCGATAAAGCCATCCTGGCAAAGTTTACCAAGGATACGGCCGTAATCAACAGCGGCATGATGATGTGGAACTTCAAGGGCTCTTCGCGTGGCAATGCCGACCCCGGAGGACAGGAAACATTCTTCATCGGCGTGCAGCACAAGCTGGTAGCCGATATCATCAAGACCACGCGCTTTGAACGTCCGATCTACTTCTCGACCTCTGTCGGCGATCCTTCCTGGGCGGACGAGTATTGCGGCCTTGACCGGTACCTGCGCCTTGAGGGTATGGCATACCGGGTCTGTCCGGCCCCGCAGTCATCGGCTATCGGCGAAGGCGTCAACGAGGAGTTGATGGAAACAACGCTCATGAAGGAAACGCCGTTTGATGAGATCAACACTCAGCCCAAGATCGGCCTGAAGTTCCGCAACCTCAACAACCCGAACGTCTATTACGACGATGTTAATCGCGGCTATATCCTGAGCTATCGTAACGTGTTTTACAAGTATGCCACGTGGCTGCTGTACGAGAAGAAGGATACGGTCCGTGCCGGAGCGGTCCTCAAGCGCATGACCGAGGTGCTTTCGCTGGATATGTTCCCGATGAGCATGATGTTTGAACTACAGATGGGACGGTTCTTCGAGACCTGCAACATGCAGTCAGAGGCAGAGGCTATGGCCACGCGGGCGCTTGCCAGCTGCCAGAAGCTTATTGCCAACCCCCGCATGTACACGGCCGAACAGGGACTGCAGATCCCGAGCGAGGGCTCAGAAGCTGACATTCTTGAGCAGGTCGGACGCGTCTGTCGTGTGCTTGCCTCCGATGCTGCAAAGCTCATGGGCAAATGGGACGCTGCTCAGGGCTACCTCAAGGATGTTGGTGCAGGAATGGGCGTGGTTCCGGAGTTCGATTACAAGCTCGATGAGATCCCGATCCTCAAGGCCATACGGGCCAAAGACTATCAAGGGGCTCTGAAGATCGCCGAGGGCCTGCAGGGCAAGTACAACATGGCTACCGCGCGCAGCCGCTCGGCACAGATGGCCGCTAACGAGCTGCAGCAAACGATCATGTCGTTGCGTGCCAAGCTTGGCCTGACGCCGCAGATGGCCTTTATGCTGGCACAGTGAGCGAGCTGATACTCTCACCTCTGACACTTACGATCGTGATCGCCACCGTGGCGGTCACGATCGTTTCGTTTCGGAGCGCTTCGATGTATGAACGTCTGATGCTAAGTGTCGAGGATGTCCTTGGACGCAAGGGCGAATGGTGGCGCATTGCTACGTGTGGCCTGGTGCATGCGGACCTGATGCACCTGGCGCTGAACATGTTCTCGCTGTTCACCTTCGGACGCTGGTTCGAGCACATCGTCGGCTCCTGGCGCTTCGGTCTGGTATATCTGCTGGGCATTGTCGTTGGCTCGTTTGCCTCGATCATCGTGCACCGCAAAGCCCCCTCATATCGGGCTGTGGGAGCCTCCGGCGCCGTCTGCGCCGTGATCGCCGCTTCGACGGTGCTCATCCCCGACATGCCGATGATGTTCATCTTTGTGCCCATTGCCATGCCGGCATGGGTCATGGGCAGTTTATTCGTGTTTTACTCCGCCTATGTTTCCGGTAAAGGCTATGACAACGTCGGCCACGAAGCCCACCTGGGCGGCACGATGTCGGGCATCGGCATGATGATCGCCTTCTATCCCGAGCTGGCCCTGGAGAACGCCCACGCCATCGTCGCCATGATCGCCTCAGGGGGCGCGGCCTGGCTTCTGCGACGTCGCAGACGGTAAAGCGCGACTACATCAGGAAGCTCATGCCGGCGTTGATCAGGCCGCGGTAGCCATATCCTATCTCAAGTCGGAAAGCTACATCGCCCACCACGCGCATCGACACCACACCGAGATGGTAGGCAACACCCGTCGAGGCAAGGGGTACATTGTTTCCCGCATGATCAATCAACGCCATTCCCAGTGATCCCGAGCTTGAAAGCGTAAACCACCGTCCGCAAAACCACGCCAGCTCGGCACATGCCGCTATGTGCACCGTGCGTTTTGCGTAGGGGACGGGAATGGCACGTCCGCCCGGCGGGGGATTGGTATCATCCGACAGCCATCGGCCCTTGGCCTCATGATAGCCTATCTCAGCGCCAACGCTCCACAGGCTGTCGAGCATCACCGTGTAGTTGGCCCAGAGCGGGCCCAGGAAGTTCAGGGTGGAATCATCCATTACGTTCCGCACAACCGTGTTCTGCACGGCACCAAAGCCAGTGCTCACAGTCATCTGATGGTCGCGATGGCCGATCGTCCCGATCTTAACGGCATACTGCTGAGCGGAAGTCAGAACGGAGGCACAGGCTATAATGATGTTGATGACAACGAAGCGCATCAACCAAGATAGGGATGCACAGGATGAATAGCGAAAAATTGGAATGTATACATCTTTTATACCATGCTGCGCAATATTAGCTTATACATATGAATAAGCAGCTATAAATGACAATCGATGCATATTTTTGCGTCATGGACTATAAATGCAATCCTTATTCGCCAGGTGCGGGATCGCCCCCTCATGAACTTGTTGGACGAAACGATATTATATCGCAGGCCACCATTCTGCTTGCACGATTGCTGCGAAAGAGACCGGAAAAGGGGCTCCTTCTGACCGGACTGCGTGGCGTTGGCAAGACCGTGCTCCTTAATGAGATCCAGCGTATCGCCAGGTCCATGGGGTATCGAACTTGCAAAATTGAGGCGGTCGAAGACAAGCCTCTGGGTGTGCTGCTTGCTCCCAAACTGCGGGAGATTCTCTATGACTTGGATCGCAGCGCCAAGCTAAGCGACAAGGTACAGCGTGGGCTACGTGTGCTGGGGAGTTTCCTGAATGCACTAAGAGTAACACACAACGAGATCACGTACGGTCTCGATCTGGAACTCGAGCGGGGCACTGCTGACAGCGGAGACATCGAGGTTGATCTTCCCTCGCTCATTGTCGCGATCGGCGAGGCAGCTGAAGAGCGTTCAACGGGAGTGGCTTTGTTTGTGGACGAAGTTCAGTACTTCAGTCCCAAGGAACTTAGTGCGCTGATCATGGCGATGCATGAGGTGCAGCAGCTACAGCTCCCGGTCGCTCTTGTTGGTGCCGGCCTTCCCACTCTGCCGGCCCTTGCCGGTGAGTCGAAATCATATGCAGAGCGGCTCTTTGACTTCCCGGTTGTCGATGCTCTTTGCCCCGAAGATGCGGCAACGGCGCTACAGCAACCGGCGGTTGCCGAGGGAGCTCGGTTTCTAGATGAGGCGCTTGACGAGGTCTATACAAAAACTCATGGCTATCCGTATTTCATTCAGGAATGGGGCTACCAGATCTGGAACCACGCGAAAAACAGTCCCTTTACACGTCAGGATGCGATCACAGCACACTCGGCTGTAGTGCGTCGACTGGACACGAGCTTTTTCCGTGTTCGCTTTGACCGCCTCACGGCGAGTGAAAAACGATTCCTCCGGAAGATGGCCGAGCTTGGACCGGGACCTCATCGCATTGCCGAAGTGGCTGTAAGCATGGGAGTGAAGGTCACGAGCCTTGGCCCCGTCCGTGCACAGCTCATAAAGAAGGGGATGGTCTACAGCCCGTCTCATGGCGACATCGCGTTCAGTGTTCCTCTGTTCGATGAGTTTATGAAACGCGCTATGCCAATGTGAACGATAGGTATTGAACATTGATCGTTCATGGTTTCGTATTGCGAATCGAATTGCCAACCCCGGGCCGGTCCTTCGCCGCTGCGCGGCTCAGGATGAAGCCCGGGGCTAATATTGATCGTTCGTGATCGTGCGTCACCTAATATTATTCGTTCG
>JBEIIK010000112.1:0-7074 GCA_040380835.1 Ignavibacteria bacterium | reverse complement strand
GGCACGTACACGGTATCGGTGATCGCCGACCAGACGGGCTCGTCTCCAGCCTGTACAACGGCGGTGTCAACGCAGGTGATCTTCAATCCTACGCTCATCACAGCCACGGTAACGAAGAACAACATAACGTGTATCAACGCCAACGACGGCACGATTGCCGTTGCGAGCGCAGCCGGCGGCACGCATGCCGACGCTCCAAGCCGTACGTATCAGTACATGATCGCGCGCTCGGGCGGAGCCACCACCGGTCCTCAGGCGTCAAGCTCGTTCTCGGGTCTTGTTGCCGGTACGTACACAGTATCGGTGATCGCCGAGCAGACGGGCTCGTCTCCAGCCTGTACAACGGCGGTATCAACGCAGGTGATCTTCAATCCGACGGTGGTTACGGCCGCTATCACGAAGACTAACATTTCGTGTATCAATGCAAACGATGGCACCTTCAACGTGGTGGCTTCGGGTGGTACACATGCAGACGCTACAACGCGCACGTATCAATACTCGATTACTCGATCGGGTGGACTCACAACAGGTCCTCAGGCCTCGGGCGCGTTCTCGAACCTTGTTGCCGGTACATACACCGTCACGGTTATTTCCCTGGCTTCGGGTTCGACACCAGCTTGTACCACAAACGTCTCGACGCAGGTGATCTTCAATCCTACGCTGGTATCCGCCACGCTAGGCAAGACCAACATCACATGTATCGGAGCCAATAACGGGACGATCAGCGTCACTAGCCCCCTCGGTGGAACACATGCTGACGCACCAACACGGACCTACCAGTACATGATCGCCCGCTCGGGTGGTGCAACCACAGGACCTCAGGCTTCAAACATCTTCTCTAATCTGGTGGCAGGTACGTACTCAGTGACGGTGATCGCCGACATGAGTGGTTCCGGTATGAATCCAGTCTGCAACACTGTCGTTGGTTCACAGATCATCTTCGAACCAACGGATCTGAGCGGATCTGTTTCCAAGACCAACGTTCTGTGTAAGGATGCAGCAAACGGCACGATCACCGTCAGCGGTGCTTCGGGTTCAACACATCCGGAGCGTACAATGACATATCAGTATCGCCTCGTCAAGATCAGCGATCCTGCCGGCAACCGTTCGCCACAGACCAGCAATGTGTTTACAGGTCTTGCTCCAGGAACGTTCGACGTATTCGTAATCGCAGCCGGTGTTGTGCCAACCTGCGAGAAGAGACTCTCGACGGAACTCATCACGGAACCAACCCAGCTGGTTGCGGCTCCTGCTGTTACCTCGAATTATAACGGGGCTCAGCTGACGTGTCCGAATAGTGCGGATGGTGCAATTGCCTCTAACCCAAGCGGTGGCACTCCTCCGTACACCTACCTCTGGGAAAAGTCAGTAGCGGGAGTCTGGGTCTATCCATTCCCGGCTCCGGGTCCTGATGCCACAACACAGAACATCAGCGGCGTTTCGGCTGGAACGTATCGCGTTACAGTAACCGATGCGAACCTCTGCTCGGTGACCCGTATGCGCGAGGTGATCCCACCGGCACCGGCCGTGATCCTGACAGTGACCAAGACGCCAGCCAACCGCTTTAACGGACGCGACGTCAGCTGTTTCGGTACGTCTGATGGTGAGGTCACCGTTGTTGCCCAGGGTGGAACCGGACAACTCAAGTATTCACGTGATAATGGTGCGACATGGGTCACAGGGGGTGGAACAACTCCTGGTGGTGATCCAACGTACACGTTCACTGGAATTGGTGCCGGAACCTATGTCGTGGTCGTACAGGACGTCAACGGGTGTAATTCTACTCCGCAGACGATCGTTCTTGAGAATCCGCCTCTGCTGCAGATCTCAAGCCTTGTCACCAATGGTCCGGTCAACGCTGGTAGGCCATTGACGTTTACGGCTACGGTTGTCGGTGGAACACGGATGAGCACGTCCAACAAGTACAGCTATGCATGGGTCAAGCCACGTGCTGCGGCCAATATGCCAGCCGGAATGTCGGAAACGGTTTCGCCGGGCAATGTGGTCACAACGTTTACGATCCCGGTCACTACGGAGAATGATAACGGGTTTAACACCAATTACATTCTCACGGTCACGGATGCAAACGGCTGTACCACGAGCATGTCTGTTACACCGATCGTCTATCCTTCGACAATCAATGTAGCCACATCCGGTAACGATCTTACGGGTGACGGACGCACGGTCAACCCGCTTCGGACCATTCAGAAGGCAATTGATGTTGCCGAAGCGACGAACACGATCGTCGTTGGCACGGGCACGTTCGATGAGTCACCGGTTGTGACAAAGGAACTCACGATCAATGGTTCAAACACCACCGTTCTCGGAATGGGACGGTACTTCATCTACGGCACTACTGCCGTAATAACCTGGGGTACCAGCTGGCCACTGTCCGTATGGGATAACCTCGGTGTAAATGGCTCGGGTTCCGGTGCCATCAATACGGCGCTGACAAAGGTCAATGGTGGCAGCAATTCCACACTGTGGTTGATTGGTAACATCGCATGGAGTCAGACCGTTACGGTGAGCAAGCAACTTGCTATCCGCGGCGCAACGACATCTGCCGCTGTTCCAAGCTACACTGGTTGTGACATTGCTCCGCCTACGACGATCACCTATAGCGGTACAGGTGCAGATTCCGTGCTGTTCAAGTTCACAGGCTCGACGACGAAGTCGTTGCGTGATCTTACGCTTGAGATCCCTCAGACCGGCAGGTACATTGAGATCTCGAACACGAATTCATGCAATGTTGATCCTGTTGTAAATGTTCGCTTTGACTGGGATCACGACGGAAATGGAGCCACTGCTGTTCGTCGTCTCTTCGGTGTAACCAATGGTCAATTCTCGGTGAACCAGACGTTTGACGTCGCGAAGCTGATCTATGATGCTGAAGACGGTGGCTATGGTACAGGACGAGTGATCTTTGGAAACAACGGTCCACTTCCTTGGAATTCAATCGAAATCGGCTGGAAGGCTGAAGACGGCGGAGTAGAAGTCGCTGGTGAAAAGATCAAGACGGTTGAGCCTATGAAGGGAGCAATCAAGCTGCAGAGCCTTATCTCGAACGGACGCCGCCCGTTGCTGAACACCACTGTTGGTAACTACAATGGCAAGTGGTCAATGGACTTCGATGCGACAGCCAATCAGTACCTTGAGAACAACACGGCGACCGAAATCAATGGTGGAAGCAAGAAGACACTCTTCGTCGCCTTCCGTCCGTTGGTCAATACTGGCGGCGATCAGGTTATTTACAAGCACGGTGATCAGACCAACGGTCTGAGCATTGTTCACCTGAGCGATGGTCGTATCTCGATGAACATCTACGATGGCGCAACTGCGGCCACGCGTGAAAGCTGGATCTTCGAGTCGGGTGCCACGCATTCCACAACGGGATTTGACAATCAGGTAGTGATCGCTCAGCTGTACTTTAATGGCGACGGTGACCTCAATGCTGATCGTCGCGTAGGTGCAGCACTCGACATCGAGTCAGGTCGCTTGCTGACGGATGTCAATCATACCGGTACTACCGGCTATGTTGGCAGCGCTGCTTTCACAAGCACCAATCTTACGACGCCAGCTGCCATTGGGCCGGCAAACGTGATTTCGCTCGGCGCTCGTTCGGGCTCGATGTACTACGCAAGCTGGAATGGCACAGCGGCCGTTGACAATACATTCAACACCACCGGTCGCTCACTGTTCTACCAGGGAAGTATCGCCGAAGTTCTGATGCTCAATACCGCCGCAGAATCTACTCGCGACGCCGCTTACTGCTACCTGCGCAATAAGTATTACGGAGGTTCGCAGTCCACTCAGAATGGTCTGGATAAGCGTGTGATCGCCGGGGATCGCAGCGAAGTGATTGAGACCGTCTCGGCATGGCCAAACCCTGCCGACGATAGGGTTTCGATTGAGACGATGATCCCGAATAGTGGAATGGTCACAGTTACTCTGCGTGATGCTCTCGGACGAGTAGCTCAGGTTCTACTGGAAGAGTACGTGCCGGGCGGTACGCTGCTGCCGGTAACAGCCGAAGTAGGAAACCTCGTCAGTGGTGCCTATGTGATCCATGTATCTGCCGCCGGTGATGTCAATCACTCACTGCCACTGATCATCCGCCATTAATGTTCAAGGTATCAGGTGCCTCTCCGGGCTCTGATACATGAAATGGCCGACGCTTTGCGAAATTCTTCTGACAGCCCGCGACCACGTGGTCGCGGGCTGTCTTATTGATGGTTGCCTCGGCACCCGTCCTCAGTATTTTGCCCGTGTTTGTTCGAGCATCAGGAAACACCAACATGTACTCCCTCACCATCGTTCTCAGTCTCGTTATTCTGGCCGTTAGCAGTGCTACGGCTCAACGCGAATCCGCCCCAGTGTCTACACATGAGCTGAAGGTCCAGAAAACAACTGGAAAGCCATTATCTACTGAGTCGACCATGCTTTTGCCGAATCGGGATACGGCTGCGGTAGATACTACATCACTCCGCGCCCGCCGTATGCGAGCTGCACGCCAGCCCCGACCCGGCGTTTTCACCAGCCTTGATTCTGCCAGAACAATGCCTGATTCGGTGCTTGTGCTGCTTTTACGTGGTAAGGGGCTTACAGCTCTGACAGGCCTGGCTTCTTTCAAAAACCTTCAGGTTCTTGATGCAGCAGGGAACAACCTTGCAGCCTTTCCAGTCGATGTTCTTACGCTGCCGAAGCTGACCTCACTTGATCTGTCGGACAATCCCCTGAAGTCGATTCCTGCGGAGATCGGCTCACTGAAGACGCTTTCTCGATTGAATCTGCGGAATACATCGATCAGTACGCTCCCACCCTCCATTGGTGCATGTGTAGCTCTATCGTCGCTCGATGTTTCACGGAATCCTCTCGTAAGTCTTCCCATCAAAGAGTTGAATCAGCTTCCATTGATCCGGCAGTTCCAGATCGGTGGTTTTAAGCCTGAAGAAAATCCGGAGCCGGCTAAGGAGCTGGAGCCCGCACCATCCTCGGCGCCTGCGAAAAAGAAGTGACGTCCGAGGTTGTTTTCACGCACCACATTTATGAAGGGGGCAACATTGAATAGCCGTTTTCTACTCGTCTTGCTGGTAGCTGTGTCTGCTGCCAGTCCGGTGACGGTACTAGCGCAACCGTCGCGATCGAACAGTCTGCAACTCCGCAATCAGGGCGGAACGGTGATCCTCAGGGCAACGACATCCGGTTCAGTAACACTGAGCCTTCCTTCGTCTGCCGGATCAAATGGTCAGGTCCTGGCAACCAATGGAAGCGGAACACTCAGCTGGACCAACGCCGCTACGGCTATCAATGGTCTTTCGGACGGATTCAAGAGCAGTTTTGACTTTGGCACAAATCTCGGCGGAGACATGTTCCTCGGTGGTAAGCCCACACTCAATGCAAGCGACAGGCTAACGGCTGTTGGCGTCGGTGCACTCGGATCGATTGGCGCAGGGCACGCTGCCAGCAGCAACACGGCAGTGGGATTCAATGCCGGCAACATGCTCACAATACAGGATCAGAACACTGCCATTGGCGCTACGTCGCAACATGACGCGGAAGGTAATCAGAATACCACCGTTGGCTATGAGACTGGTTTTACGCTTACGGCAACAGCAGAAGGGAATGTAGCCCTCGGCGTTCGCAACTATCGCAACCAGACAACGGGTGATGACAACATCGCTATCGGCCGAGATGCGTTCTATACCGGCGGTATTGGTTCCTATAACATTGCGATTGGCTCAGCGGCATGGTCCGGGAACGCAAATGCCGGCGCACCACCATTCCTCTCTCCAAACACCGGTGATCTGAACATTGCCATAGGCCGATCAGTGGGCACGCTTGCAACAACGGCAGCACATAACGTCATCGTCGGAAGTGATGCCGCTTCGTCACTTACTGAGGGTAATAACAACACCCTAATCGGGAAGGGTGCTGGTTCTGCACTGACGACCGGTACGGGGAACATTATGATTGGGTTTGAAGCGGGTGGGCTGTCTGCAGCTGCTATCAGCAACAAGTTGTATATCCATAACTCAAGCACAGTGACCCCATTGATTGAAGGTGATTTCGACTCTAACAGCCCTACTCCGGCACCGTCCCTGACGATCAATGGTGATTTTGCTGTTGCTGCCGGGAAGAAGTTCAGAGTCAGTAACCTGGCTCCGCCGGCTGCTGCGAATGATCCTGGCCAAGCTGGAGAAATACGCTACGGCATGGATGCAGGCGTACACTACATCTATGTCTGTGTCGCCGCAGATACCTGGGTAAGAACTGCGCTGGCAACCTGGTAAGCGAAGGCATCTCGGATCTCGGTTTATCCAAAGCCCCCTCTCGAAACATCTTACGACCGACTTCATGAAACGGAACGCATACATGGGTTTGCGTTCCGTTTCGTACGTTTGAAGGTCATTGCCAAAGGTGCACCATCTATGCGAATTGTCCTCTGCCTACTCTTCGTGACAGCCGTAGCCGGTACGTCCGCCCAGATCTCGATCGGTGGTGGCGGACCCCAGACTTTCCGCGTACAGGGAACCATGGGTGTCGGTAATGGCGAAAGTTGCGTCACGATCGCTAACCCCAATGCGACAGGCAGCTTTCTGTTCCTGTTTCCACAAATGTCGCAGCTCAAGCCCGGTGAGATTCTCCCGCTTCAGCTTTGCGCCGTAGGACAGCAGGACCAGACGGCTCTCGTCTGGCGTAAGGATCCCAACTCCCAACCACAGGAACCGGCGGTGGCAGGGGGCGAAAAGTTGTCAACTGCGTCCGTTCAGCATACTACTGCGAGCGTTGACGTCCCAGCCATGCTGCAAGGCACATCACAAGTTGTGCGTCTCGACATCCCTGGCATTAAGGCTGGCTCAGCCATCTCCGTGTCTCCGAGCGACGAACTTCCCGGCATGCTTGCAATCGCTCACGCGTCAGCTCCGATTGATTGCGTCGTCATCATTAAATTTATCAACCCGGGTCCCTTCGTGCCCGGCATGACGATGATCATGAACGTAGGGGCGATTGGGACGGCTTCGCCGTAGGGGGACGGCTTCGCCGTAGGGGGACGGCTTCGCCGTAGGGGGACGG
>JBEIIK010000111.1:0-7117 GCA_040380835.1 Ignavibacteria bacterium | reverse complement strand
TCGATGTGGTTTAGGTCATACACCAGCCGGCCCTCGAACGGTATCGGATCTTCATCCTGTGCACACAGTGCAGGGCCGCACATAGTGCTACTAACCAGGGCGATGATGATCAGCAGTCTGGACATGATGCAAAAGTAGGAGGGGGCGTATCTTCGCCGACTATGAATGTTGCAATTGTTGGGGCAACCGGACTCGTCGGACGCACAATGCTGCGCGTCCTTGAAGAGCGCGGTATGCCGATCGACCGTTTGGTGCTGGCCGCCTCTGAGCGCTCAGCCGGACAGACCATCAGCTTCCGGGACAAGCCCCTTGGCGTAGTTGAGCTGCGACCGGAAATCTTCGATGGCATTGACTATGCGCTCTTCAGTGCCGGAGGCTCGGTAAGCCGCGAGTTTGCTCCGATCGCTGCGGCGCGTGGGTGCGTGGTCATTGACAACTCGAGTGCGTGGCGCATGGACCCAAACGTCCCATTGGTAGTGCCGGAGGTCAACGCTCACGATGCGCTTGCCCACCGTGGCGTGATCGCCAACCCCAACTGCAGCACCATCCAGCTTGTCGTTGCCCTTAAGCCCCTTGCCGATGCCTTCGGACTGCGTCGGGTGGTGGTTAGCACATATCAGACGCCGAGCGGTGCCGGACAGACGGGACTGGACCAGCTAAGGTCTGAGCTCGACGGCTGTGACCCTGAGCGACGAATCTCTTCGCACCAGCTGGCCGGAAACACGGTCTTCCATACCATCGAAGAACTGGGTGCCTCCTCGGAGGAGGAGATCAAGGTGACGCGCGAGACTCGTCGCATTCTTCACCTGGATGCGCTGCCCCTTGCCGTCACATGCGTGCGCGTGCCGGTCATCGGCGGCCACGCCGAATCGGTGGCTATCGAAACAGAACGCCCATGTCCGCCTGACGAAGTCCGTCGCATCCTTTCAGCAGCTCCGGGCATTGTGGTGGTTGATGACCCGGCCAAAGGGAGTTATCCCACAACGGTGCGCGCCAACGAGACGGATACCGTTACTGTTGGACGTATCCGGCCTGACACATCAGTTGCGCACGGGGTGCTGCTATGGGTCGTGGCAGACAATCTGCGTAAAGGGGCGGCCACTAACGCCGTCCAGATTCTTGAAGTACTGGCCGCACACCGATGAACAGTTACGTCGTCATCATGGCCGGGGGCTCCGGTGAGCGCTTCTGGCCCCTTTCGCGCATGCAGCGCCCGAAACAGCTTCTGGCTCTGACCTCGGATCGCATGATGATCGAAGAGGCAATCGATCGCATAGCACCGATCGTCCCTCCGGAACGCATTCTGATCATCACCAGTGGCGTGCTGCAGCAGCCGATCATCGATGCGCTGCCAGGCCTGCCCCCTGAGAACGTGATCGCCGAACCGGCCAAGCGCAACACCGCGCCATGCCTTGCCCTTGCCTGCAGCGTGATCGAAGCGCGCGAAGGGGGCGATTCACTGATGGCCGTTCTGACGGCGGATCACTTCATCGGCGATGTGGAGGCGTTCCGCCGCGATGTACAGGTGGCACTCTCCTATGCCGAAAACAACGATGCATTGCTCACACTCGGTATCCCGCCAACACGTCCGGAAACGGGCTATGGTTACATCCGCATGACGGAAAGGGTAGCCCCCTCAAAGGTGACGACCGTGGTGGAATTCCGCGAAAAGCCAACGATGGACGTGGCCATGCAGTACCTGCGCAGCGGTGAGTACGTCTGGAACAGCGGCATGTTCTTCTGGCGCACGCACGCACTTGCCGATGCGATGCAGGCGAACCTGCCGGAGGTTGGATCCCGGATCAACGAGATGACCTCGGCAATCAGCACCGAGGATCCGGCGGCACTGGAATCAGCATTTGCCATGATGCCGGACATTTCGATCGACTACGGCGTGATGGAGCGAGCACCGAACGTGTTTGTCGTACCGGCCTCGTTCCCGTGGGATGATGTTGGTTCGTGGGATTCGCTCGACCGGATGCAGCCGCGTGATGAACACGGAAACGTGATGCAGGGGGCTGTTACCGCGGTCGATACTCATAACAGCGTCATCGTGAACGCCCATGACAGTGCGCACGTCGTGACCGGTGTCGGACTCGACGATATGGTGATCGTGGTAACGAATGACGCTACGATGGTCTGCACCAAGGAGCGCGCCCAGGACGTGAAGCTCATTGTCAAAACGCTTCGTGAGAGTGGCCGCACCGATGTCCTCTGATCTGATCCTTGCCAGCGCTGCCGAGCGCATCACGTCGGCGTTTGATCTTGCAGAGGTTGACGACGCGACTCCCGAGACGCGGCTGGACCATCTACGCCGGCTATTGATCGAGCGAATCGTCGAGCTCCTTAACCGCAATCCCGAAAAGCTGATGTCGATCCTCTATCGCATCGATGTGAGTGAACGGCGTGTGAACGAGATCATGGCGAAGTCATTCCCCACTGAGGTTCCATTGCATCTGGCCGATCTCATCATTGAACGTCAGCTTGCCAAGGCACGGTCACGCGCAGAGCACCGCGACGCCCCGTAGGTCCGCATGATGGCAACAATCCTTACAAACATCTCAAGCCTTCTCACCGTCCGCGCCGATGGCGCGCCAGCGCGCAACGGCACGCAGATGCAGGACGTCGGTGAGATCCGGGGCGGAGCCGTGGTGCATGATGGCACTTCGATCCTCTGGGTGGGCCAGGCCTCTGCCTTGCCCCCTGCATATCTCGATGGAGCAACGGTCATCGACTGTTCTGGCAAGACTGTAATGCCGGGCTTCGTGGATTCGCATACGCACATGGTCTTTGCCGGCTCGCGCTCGCACGAGTTTGCTCGGCGCGTTGCCGGTGCATCCTATGCCGAGATAGCAGCGCAAGGGGGCGGTATTCTCACGACGATGGAGGCCGTGCGCAGTGCGAGCGTTGAGGAACTCGCCGACGTTGGCCGAAGGCTTGTCGACTCGGCGGTACGTCATGGTAGTACAACAATTGAGATCAAAAGCGGCTACGGACTCGACCTCGAGAGCGAACTTCGGCTGCTCGAAGCTGCCGGTCGGCTCAAGCAGGAAGGCCGTGCACACATTCATGTGACCTTCCTCGGGGCGCATGCCGTGCCCCCTGAGTGGAAGCATGATGCCGATGCCTACGTTGATCTTGTCATCAATGAGATGCTTCCCGAAGTTAGCCGCCAGAGAATTGCCGAATTCTGCGATGTATTTACCGATGCCGGCTTCTTTACGCGTGATCAGAGTACGCGCATTCTGCTTGCAGCGCGCGAGCATGGACTCAAACTCAAGGTCCATGCCGATGAGATCGCCCTCGTCGGAGCGTCGGACATGGCCGCTGAACTTGGATGCATCAGTGCCGATCATCTCGAGCACAGCACACTTCGCGAGGTGCGACTGCTGCGCGATGCTGGTGTGGTGTGCACGCTGCTCCCCGGCACGGCCTACACATTGCGCCTTCCGTTTCCCGACGCCCGCATGATGATCAATGAGGGGGCTATCGTTGCCCTGGCAACGGACTGTAATCCTGGGTCATGCTTTACCGAGAACATGCAGACGATCCTCTCGCTGGCCTGCATCAACATGCGCATGAGCATCGAAGAAGCCATCACCGCCGCCACGCTCAACGGTGCGGCTGCCCTAGGCATCTCCCACCTGACCGGCTCGATCGAGGTCGGCAAGCGTCCCGATATCGTGATCTATGATGTTCCCCGATACCACGACGTGGTGTATCATTTTGGCGTGAACCATTGCGTCCCACGGCTGAAGCCGTGGGCTAATGTGCGATCGATCTTGCTGAACAATTCAATCGCATCGCCCATTGCGTCTCACGGCTGAAGACGTGGGCTAATGTGCGATCGATCTTGCTGCACAATTCAATCGCATCGCCCATTGCGTCCCACGGCTGAAGCCGTGGGCTAATGTGCGGAAACAATAACGTCCGAAAACCTATTTCGAATGATGTTCTCGCTGTCGTTCTACGTAACCAACCAGACGTGAAAGAGAACGACAATCGAACGTAAATACCGAGTAACCGGTTTGCCATGAGAAGTTCGATAGTTCCCTAATTCGGCGGCGCATCGTATGCGAGGACGCGCCCTTGATTATTCGAATCGCCTCCTGAACGGACATACCCGGCGGGATTGAGGCAAGAATGTGGACATGATCCTCTACCCCTCCAATTGCATAAGGGTGAATACCATGAGCTACACAGGTATCCCAAAGAATACCCCACACGCGGCGCTCAATGGCCTGCGTGATTTGATGCGATCTGTGCTTTGTGGCAAACACAATGTGATAACAAAGGCTTGGACGAGAATGTGACATGCACGGATGTGCATTTAGCGCATTGAAACGTGACATTCCTGCAAACATTTCAGTATTTGAACGTGTTGGATACGCGTTATTGCGTCTGCTCATTCGTAACTCCGTCACTCCGTAACTCCGTCACTCCGTCACTCCGTAACTTCGTCCATGCATTTCTACAATACCCTTAGCCGTAGCATCGAGCCGTTTACGCCCCCTTCCGATGGAGTTGTGCGCGTGTATTCGTGCGGACCCACCGTCTATGACGTGGCGCATTTGGGGAACATGCGGGCGTTTACATTCGCCGATGTTCTTCAGCGGGTTCTGCGTGCGGTAGGGGGCTATGAGGTGCGCTGGGTGATGAATGTGACAGACATCGACGATAAGACGATCCGTGACAGTGCCGTGGGCTCGGCCAAGTGGCGCGCGCAGATGGGTCCGCAGACCGATGACGCACGGGCGAACCTGCGGGCATTTACGACGCTGTTCGAGGCCGAATTCAAACGTGACCTTGCTTCGCTTGGCGTGCGACTCGATCATTTCGCAGCCATGCCGCGTGCGACGGATTACATCGCCGAGATGCAGCAGCTGATCCGCGAAATCGTGCGCGCCGGCTATGGCTATGTCTCCGAAGGGTCGGTGTACTTCAACGTTCGTTCGTACTCCAACAATTATGACTACGGCCGACTATTCACGATCGACACCGCGAACTTCCGTGAGGGTGTTCGCATCGATGCCGATGAGTATGACCGCGAATCCGTGAGTGACTTCGTTCTATGGAAGGGGCGTAAGGATGACGAGCCATACTGGGACTTCGAGCTCGACGGAGCGCAGTTACCCGGCCGGCCAGGTTGGCACATAGAGTGCTCTGCCATGTCCAAGGAACTTCTGGGCCCCCTTCCGTTTGACATTCATACCGGCGGGGTAGATCTGCGGTTTCCGCATCACGAAGATGAGATCGCGCAGTGCTGCGCCGGATATCACGTTACCGAGCAGGCGCGCTTCTGGATGCACAACGAATTCCTCGAAGTCGAAGGCAAAAAGATGTCGAAGTCGCTCGGCAACTTCTATACCCTGAGAGACCTGCTGGGAATGGGCCACGAGGCGATCGACATCCGCTATGCCCTGATGGCCGCCCACTACCGGTCAGTACTGAACTTTACTTTCGAGAACCTCAAAGCCGCCGCAACGTCACGTCAGCGCGTGCAGAACTTCATCTGGGATCTCATGGAGGCTGCCGGTGTAGCTGACGCGCAGACGCTAAGCGGCACGATGCCCGACGAGGTAGCTGCCGCCTTTGCTGATGACCTGAACGTGCCGCAGGCTCTTGCCCGCATGTACGAGTTCTGCTCACGTCATGCCGACGCCCGCACAGATGCGGCGAAAGCACGACAAGTGCTTGGTGCTCTAAAGGCCATCAATGAGGTGCTGGCCGTGTGGACGTTTACGGCACGCCCGGCGATCAGCATACCCGACAACGTCCGCGCTCTGGCCGATGAGCGCTGGGCGGCACGTTCGGCAAAGAACTGGGCTGAAGCTGACCGCCTGCGCAATGAGCTTGCTGCGCTTGGATGGTCCATGAAGGACGGCAAGGACTCCTATTCACTCGAGCCCCTTTCCTGAACTCTGCGCATGATCAACACTATTACGATCATCGGCAAGGGGCGGGTTGGCGAATCGATCGTTGGGTCAGAATTACGTAATTGCGATCCTGTAGGGGCGAGCCTGCGTGCTCGCCCACGGAACATTATTGTTTCCGCGCGCGAATTCTGTGCTAACCCCGATTCTACAACTATCCCGCCATCCGACGTTATAGTTCTTTGCACGCGGGATTCGGTTTTGGCGGAGGTGATCGGAAAGCTTTCGCTGCACCATGCCGACGCGCTGCACAACGCGCTCGTTCTGCACGTCAACGGCTCGCTCGGCGCGGATATTCTTGAGCCCCTTTGCACGAGTGGGGCTTTGATCGCCGCGGCGCATCCGTTTCAGACCTTCGCCAATGCAGACGCACACCTTCTCGATGGTATCGGTTGGGGTGTTGAATGCGACGATGCAGCATGGCCCCGTACCGAAGAGTTTGTGCGCCTGACAGGGGGCTTACCATGGCGCCTTTCCAAGACCGACGCCGTCTCGAAACGTCGCTACCACGCTGCCGCTGTTGCCGCATCGAACTTTACCTATGCGGCCTATGACCTTGCCCGACGTCTGGCCGAGGACAGCGGCATCCCCGTTGCCGAATTTCTTGGCCCCATCATGCGTCAGACCCTCGAGAATGCTATCGAATCGCTTCGCACCGGAACAGCATTCCCCATCACTGGCCCCCTTGTCCGAGGAGACATGGACGCTGTGCAGCGTCAGCTTGATGCCATGCCCGATGACCTCAAGGAGCAGTACGTTCACCTGTCCGAGGCGCTGAAGAAGACGATAGGGTGACGCTTCGCGAGAGAACCCGAAACCCCACACCTCAAACCCCACACCTCAAACCTCACACCTAAAACCTGCGCGAAGCGCAGCGGCAGCGTCATCCTGAGCCGCGCAGCGGCGAAGGACCGCTCCAGGGCGATCGTATCAGACGTGTCCGGGTGTATCTATTCGGTGCGGTCCTTCGTCGCCGTCGGCTCCTCAGGATGACGCTCCGCTGCGCTTCGCGAGACGCTCCGCTGCGCTTCGCGAGACGCTCCGCGAGACGCTCCGCGAGACGCTTCGCGAGACGCTTCGCGAGACGCTTCGCGAGAGAACCCCAAACCTCAAACCTCACACCTCACACCTGAAACTTGCGCGAGACGCTTCGCGAGAGAACCCCAAACATCACACCTCACACC
>JBEIIK010000110.1:0-7214 GCA_040380835.1 Ignavibacteria bacterium | reverse complement strand
GTCATTGGTCATTCGTCATTGGTCACTCGTCATTGGTCATTCGTCATTGGTCATCAACCGCTTGGATTCGTCGCGACACTCGGGATGACAACCTCACACCCCAAACCTCACACCCCACACCTGAAACCTGAAACCTCCGTAGCTTTGTAGCTATCCAAAATCCAAGAAACCGCTACATGGCCCTGCAACAACGCACCGATTTCCGAAACATCGCCATCATAGCCCACGTTGACCACGGCAAGACAACCCTGGTTGACCACATGCTGCGGCAGAGCGGGATGTTCCGTGACAACCAGGTCGTTGCCGACCGGGTGATGGACTCCAACGATCTCGAACGAGAGCGCGGCATTACGATCATGGCCAAGAATGCCGCCGTTCGCTGGCAGGACGTTAAGATCAACATCGTCGATACGCCGGGTCACTCGGACTTCGGCGGCGAGGTCGAGCGCGTCCTGTCGATGGTTGACGGTGTTCTGCTTCTTGTCGATGCGGCCGAAGGCCCCCTTCCCCAGACGCGCTTCGTGCTGCGCAAGGCACTCGACATGGGTATCAAGCCGATCGTGGTGATCAACAAGATCGACCGTGGAGATGCCCGCCCTCAGGAAGTCCTTGATGAGGTGATGGAGCTCTTCATTAACCTCGGTGCCTCCTATGAGCAGCTTGATTTCCCGATCGTGTATGCGATTGGAAAGCAGGGAATTGCCAAGAACTCTCTCACTGAGGAGGCGGACTCTCTGGAGGCTCTCTTCGATGCTGTAATCAAGCATATCCCGCCGCCGACGGTGGACGCGGAAACGCCGTTTGCCATGGTGATCTCCGCCCTTGACTGGTCTGATTACGTCGGACGTATAGCCATCGGTCGCGTCATTGAAGGGTCGGTCAGCGTTGGTGACAACGTCAATCTGATCAAGCCAGACGGTTCACGCGAGTCGTCACGCATCACCAAGATGTACGTTCACGAGGGTATTGCCCGCAACGAAACCCCGACTGCCTCAGCCGGAGAGATCATTGCGCTTTCGGGCTTTGAAAACGTTTACATCGGCGAGACCATCGCACACAGTTCCCGCACCGAGCCGCTCTCGTATGTGAATATCGAAGAGCCGACGATCGCCATGTACTTCATGGTCAACACCTCGCCCCTTGCCGGACGTGAGGGCAAGTTCGTCACCACGCCAAAGATCCGTGAGCGCCTCTACCGCGAGCTGCGTAACAACGTGTCCCTACGCGTAGAGGACACCGATTCGCCTGACGTTTTCAAGGTATCCGGACGGGGCGAGTTGCAGCTGGCGATCCTCATCGAGACCATGCGACGCGAGGGTTACGAGTTTGCCGCCTCGCGTCCGGAAGTGCTGTTCCGCCGTGATGCTGGCGGCAAGATGCTCGAACCGATCGAACACGTGACTGTGGACGTTCCTCAGGACCACGTTGGTACCGTCATCGAAAGTCTCGGCCGTCGTAAGGGCGAAATGACTGCCATGACACCGAGCAACGATAGCGTACGCTGCGAGTTTCTTGTCCCTGCCAGGGGGCTGATCGGCTTCCGCACGGAGTTTCTGACCTCGACGCGCGGTCAGGGCATCATACACCACACGTTCGACTCCTACCAGCCCTATAAGGGTGCTATTGCCGGACGACTTCGTGGGGCCCTAGTCTCCATGGAAACGGGTCAGTCCACCGCCTATGCCCTCGAAATGGTGCAGGAGCGTGGCGTGCTGTTCATCGAGCCCGGCCAGCCAGTCTATGAAGGAATGATCATTGGTGAGAATGCCCGCGAAGAAGACCTTAGCGTGAACGCCTGCCGTATGAAGCACCTGACGAACATGCGCTCCAGCGGCTCCGATGGCCTCGTGCGTCTGGAAGCACCGCGGCAGCTTTCCCTTGAGCAGTGCATTGAGTTTCTCGAAGACGACGAATTGCTCGAATGCACTCCGGTTTCGGTGCGGCTTAGAAAGAAAATTCTTGACACCACCATGCGTCAACGAGCCAAGAAACGCGAAGCTGCTTCTCTAGAGTAGGTGCTCATGCACGTCATCGTTCCCACAATCATGGTTCTTGTCTGTGCCGGCCCCCTGCTTGCGCTTCAGGCCACGGTGCAGGATGATGACGTGCTGATGCGGCTGACGCTCAAGCCCAACTCCACGTTCAGATATGTCATCAACTCCACTCTGGAGCAGGATGTGGAGACCGATGGTGGCGTGTCCACCAATGCCATGACGACCGATCTGAATCTCTCGATCTCCGTCACGGACGTGACTCTTGGACGCAGCACACTGCGGTTTGTTTCAGAAAACGGAGGCATGCGCACACGCACGCGCCTGGACGAGCGCATGCCCCTGATGGATTCAGTGCTGCGGACCAATGACGGTAAGGGGCTTGCCGTAACCGTGACCTGCGACCCCACAGGCAGGGTCATGTCAATCGAAAGCGGCTCCAGTGAGGATCAGCTTGCCGTTCTCAACGGCATGAGGGTCTTTGACCGTATTGTGATGCAGTTCCCGAAGGAACGTGTGCGGCCGGGTGATCGCTGGATTTCGGAAATGATCGACACCATGCCTGCACCGCAGGGCAACGGTAGTATCATTACGGCGATCGAACTTGAAGAGACTTTTTCTGCCATCGTTGATTCGATGGGCGTACGCTGCTGGGTGATCGAGGGGGCCTCCTCGTCAATGAAGATCCACGGCGGCATCTCGGTTTCCGGTATGGACGTCGATATCTCCGGTGGCGGGTCCATGCGTACCAGAGCCATGATCGATTCCCGTACGGGACTTCCTCTTCGTAGTGAAATTCTTTTGGACAACTCAATGACGCTGCGAGCCGCCGGTGCAGGCGATGAGCTGGCCGTGCCAAGTAATGCGCGCATGCGCGTTGTGATCTCCCAACGTCCGAAACGTCCATGACAATGCGTACCCTGCTGGCTCTGTCTATGATGATCGCCATGGTTTCGGCTACACTGCAGGCCCAGATGCAGATCCGTCCGGGCGGCAAACCTATCATCCTCGGCAAGGACACGATCTGTTTCAGGTATCGATTCGCCCCTTCCGACACGCTCTATATTCGCATCGAATCGCGCGACAGTATCGTCATGCCGGGATATGATCCGATCGAAAAGGAACGCACCGAAGGTATGCGCATTGTCTGCGATTCGGTTCGCCAGGAAACCTATTGGCTCTCGATGAAGATCATGCAGTACAACGAACGCCAGATCAGCGGGAAGGATAGCTCCTCACGAACAGTGCACCCCTGGATGCAGCGAACCATGCGCTTGCATATTGACAGTTTGGGGCGCCGGCTGCACGCGTCCGTTGATGACTCCTCCCGAGCCCTTGCCTCTCCGGGGGGTATGTTTCAGGCGCTACGCCTTCCGATCATAGACACCTCATGCCGGAGACAGAACCAGAGTTGGATGTCATCGGACACAATCATGGTTCCTGAAAATGGCAATCCTGCCCCGGAGGTTCAGCAGCGTGTTCTCTGGCGTGTAGGAGATCTGCTCGACACGCTGGGAAGATCGGCCGCATGGTTGCAATACACACTGACGGGGCTTGCGGGAGTGGATGTCCCGGACACGTCGGTGAACGTAACGACGGTCGGCATGGTGGCCGAATACGGCCGGCTGGTCATAGACAGCAGGCTTGGTGTTCCTCTTTCGTCAAAGGTCTGGCAAGAAGTACGTTTCAGGCTACAGTCAGGTGCTTCGCGAAGCACTTCCGGAAAGCATCTGGTTGTCTCGACCTTCAGTCTGATGGAAATACGCTCACCCGATCCTGCCCGATGCTGGCAAAACCCCGACCAGTCGGTGTCCAAGCGTCCAACTCCAACGACACAACCGAAGTCTCGTAAGCGTCGGTAACAATCCTGAGCGAAACCTTACGCTGCTCTACGCTGTCAGACACGCCGGGACGCAGAACGCGCTTTTACACTTACTGCACATGGAACGTGGGATGATTCGAATGGTACTGATGGTAGGGGTCATCATCGTTGCGCTCTTCAGCGCACCGATGAGCATGGCCCAGGACCGGATCACGGGCCGGCGACTGACTCTTGAGGAGTGTATCGCCATTGGTCTGGACCGAAGCATCGACGTGCGCCGTTCTCAGGCAGCCGCCGGTGAAGCATCATCACGATTGACGGCGGCCTTTGGGGCATATCTTCCGTCGCTCGACGTCAATGCCAATTACAACCGCCAGCTGACGAACCTTCGGACGCAGTTCTCGATCGTCAACGGCGTTCCAATCGTTGGTCAGCCCCTTCCCAACACCTACGGGCTGAACAGCCAGCTGAATCTGACGCTGTTCAATGGCTTTCAGCGCGAAGCCGAGTTTGATGCAGCTAAGCTGAACATGAGTGCTGTTGCCGGCGATATCGCGTTCAACCGCTTGCTGACGCGCTTTACCATCACACGTCAGTACATCGAGTTGCTGCGACGTCAGCAGATCCTCAATGCACGGCGTGAGAGCCGGGCACTGGCGGCAGCGACGCTGGAGCGGGTCAAGGCTCTGTTCCAGGCCGGCACGGGACGCACACAGGATGTGTCATCGCAGGAAGCCGAGCTTGCAAACATCGACGTCTCGCTTGTTCAGGCGGAGAATGACGTTGTTGCCGGGCGCGCCCAGCTGCTTCAGGCAATGAACATTGACGCTATGCAGGAGATCGATATCGAGGAGCGCTCGGTAAGTCAGGAAGTCTCTCCATCCGACGTCGCGTCCTTTCGAAGCAAGGCAGGGCCCGAATCCGAGCAGGCCGAGCGTGCCATGCAGCGCCGGAGCGATCTGCAGTCAGCCATGGCCCGGTCCAAGGCGGCCGCCGAATCCATCGTCGGCGCTCGCTCCGGGTACTACCCGAGCATCTCGGCCACCAGCGGCTACACGTGGCGCAACTTCACCATCGCCGATTTCGACCGTCAGGGTCAGGTCTTTGCGGGTCTATTCATCCAGATCCCCCTCTTCGACCGCTTTGTCACGCAAGCGCGGGTGGCCCAGGCAGAGCTCAGTCACACGCAGAATGAGCTGGAAACCGAGCGGGTGCGGAATCAGATCCGAGCCGACCTGCGTAATGCGTTCAGCCAGCTCGAGCAGGCAGAGCGCGGCCTTGAGATATCCAATCGTGCTGTCTCCTTTGCAAAGACAAATGCAGATGCCGCCCGCGAACGATTTGCTGCCGGGGCAGCCACATTGATCGAAGTCCAGAACTCCAACAATCAACTGATCACTGCACAGATCAATCGCGTCACGTCCGTCTATGCTTACCACTCGGCCGTTGCGGCCGTTGAGTTTGCAACCGGTCTGTCGGAAGGAAAGTAATCATGGCCAAGAAGTCCCGTAAACGCCTATTCATCGTCCTGTCGATCATCCTACTTGCCGTTGTCGGCACATTTCTCTGGACGGTATCCAACCGCACTGAAGCTCCAACGCTGGTGAGCGTCGAGGCTGTTGCCGCTCGAACCATCACGCAGAGCGTCAGTGCCATTGGCAAGCTCCAGCCTGAAGTGATGGTGAAGATATCCTCCGAGGCCAGCGGCGAGATCATTTATCTGGGCGTGCGCGACGGTGATACTGTGCGCGTGGGACAGCAGCTCGTGCGCATCCGCCCGGATATGATGCAGTCCATGCTGGAGCAGACACGTGCCGCGGCCGAGGCCTCGCGAATGGCCATCACGGTTGCAAAGGCCGAGTATGACCGCTCCGAGGCCGATCTGAAGCGTGCTACGGAGCTGTACAAAAAGCAGTTTGCATCACGTGAGGACTTCGACAGGGCAAGTGCGGCGTATCAGTCGGCAGCAGGACGTCTTTCACAGGCCCAGGCTGATTACGAGCGCGCCAAGGGGGCGTTGCGCGAAACACAGGTCAACGTCAACCGGACGACGATCTCTGCGCCGATGTCGGGCGTTGTCACCTATCTCGGCGTGGAAAACGGCGAGAAGGTCGTTGGCACGGCGCAGATGCAGGGTACCGAGATCATGCGTATTGCCGATCTGTCAACGATGAACGCCTGGGTGCAGGTTGACGAAAACGATGTAGCGCAGATCAGCGTCGGCGACACGGCGCGCATCAAGGTCGATGCCCTGACGAATGTCGAGCTTCGCGGCATTGTTTATGAGGTGTCTCACTCACCGATCGTCTCGGGCCAGGGCACGCAGGAAGAGGTCGTCAACTTCCAGGTGCGTATTCGCATCATCGACCCTGAGCGGCGCATGCGTCCGGGGATGTCCTGCTCGGTCGATATCGAGACAGACACGAAGCCGAACGTCCTTGCCGTGCCGATCCAGTCGGTGACGATCATGCAGGATGTCGAAGCGCCGGCAAAGGAAGATGATGATCCCCGCAAGACCGACCGCAAAGCACCGGGTGCCAAGACCAAGCGTGCGCAGAGTATCGTCTGGGTGACGGATGGCACGAAGGTCACGGCCAGAGCTGTCAGCACGGGCATCAGTGACGAGGGATACATCGAGATCACCAGCGGCATTCGCCCCGGCGAGCGTGTCGTGAGCGGACCCTACGAAGCCATAAGCAAGATCCTCAAGCCCGGGGCGAAGGTATCTGTCGAGGATCCCGAAGCCCGCCGCGAGCGCTACCGTGAAATGAGGCAGGCGCAATGAGTCGCCCCATCATTGAGATATCGAACCTCGTCAAACGATACGAAATGGGCGATGAAGAGGTCTATGCTCTGCGTGATGTGTCGCTGACCATCGGCACCAACGAGTACCTTGCCATTATGGGTCCGAGCGGTTCGGGCAAATCAACACTGATGAACATGCTGGGCTGCCTCGATACGCCAACTGCAGGTACGTATCTGTTCAGTGGTCATGACGTCCGCGAGATGAACGATGATGATCTAGCCGAGATCCGCAACCGCGAGATCGGTTTCGTCTTTCAGACGTTCAACCTCCTTCCCCGCGCAACAGCATTGCAGAACGTCGAACTCCCTCTCGTCTACAGCGGAGTCCGCAAGGATGAACGCCGCCGGCGTGCCGAAGAAGCTCTTGCACGTGTGCAGTTGTCGGACCGCATGACGCACCGTCCGAACGAGCTTTCAGGGGGCCAGCGCCAGCGCGTAGCCATCGCACGGGCGATCGTGACCGCCCCCTCCATCATTCTTGCGGACGAGCCGACGGGGAATCTTGACACGAAGACGGGTCATGATATCATGGCGCTGTTTCGTGATCTCTGGAGCGCCGGCAACACGGTGATCCTCGTCACGCACGAAGAAGAGAT
>JBEIIK010000109.1:0-7232 GCA_040380835.1 Ignavibacteria bacterium | reverse complement strand
GAAGATGGTGAAACATCCTATGCCAGTGTGTGGTATGACGGCAGCCTGCACGGTATCGTTGTTCGCAATCCGCTGGCAGCCCCCTGCATTGTAACGTGTTACTCCTATGATGGACGTCAGTTGATCTCGACAGCCATTGCTGCAGACCGTGGGTTCATTGATCTGCCGCCGGAATTTGTAATCCCGGCCGTCGTGTTTGTCAGGGTCTGCGATGGTTCGAAAGACGATTGCCGTTTCTTTACTGTCGCTGTCCGATGAGGTGGGAAACTGAGTGTTGCGTTTTGTGGATGAATTTGGTACATTAATGTTCTCAGGTTGGGAGTTTGCATGATTTCCAGCCTGCCCGACGGCTTAGGTGTATTGCTCATGCGACCCGAAAGCCGCAGAGGAACATCGACAAACGAACGTTTTTAAAAACTTCAGGGGACTTGGGCTCATGGATGTATCTACGATCTGCAGGAGTTTTCCGCGCCGGCTTGCAACGATGCTTTTCGTTGTTTCAGCCTTGGTAGCCTCACAGCAGTTGGCGTTGGCCCAGAATAGCTTCGGATGGACGACCATCTCAGTCACTAGCCCGAGGGCAGGCCAAGCATTTGTTCAAGGTACTGTATGTTCTGTGGTGTGGACCTCAGGGTACTATACAGCCGGAAACTACGGGGCGAACTACCGTTTCGAATACTCGTCCGACAATGGCGTGACATGGACGATCGTATCGTCCACTTTGAATGGCTTCACGCAAAGTTACAACTGGACCGTTCCTGCCAGCGCGCCACCGACGAACACTTACCGTGTCCGCGTCTCGGAGTTTCACCCGGCGGGTAGTACTACACCTTCGAGCCCCGGTGTTTCGGCTGCCTTTACGGTCCTTGCGGCATGTAAAGCACCGGCCATTACGGTAAGTCCCCGCAGTCAGTCGATCTGTGTCGGTTCGCCGTTGACGTTCACGGTTTCCTCGGATATGATCAACGGCACGTATGAGTGGTTCAAGGACGGTGTTTCTCTGGGAGCTCCAACCAGGACAACCTCGTACACGATCCCCTCAGTGGCGCTTGCCAGTGATGGCATGTATAGTGTGACTTTGCGTGATGACTGTAATCCGAGTGTGATGGTGACGACCTCGGGTACGGCCAAGCTGACGGTCATCGAACCTCCTGTTTTCTCTGTCAACCTTCCGGCCACACGTGTCGTCTGCGAAAGCGGAAACGATACTCTTCGCGTTCGTGCACTTGGTGCCGGGCGCCGGTTCCAGTGGTTCAAGGACGGTGTGGCCATCACTGGTGCTACAGACTCCAACTATATCATCAACAACGCCCAGCCAACGAGCTCAACTGTTGGCCGCTACCACGTTATCGTGACCGGAACCTGTAGCCCCTCGGCTATGAGTGTAGTATGTGACCTCACGGTTGCAGCACGTCCGCGCATTACGCGCAACCCGAGCCCACTGGCGGTGTGCCCGGGTACGAATGGCAACACACTCACGGTTGTCGCAACCGGACAACTTCTGTCATATCAGTGGTACAAGGATGGGGTGCTGATCAACGGTGCCACGAGTTCGTCGCTGACATTCAATAATTATGATCTCTCAATGAACGGCAACTATTACTGTATCGTTCGTTCTGAGATCCCTAATCCGAACAACTGTGTCGTCACGGCGCAGTCAACGACGGTTCGTGTTTCCGGTTTCCGGGTTCCCGTCGTCAAGACGCAGCCAAAGGGTCTCACGACATGTGCCGGAGGCTCTGCTACGCTTGTTGCTGAGTTTGACGGAACTGGCCTCTCTTACCAGTGGTTTAAGGATGGCCAGCCCCTTGCAGGCCAAACGGCTAATGCACTTGTTCTGTCTTCCATCCGCCCCGATGCTTCAGGACGGTATGTGGTTGTTGCCACCGGAACGTGTGATCTGAAGTCGACCAGCGATACGGTCGCTGTAAGTGTTATCGCCCGCCCGACTATTACCAAGCAGCCGATGTCGGATACCTTGACGGTAGGCGAGCGCCTCGTCCTGACGATCGAGGGAACAGATGTTCAGTCCGTACAGTGGTACAGGAATGACGCCGCGATCAAGGACGCAACCACAACGACGTATACGGTTGCAAGTGCTGTGAAGTCCAACGCAGGCTATTACACAGCGCGCCTTGTTAACTCCTGCGGAGCTGTTGTCTCGGGAGCTGCAAAGGTAGATGTCAACGATCCGGTTGTACCACGCCCGGCACTTGAGCTTTCCCAAACCTCGGTTGACTTTGGTGAGATTCCTGCTGGGTACAACAAGTCGGTGACTGTTTCCGGCCTCATCAGGAATATTGGAAATGCACCGCTGACGGTTACGGATCTGCGTCTATCGCCTTCCGACTTTACGCTGAGCAATGCTCCGGCTCTTCCACTCACGATCGCCCCGGGTGCCGATCAGACACTGATCGTTGTTGCGACTCCTGCATCAAACGGCACGGTAAACGGAACACTTACCATCCGTTCCAACGCTCCGCTGACGCCACAGACATCGGTTGCTCTCTCGGCGAAGTACGTTCTGCGTTACGATGCCACCTCTTCTACCGATTTCGGTCTGCTCGAGACTGGTAAGTCGTCTGAAAAGTGTGTCAGCGTGACAAACACTTCTTCGCAATCAATCACCATCGATCAGGCCTCGGTTCTTGGCGTTAACGCCGCGGAGTTCAGTGTTGTGACATCTATGCCGATATCAATCGCTGCCGGCGCATCTGCTGATGTCTGTGTTAAGTTCTCACCTGGCACAGTCGGTTCGAAAAATGCTCAGCTTTCGCTGCGCTCATCGACCGGGGGCAACTCTACAGTTGATCTCAAGGGCCGCGCTGAAACGCCGGGTGGAGTGGTTGACGCCGTCGAATCCGGCGTAGCAGTGTTCCCGAATCCTGCTACGGACCTGATCGAAGTACGGTTCGGTAAAGCGATGCCAGCCATGGCCATTTCGATCGTCAACGCTGCCGGTAGTATCGTTGCCAGCATGAGCTCGGAGGCCGTGGAAGCTGGTTCTGCCGTGCGTTGGAATATTGCCGACAAGGTCGCATCCGGTGCTTACACGCTGGTGGTGCGCTTTGGGGAGAACGTCACAACCCTCCCGATTCGGGTTGTTCGATGATCATGCGGACGCCTGGCGTCCGTGACTAGGAAGGTCATAAAATCGACGCCGCTGTGATTCTCATCACAGCGGCGTTTCTTTTTTTTTTAACATTCAATGCGTAATTCCTCGCACATCCAAATTTTCTTTTTTGAGAAGAAAAGATGATTAGGAATTGCGCTTGAATTGCGTGAGTTATATTGTCCGGTTGCCGTTCGCCGCTGCACCGATGAAACGTCCGCAGGACCGAGCGAAAACGCAACTACATCAACTCTTCACCACAAGGACATTGTCATGAGCCGACAGGTACTTCGTGTGTCCCGCACACTTTGTTTCATGATTGCCTGTGCCATTTCGTTGAGTGCACAGGTGGATATTCGTATAAACACGACGAATGGTTCGTTCCCATCGGAGATGGGATGGCAGATCATCAATGCTGCGACCAATGTGACCGTCTATTGTCGGATTCCAAGCACAGCGGTCCTTCCAAACAACGTTATCATCAACGTCCCTCCAGCTACGTATATCTTACGTGCTTTTGATTCATTTGGTGACACGTGGAATAGCGGAACCGTCACGGTCACGGATGTGGCTTCAGGCACAACACTTTGGTCGGGTACATACACCAGCCGAGAGCGTCAGACAAATGTGTGTCCCGGACCAACTGTCCCTATTAGTGCGTTGAACCAGGACATTGGACGGTTTACTGTCACAGTGCCATGTGTAGCTCCTACGATCACGATGCAACCAGTATCGACGGTCTCATCCTGTAGTGGTCTGCCCCTTACTCTCACAGTGGGTAGCACCTTAACGAGTGGGACGTGGGAGTGGTTCCGAGATACGGTTAGCTTAGGTGTTCAGTCCACACCAACGCTGAATATTGCCAGCACGACTGTCAACGACAACGGCGTGTATCGTTGCGTTCTGCGTGATAATTGTAACCCTGCCACCGCCACGACGACGTCAGCGTTCAGTCGCGTGACGATTATTGGTGCCCCGGAGATCACCGTCCAACTCTCTCCAGCACGAGTTGTCTGTGAAAGTGGAAATGATACTCTACGCATCCGCGCAGTCGGTGGCGGACGGAGGTTCCAGTGGTTCAAAGATGGTTCCGCAATTGCTGGTGCGACTGACTCCAACTATGTGATCAACAATGCCCAGGCTTCGTCTGCGGGTAACTATTGGTGTGTAGTGTCGGGCACGTGTGCACCCGCAGCAACAAGCACCACCTGTGCGGTTTCGGTTGCAATTCGTCCACGTATCACTGCACAACCTCGTCCGGTTGACGTCTGCCCAGGTACCAACAACACCGTCTCGGTTGCTGCCGTTGGTAATAATCTTGCCTATCAGTGGTACAAGGATGGTGTGCTCATAAACGGTGCTACCAGTTCGTCGATAGCCTTCAACAACTACGACTATTCTATGAACGGACAGTATTACTGCGTTGTACGCTCGGACATTCCGAACCCGAATAACTGCGCTATCACTGTTCAGTCAACAACTATCCGCGTCTCTGGTTTCCGTCCACCGGTTGTTGCCACACAGCCGAAGGGAGCAGAAGTTTGCGAAGGGGCTAGCACAACCCTCGTTGCGACGTTCAATGGCACGGGCCTGAACTATCAGTGGTTCAAGGATGGTGCCGCAATTGCTGGCCAGAATGCCAATGCAATCGTCATCTCGGGTGCCAAGACCACCGATGCTGGACGTTACGTCGTAGTAGCGACTGGCACCTGTAACTTCTCAACAGCCAGCGATACGGTTAGCATTGCGGTTATAGCTCGCCCGGGTATCACCAAGAACCCCCAGTCAACCGTTCTGACCGTCGGCGAGCGTCTGGCACTTTCGGTGGAAGCCAACGACATCCGCGCTATCCAGTGGTACAGAAACGATCAGCCGATCAAGGATGCAACGACGGCCAACTACTCCATTGCCAGTGTTGTCAAGTCAAATGCCGGCTACTATTACGCACGGATCTCTAACGGGTGCGGTGCAGTGGTCTCCGCCATTGCCAAGGTCGATGTCAATGATCCTGTCCGCCCAACGCCGGCGATCACGCTGGGTCAGGAAAGCGTCGAATTCGGCGAGATACCTGTGGGTTATAATAAGAGCGTGACGATTCCAGCGATGGTCAAGAACACGGGCAATGCGCCGCTTACGATCACGGCGATCAACCTGTCGCCATCAGACTTTACGCTCAGCAACGCTCCTGCAATTCCGTTTGACATCGCTCCGGGTGCAGATCAGACTCTGGTTGTCGTTGCTACACCTACGACCAAGGGACCGGTGAATGGCACAATGACGATCCGTTCGAATGCCGCCGGCAAACCACAGGTTTCTGTCGCACTTAGCGCGAGCTACGTCATGCGCTATACACACAACGCATCACAGAGCTTCGGTCTGATCGAGACCGGCAAGACCGTTGAAAAGTGCGTGACAATGACGAATTCCTCCACGCAGGAGATTACCATCGATCAGGTAACGGTCACGGGTCAGAATGCCGCTGAGTTCACCGTTGTCACGGCAGTACCGGTCAAGATTGCCGCCGGTGCAACGGCAGATGTATGTGTCAAGTTCGCACCTGGCACAGTCGGTAAGAAGTCGGCTCAGCTTCTTGTTCGCTCGGCCAATGGTGGCAACTCCTCAATCGACCTTGACGGCACAGCCGAAACGCCGGGCGGTGTTGTCGATGCCGCAGAATACGGCTTGGTTGTTGGTCCGAACCCGATGCACAGCACTCTTGAGTTGCGTTTTGGTAAGGCGACCGCTGCAATGCAGATCGCCCTTGTCGATGCCTCTGGAAGTGCGGCGTTCTCAATGGCCCATGATGCCGTTGAAGCCGGATCAATCGTTCGTATCAACACGGCCGGATCTGTTGCCAGCGGAAGCTACATGCTGACGATTCGCACCGGAAGTGACGTAGTGGTCGTGCCCGTTAGCGTCATTAAGTAAGAAAACTGCTCAGCAATCCCTTTGGGGCGGTGTCACACGTGTGACATCGCCCCTTCTTTTTTAGCTTGGTGCTTCGCAATCATCCACGGGAATTCCAGTATGCCATGCCAGCGACAGGCTCGTCTTTATGCAATGGTAGTCGTGTTTGTACTGTCGCCGGTTCTGACGCTAGCTCAGCTGCGACCGTCGCGAACCTGGGAGTCAGCTCCGGTACGCACAGGTATGCCTTCGGGAGTCATGCCCAGCCTGCTGGGAGGGGGCGAGTTTCAGCGCTCATGGGAATCTAGCTTTGGCGAGCAGGCCTGGCAGTTCCGCACACACCTGCAGGCGGAACCCTATCGGTTTACGGACTCTGCTGATGCTGTTCAGTGGACAACCACCATTGAGGCCCACCAGGAGATGACGGCAAATCCATACAATGACATCAGCTTCAATCCCCGAACGATGCGTTGGGAAGAGTACTTCTGGCTGCACATGATCACGGCAGACGTTATGGCACGTATCGGATTCCTTCACCGATGTAAGCATGACATTGATAATCTTGCGGGAGCCGACGAGTTCAATCCCATCAGCCCCTTGCAAGCAGAGCAGCGGACGATCATTCTCACCGGACCAACGTTTGCCGCTACGTTTGCACCACAGAAAACGCCCTTCGGCCGACTGACGCTTTCGAGCGGTGCTGAGTGGTTCCTTAACTCGTCCGACAACCGCCGGCCAGCCTCGGGCGTGGCATCGTGGGATCATATGAAGGGGGCCGCCTGGGTGCGACTGCAGAACATCACGCCTGTTGCGTCGGGCGTTGCGTTGCTGGCATCCGCCTTTGCCGCCCTGCCGTGGTTTGAGGCACGTCCGGGAGCAAGCTCCGACGTGCCATACGATGCACGTGCGGAGCTCGCTCTCTCGCTCACCGGGGTCACATCTCGCATCGACATTGTGATCGTGACCGAGCGTACGTTTGATGAGCTGGCCATGACCATGCCGGCGATCTCATCCTACGTCGGACTGTGTGTGAGGTTCATGCCGCAGCACAAGGCTACGGAATGACGTCGATCACGACCGTGCGGTTATACATGCGACCTTCGGGCGTGTCATTCTCGAACAGGGGTTCATCTTCTCCAACGGCGTTCGAGGTGAATCGGACGTTCCGAATGCCTCGGGCATTCAGTTCCTGTTTCATGAGTTCCATCACCTG
>JBEIIK010000108.1:0-7254 GCA_040380835.1 Ignavibacteria bacterium | reverse complement strand
GCGAACGATGTTCAGTGGCAGAGCAAAGGCCGTTGCACCATTCGTCACATGCACCATGACCATGCCCGTCGGAAGATCTGCCGTTGGAAGGGCGATCGACACTTCACCGCCTGAAACAACCATAGCCACGCTGGCAAGTTCGGTTCCGGTCGTCGATACGAGACGAACCATAACTTCACCGGACTTGGCGGCAAAGCGCACCGATGCAGCACCGGTGGTTGGATTTGGCCAGAGGTTGATCGAAGCACCGACCTCATTCAGCGGCACTTCAACGTCCGTCGTTGTCTTGACCGTCTGCATGCCAATGGAAACAACACGCTCGGTGGCTGATGGATCGATCGTAACGGATTGCACCGATGGATCGAACTCCAGACGGTCGGCCGTGATCGTGTTGGTTCCAATGGCCATTTCAGTAAGCTCAAATGCCCCATCGTTCTCCGACATGGCAAAGTCAATGATGTCGCCATTTTCGTCGCGGGCGATGACGAGCGTACCGACCACGCCGTTGTTGGAGTTGACGACGTCGCTCGGCTTGTTCACAATTCCGCCGCGCTTATCATAGACGAAACCACGCACACGACCCTTGCCCTTTTCGCCCTTGACCGTATCAAGGCGGATGTCGTACTGAACAGCCGTCATGACATCACCGACGCTCACGACCTGGGCACCCTTCCACTCCTTGGCTGCAAGCTGACCCTGGACCATCCAACCGGGGATGAATGGACGTCCGGCCGGCATACCCATGATGATGTAGTTGCCCGGTTCCATATCGGTAAAGAGATATCCACCATTGGAGTTTGTCTCGACCGTCATTGCACCGGCCTTGGTCATGATCGTGTCACCCTTTTCACCAACGCGCGTCACAAAGCGGTAGGCAACAACCTTTCCTACGACCGGAGCACTGGTATAGTGGTTCATCATCGTGCCGCTGAAACCGTTGTTGCGCGGCTGACGCTTATCCATCGGGAAGTTGATATCCTTAACGTTCTCCGTGACGTTGATAACCGTTGCCTGCGTGGCATCATTGGTATTGTTCCAGAACTCAGCAAGGTACTGGTTGGCGGCATTATCCTTGGTGGCAACCAGACGCACCATAGCGACGTAGTTCACGCCTGACTGAATCTTGGCTTCAAAAGCCCCGTCCCCACGGGTCTCTGCTGTAACGACGCGATAGCGATCATCGACAGCTCCGACTTCCTTGGTGCGACACTCGAATACGACCACAGCCTTGACAGGCTCGTTCGTGACGGCATCAAAAACGCGACCTTCAGCGACCACGAGTACTGGCTCCGGACGTACCTTCACGCCGAAGTCAACGGTTGTTGTCGTATTACAGGCAACAACCACATCCTTAGCATCAGCAAGCTCGACGGCATCAGCATGCCATTCGGCAAAGAACGACTTGCCTTCGACGCGCAGCTTGTAGGTTCCTTCAGGAAGGCTGATCGTATATACGCCACTCTTGATCTCGCCCTTGTACACCGGACGATATACGCTTGAGGACGATCCGTTGTCCTTTTTAACAACTTCCTGACGCCATGCAGTGACGACGCCTTCGAGCTTGGCAGTGACTGCCGGGTCATCGAAAGTGACCGTACCGGTGATCGTCGCGCAGCCCTTTTCGGCCGGCTTACCTTCTTTGATTTCAAGTGCGTAGGACTGCTTAACGGTTGTTTCAACGCCGTTGATCACAACAGTGGCAGCGATAACAACATCGTACTTACCGACAACAGGCTGCTCCCAGGTAACAAGGCCCGTCTTGGCATCGACGACCATTCCGCGTGGTCCGACCACAAGGGAATACGTTGGGGTAGCTGAGCCATTGACCACACCGGCGCGCGCCGGATAGACGTATTTAACGCCCGCTGTTCCCGTCTTGATCGGTTGGGTCAGGAACTTCAAAGTCTGGTCGTTACCGCTGTTGACGATCAGCACATACGTCTGCTTTGCTTCGAACTCTCTTCCGTCCTTTACAACGACAGCGCGGACAACGATCTCATAGCGTCCTGCTACAGGTTGATTCCAAACAATCTTGCCGCCGTCGGTGATCGTCATGCCTTCTGGGCCGGCCTGGATCTTATACGTAACAGGACCGGTAGCCGAAGTTTCGATCTTGGTCTGGTAGTAGTATGGTTTGCCTGCAAGTGCCGATCCAACAGGGCTGGAGACAAAGCGAATCACCGGAGCGTCGGTTGCCTTGACTTCCACCTTGGCGATCGCCGAGCGAGGGCCTTCTCCGTTGGCGTAGTAAGCACGCACGAAGAACGTGTACCAGCCGGCTTTCGGGCCCTGCACGGCAAACGTGTAGCGGTTTTCGCGATTACCCGCGTTATGCTCCACCGAGCCTACCTTCTCAAACTTAGTCTCGTCCTCCGTGATACCGCTGGCCTGGTACACATTGTACTTCGATGCAATGGCATTGCCCGCCGGATCGGTGACCCCTGACCAGGCTAAAGTGATAAACCCACCGGTGTTTGCTGCACCGGTCGTGTACGTGGCCGTGACATTCGTCGGGGCCGGAAGCATCTGGGCAATTGCCGCAATCGACATCAGCATGCCGACGGCTGCAAGGCCAAGTGTTCGTTGAATCGCACGCAAAAGTTTCATAGCGACTCTCCTGGAAGAAGTTAGAAGGACATTATTTACGATCGGAGCTTCGGCGTTCGTGCCTCAGCCAGCCGTGAGACAGAAACCATCACGGCTTGCAAAGTTACAGTCTCTCAGAGCTCAATGGTAAATGTTCCAAGAATCTGCTCCTGGCGCGCAGGACGGAAGTAGTTGTCCTTGTTGAGGAACAGATACAGGGTAACCGTGATGGTACGGGGCTTACCCGGCTCACGCGGGTGTTCGGCGATTACCATGGATGCGGTATTGGTCTTCTCGTCTGACCAGTATGTCTGTAGTCCACCCCAGGACGAGCCGAAATTTGCCCGCATCTCCACTTCCCGGGTCGTCAGAGGAATGATCATTCCATCACCCAGTGCAGAATCCAATCGGAGCCGGAAACCATGAAGAAGGGGCGACTTCCCCGCCGTGTCGATGGCATCCATGGCGATATCGAACCAGAATCGCATCGGAGACACGGATGTGTCCACCTTGATCGTGGGGAGCCCCCTGACCGCGAATGAGCCGTAGGCTGTTGTGAATGAGACGGTGGTAGACGTCGGCGTGATGAGCTCCGCCGGTGTGATCGGCACCTCCTTGCGCGGTGCGGTGCTGTCAAGCGGGGACGTACACCCTGAGCCGGAAAATGCCACGGCCAAAGCAAGGATGAGAAACGGTATTGTAATTCTGTGCTGTTTCATTCGAGTCAACTTCTGCGTGGTGAGCATTAGAGGCGGACGAGGACGCCGTAGGTGAAACCATACTTGGTACTTGTGAACCACCGATTCTGGTGATTGAAGGCTAGGGCAGCCCCCTCAATACCAAGCATAAATGAAAGGGGCCCAGCCGGTGAATACAGAAGTCCTGCCGAACCACGTCCGAGCGGACCGAACTCAGTCCCTCCGACAAGCCCCTGCACAAATGGCGAGAAGCCGCTCGTGCCGATCTGAGGAAACACATGACGGTAGGTCACACCCGCCCATGTGGCAAGAGGCTGAAGCTCAAATCGAACAACCTGCTGGTTACGTGTGCCCTCGAAGGACATAGGGAATGACTCGGCACCCACCTCGAGACCGATGGCCGATGATGGGTTGATCCTGTACATCATGCCAATGCCAAAGTTCTGATACCAGCCGGTCTGAGCCGGAACAGACAGCGCTGATACCTGGCCATTGAGTCCTCGCATGGACAACGAGAATGCCGGAGTCTGGAAAAGGGGGTTCTCGGGACGCATTTCCATTGGGAGTATCACACGGTCCTCTCCTGTTCGCTTGATCTCGATCGTCGATGTCAAACGGACCGGTATGACGGGGGCGGGGGCTTCTGCTGCAGCGCTACTCGATGCGTCAACCTCAGCCAGAGCACTTACCTCGGCCAACTGCCGGCGCAAGGTCTCGTTCTCTCGCAGCAGCTGCTCGTTCACGGCCGAAGGACGTTCGACAACGCGCTCTACGACCCGCTCGACAACACGAGCTGACTCCGTTGACGGCGTTGCCATCGTAGCCCCGACGGTCCCCCCGTCCTGGGTATCCGTTGCAACCGTCGCCCCGGTGCCCTGAGCATATGTCCCAGCGCCGGTCGTTACTGGATCGGCCGCGCCATCCATGCGTAGAGCAGTGTAGGTGATCCCCGCAGCTGCCAGCGCAGCCATGATCGGCACGCCGATCTTGGCCAGCATGGTGCTCATGAAGCCACCAGACTGACTGAGCGATCCGGCAGCTGTGGCTCCGGCAAATGGTGCCGCAAAACCGAGTCCCGTAAAAACAGCTCCTGTAAGTGATATCGGTGGAACAAGCGTAGCTCTGTCCTGCTGCAACGCCGTTTTGATGGCAAGCTGCTGCATGAACTCAGATCGAAGCTCCGAGTCATTGGCAAGCCGGCCAAATAATGTTGCCTCCCCGGCCGAGTCAAGCTCGCCGTCGAGAAGGTCGTTGATGAGTTTTGAATGAGGCATGTCAGGTGTGAGGTTTCAGGTTTTAGGTTTTAGGTGTCAGGTTTCAGGTTTCAGATCATCCGTCATCCGTCATCAGTCATCCGTCATCAGTCATCCGTCATCCGTCATCAGTCATCAGTCATCAGTCATCAGTCATCCGTCATCAGTCATCAGTCATCCGTCATCAGTCATCAGTCATCAGTCATCAGTCATCCGTCATCATAGCTCATCCAAATATGGCTGGAGTATCTCTTTGATACGCTGTCGGGCGCGGAAAACGCGCACTTTGGCGGTATCGAGCTTGATATTCAGAAGGGCACTGATCTCGTTGTATGAGAGGCCATCATATTCCCGCAGTACGAAGATCTCGCGCATATCATGGGGCAGAAGCTCCATGGCCATGTTGATCAGACGCAACATTTCATTACGCTCGGCATCGCGTGATTCGCCGGGGTTGTACATGGCGTCCTCGAACTCAACACCCTGAGTTGCCTGACGTTTCTTTTCGTTCAGGCAGAGATTACGGCAGATGGCCAGAGTGTAACCACGGACATTCTCGAGGTACTCGATCCGCTCTGATGTCTGATACAGCCGGATGAACACATCCTGAAAGACATCGTAGGCGGCATCCCGGCTCCCCAGTACGCGCATGCAATAGGCAAACACGTTCGGAGAAAGACGAGAATACAGCTCACCGAACGCCCCCTCCCGATGCTCTGTGCGCAGAAGCGCAAAGAGTTCGGTGTCGGTATATTCGATGTAGCTGCCTTTCATACCCGTAAAGTAACCGAAGTTCCGCCAAAATGTTACCCACCGTCGAGGGTCTCGACGTTCAGCTTGTACGTAGCCGACGACGGACGATCGCCGTCGAGATCGATCATAATGCCCGGGTGCTGGTGCGAGCACCGGCCTGGATGGCTCAACGGGATGTGCAGCGCTTTGTTGCGGAGCGGTCGGAGTGGATCCTGGCGAAGGTGTCCGAAGCCCGGGCTCGCGAAAGCATCATTCCACGTCGCACAGAAACCAATCAGCTGTACTTGCGAGGTTCACTACTGACATGGGGCTGGCAGGACGCGGATGTGATCCTACCACGAACAGTAACGCCTGACCGAGTCCCCCAGTGGCTCGATGCATGGCAAAGACGTCAGGCCGAGAGCATCTTTTTGGCCATGATCGATGAGTTTCTGCCAGCCTTTGGAGTGACGGCATTGCGTTATAGCGGACTTCGTCTTCGCAAGATGCGGCGTCGGTGGGGCTCGTGTACCCGAACGGGACTGATCACGTTAAATGAACACCTAGTGCGGACTCCCGACGTCTGCATCCGCGGTGTTGTGGTTCATGAACTGTGCCATCTGGTCCATATGGACCACGGAAGTGGCTTTAAATCACTTTTGAACGATATGTATTCTGATCATCGGCTTTCTACTACACTATTGAATGGCTGGACGTCAATTATCGACATTGAATATTAACTCCTGTTTTATCCTTTTTAACATTCTATGCACTTAAAGTTTTGTCTTACATACAGTATTTCTATTCCTTACAAACATTTGTTTAATTAAATAAGACACATCTTTTATTCTACTATTCTGTATTAATATTCATTTGAAAATTATTATGCTTGTTTACGGCGAATTACATATCTTATTTGCATGAAATGACTTCATTCACTTACTATATGTCCTCGTGTTTAGTATAATAGATAAACAGCATGCTTGTCATCTGTTTTTGATGACAAGCATGCTGTTTTACACCTGCTAAATTGACTTTTTCTCTTTAAGAGATTATTTCGTCGAATGCTGAAGTCAATGAAGCGGCAATCATCTCCGGTGAACGCCCTTCGATGTGATGTCGAGGCATAAATCCCACAAGCTGACCATCACGCATCAAGGCAACGGCCGGACTCGAAGGGGGCATCCCTGTGAAGTACGAGCGGGCACGCTCGGTGGCTTCCAGATCCTGTCCGGCAAAGACCGTGACAACATGATCAGGCTTCTTTTCATGTTGCAGTGCCTTTGCCACACCTGGACGCGCTCCGCCGGCGGCACATCCGCAAACTGAGTTCACCACGACCATCGTGGTTCCCGGCCGGGACAGTGCGGCATCAACATCCGTGGCGGTAAGCAGTTCCTCGACGCCCAGCTTGGTGAGTTCTTCGCGCATGGGCTGGACGAGCATCGGATCGTACGGCATTAAGTAGTTCCTTCGGCTTCAGATAGTGCATGATTGAGAAACTCCATCCCCAGGGGTCCGGCGATGAGCGGAAAGTCTGACGAATACTCAGCCCGTTTCGTGGGATCCAACTCAAACGAGCGAAGAAGAAATGGCACTGCCATGGCCGGCTGACCAGCCGCGCAGAGCGTCTTAGCCGTGGCGAAATAGGCCTCGGCCCACGTCGGAAGCAGACGTGTGCATTCGTTGAAGCCGTGGAGCGCCTCAAGGACATTACCGGCTTCGAGCTGTGTGGAGGCATAATCATACCAGCACTCGGCATCGTCCGGTTGGAGCTCCAGGGCCTTTTTGTAAGCCGTCAGGGATTCTTCGATGCGCCGCAGGTTGAACAGCACGTCAGCCTTGGCATACCATAGGTCGGCGTAGTTCGGCTCCAGCAGCAGCGCGGCTTCATAGTCTGCCAGAGCCTCGTTGTGCATTTCCAGAGCGTCGTAACACGTGCCCCTTCCATAGAACGACTGGGCATGCGACGTGTCCATCGCAAG
>JBEIIK010000107.1:0-7305 GCA_040380835.1 Ignavibacteria bacterium | reverse complement strand
TCGTTGAGTTCCCCGTCGCCCATGATCACAACGACGCGCGTCGCCAGTCCCTTCATCCGCGCATCCAGGGCCATGCCCATACCGACACTGAGAAGGTGTCCGAGTGAGCCCGAGTGAAATTCAACACCGCTTACGTTGCGATTCGGATGCCAGTAGAGATCATCGTTAACCGACAGGTGATGCTTGAGTCGTTCTTTGCTGATGAAGCCCCGTTCTGCGAGTACGCCATAGAGGGCCGGCACATCATGACCCTTGGAGAGGAGCAGTACGTCTCGGTCTTCGGCGTGCACCGTCAGGGGCGAGACATTCAGAAAGCGCCAGTACAGGTAGACGAGCAGATCGGCACACGAAAGCGACGCACCGATAAAGCAGCCGCCGTCGGTGGACATCCGGATGATGTGCTCACGCACGCGCAGAGCGGCGCTGTGAAGTTCTTCAACGTCGTCGCGGTTCATGAGGCGATCCTTGGGTGTGCCTGCAAATAGGTTTGATACCAACTCTGACCGCGCAGGTGGTGGTTGATCAGGTCGACCTCCGGGTGCGCATCGAGGAACGTCAGCACGTCGTCACAGCGAAATCGCGGGTTCTCCCAATAGAGGGCGTCAAACACGGCGCGGATCAGCACGTAATCCTCTGGATGATCGATCGTCCAACGATGTCGTGCTTCGAGACGCAGTCCGTCGGGACGCTCCACATTCAGCTTCGTGATGTACGGGTTGTTCTCCCACATCCACGGCGTTGTGTGCTCGCGCTCGTGCGGCCGACCGGCCGAAGCCCACGCCCGCTGCAAGGCCAGCATGGTCATCACTTCCACGTCATTACCGTCGGGCCAGGTGCCCGGATGCAGATTACTGGCGTAATCCACCCACGGGTACTCCTCGAGAAAAGCCTCAATGACCCAATCGATCACGGCCGGGTCGATGAGCGGACAATCCGAAGGGATCTTGACGACCACGTCAGCATCGACCATCTGAGCGGCCCAGAAGTGCCGATCGAGCAGGTCTGTGGGATGTCCGCGATAAACCCGGTACCCGGCAATGTGACACAGGTCTGCGATCTCATCATCCTGAGCAAGTGTAGTGGTGGCTACAATAACATGATGCGCATGGCGAGCCATGGTGACACGTTCAAGGAAACGAAGCAGAAGGGGCTCACCCGCCAGCGGCAATAGCACTTTTCCGGCAAGGCGTGTTGAGCCCGTGCGTGCCTGACAGATGATCACTACGTTGGGCTGGTGTTTCATACGGCCTCCCGTAAAGGATAGATCCGGCGAGCCTGATGTGTGAGACCGCACTCTTGCAGGACCTCCATGCAGACCGCAGCAATGTTGGCTGCCGAGCGTCCGCCATTCTGCACCGGACACATCCGGCGCAGCTCATCCATCGGGAAGTCGCTGTAGACTTCCTTGCCGAGAGCTATGCCCACATACACGCACGAGGAGAACTTGGTAATGAGTGTCTGGCAATGCGCGATCATCGGATTGATGTCGCAGCCGTGATAGACTAGAGCCTGAGGTGCCCATCTGCCGATTTCCCGAACAGCTCGGTCCACGACCTCGTTGGGGTGAAGCTTGAAGACCAGCTGCCGGCCGTCGGCAATGCGCAGTGCATTGAGGATCGTCTGACGCCGGTCTTCCCATTTGAACGTCTCACGGGCGTCGCTGGTGGCGACAAGCACAAAGTCGCTATACTCGAACGGCATCGCACGATAGCGCTCGCAGTTGTCGAAGTTCGGGATGCCCGTCACCCGGAGCTTGCGTACATCAGCCCCATTACGGCGGAAGTGTTCGGCATAACCTTCTGATGCTACACACATATAGCGGTATGCGTCAGACAGCCCAAACGTCGATGTCGAGGCAAGGTACCTGGGCAGGCCCAGTGAGAGCACCAGCTTGTGCATGATGGTCTCGGGATCGGTCATCCCCTCCTGCACCAGGATGATCGGACGGTTGCGGATGTTCTGCTGCAGCATAAGATCGCTGCAGGTCACAACCAGATCATAGTCGAGCTCGCTGCCGTTCTCATCAATGCGGCACAGGTTGGAGCGCAGTACATGTCGGGCGCGTTCGCGGTGCCGGTTGCCCACAATGGTCCATTCCAGCATACCTGAGCGCGCAGCCGCTTCCAATAGCCCGTCGGCATAGTGCGGCGCAAAGCGGCACACGTGGTCGGACAGATGACGGGCGATCTCGACCATCATCGTGGTTTGGTTGACCGAGCCGCAGATGAAGAGAATGTTACATCGTTTCATTATGATGCAAACATCCTGAGCGGCCGTTACGCAGGCGTTACGGCAAAATCAATCATGCGCAATACAGGCCCGTATGTCGTAAAGATGTCGTTATGGGGCTGACCATTCGCGGCGCGTGAGCACCGACGAATCGGTAAGGGCCTTCATGAAGGCCACGATGTCGGCCATCTCGGCATCGGACAGACCGAGCTTGCGGACGCGCTTGTCCTTGTTGTTAAAGGGCGTACCGCCATCATTATAATGTGCAACAACTTGCTCAAGTGTTGTAAGGGGCCCCTTGTCGCTGTCTCCAGAGGCCATATACGGCGGGGTTAGCGCAACGTTGCGAAGCGACGGTGTGCGGAAGAGTCCTTCATCACGCGGGTCCTTCGTCACGTTAAACCGTCCTCGATCGAAGTAATGGTTGAAGAGTCCTACATTCTGAAAAAGGTCATTTGTAAGATCCTGACCGCCGTGGCATGCTCCGCACATGGTCTTTGCGCCAAAAAACAGATTCATACCGCGTCGCTGCTGCTCACTCAGTGCACGGTGGTCACCCAGTGTATAGCGGTCATACGGACTGTTGGCGCTCACCAGCGTACGTTCGAAACTGGCGATGGCCATCACCACCCTGCGCATGGTTACGGCGGTATCACCGAAGGATGTCTTCCACGCATCACGGTAGTCAGATGAGCGCAACAGGCTGGCAACGGCAAATGTGTCGGCATCCATTTCCACCGAACTGAGGAAGGCCGCCATGGCCTGGTCTTCGAGCGACGCAGCGCGCCCGTCCCAGAAGAAGTATGGTCGGTAGGCAATGTTGATCAGGCCGGGGGAGTTGCGCTGACCCAGCGCAGAATTGACACCGCGGCTGACCTGGTTTGGAGCATCGCTAAAGGCCTTGTCCTGACGATGACACGAGGCGCAGGCAACGGTGCCCGTGCTCGAAAGACGCTTTTCATAGAAGAGGCGTCTTCCAAGTTCAACCTTCGCCGGAGTAAGCGGATTGTCATCGGGTACAGGCACCATCGACAGGTGGGCCGGAATGATCGGGAACGGCGCTTCGGACGGTGTGACGGGTTCATCGCCACATGCGGCCACCAGCAGACACAGCAGAACACTTCCCATCAGGGAGATCTGCCGGCCAATGTTGCGGCTGCGTGCCATGGTACCTACTGCAGTTTGTCGAGAAACTCGCGCGCTTCGCGCCCGCTCAGCCCCCGTGCCTCGAGCTCTTCTACGGTGGGCAGAGTAGTCAACATCGAACGTAGAGCTTCCAGTTCCAAGCGCGAAAACCGTCGGGCATGCAGGATGTAGTCCTCAAAGGCCTCGTAGGCAAGGGGCACGGCAGCCTTGACGATCTCGGCCATGGCCTCGCCAAAGACGCGGATCTCGTACTGCGCGTGCGGATCGATACGAAGGCGCAGGAAATGGAAGAGGTTGTGAAGGTCCGTCTTCCAGTACCACTCGGTGTAATTGGACACCGGAAGATTGATCCTCGCGATCTCCCGCGCCAGATCAGTCGATAGCAACTCCTGGTACTGACCATACAGCATGTCCTGCGTCTGCTGCATGGACGTACGGATTTTCTCGGCCTGGTCGGCATCAAATGCCGTATCGGCCCTGCCCTGCTTGTTCATGGCACTCTGGGCACGCACCTGATCCGGCTCGGGCACATAGAACTCATCCTTCATCTCCGAATAGCGTCCGGAGTATTCATTGACGTTGGCCGTGCGATGGCGGATCCACTGCCGCGCGACGAAGATGGGCAGCTTGACGTGGAACTTGAATTCCACCATTTCGAATGGTGTGGTGTGAAGGTGGCGCATGAGATAGCGGATCAGCCCCCTATCCTCGTGAACCTTCTTGGTTCCCGAGCCGTAGGACACGCGCGCGGCCTGCACGATGGCGGAATCGTCGCCCATGACGTCGATAAGCCGGACAAACCCCTTGTCCAGACACCGGAACTCTTTGCCCAGCAGGGCCTGAACCTCTTCTGTCATGAGGCAAAGATACACTTGCCAATTTCATGCCATCACGTAGTTTGACGCCCTATTGGGTTTTCGCGATGACATTATTGTGGGAGAAACGTAGATGAACTGTCATTTCACGGTGATTATCACCCTCATCCTGAGCTGCACCGTACTTCATGCCCAGGGGGCGAAGAAGCCGCCAATTGACCTTACGACGTCCTATGAGGTCATGCGCGACACGCTAAAGAACCTGCAGATCGACTCCTCCTCGCATCGGGAGATTTCCGGAGTCTTCTTTGATGACGGAGTGTATTCGATCACTCTCGATAGTGGATCAATCGCCTTTCTGCACAACATCGACGGACGCCGTATCGCAGCCGTCTTCCACGGCACATGCAGCGCGACATTCTCTCCGAACAACCCGACGGAGGTGACCAACCTGCGTCGGTTCTATGATGGGAGCGTGTACATGGCCACGTGTACGTCGGCAGTGTTCGTCTTCGGTGATGACCGGCTGCCGGCACTGATCGAGGAGTTTCCGACATCGACCGTAACCGATGGCATGCTGGGTGAACTCGCGTCATCCGTCCGCGGCATGCTGGTTGACGACGACAGTCAGATATTCTCCCAGGCGGCACATTTTCTGCTTAACCGCACGCGTGTACCGTTCATGTTTGCCAGGCTGTCAGACATGCGCCAGACCAGTGACCGCATCAACTGCTGGATCACCCACGATCCGCACCGTGAGGAACCCTTCGCCCTGGCCTTCAGCAATGAGAAGAAGGGTCCTACGGACTACGTTCTTGTCTGCCAGTGCGCAGACCCCGCGCGTCCAGCCGAAATCGGTGCCGATGGCACGGCTTCCTACGACCACGTCAGTACGCAGAAGCACACGGTCGTCTGCAAACTCGACAGGGGGCTTGACATGGTAGCATCGGACCGCATTGACATGACCATGAAACTCGACAGTCTGCGCTGGTTGGAGATGTCGCTGACGTCTTATTTGAAGGTCGACTCGGTTCATGTTAACGGTGTGCCCGCGAAATTTTTCCGAGCCAAGGATGCGGAGTCGTTCTACGTCAGGATTCCATCATTGATACCAAAGGGAACCCCGTTTACGATGACCGTCTTCAATAAGGGCGAGATCATTGAGCGCGTCAAGAACTATACAGTGCTGAAGACCTCGCTGGACTGGATTCCGTCGCATTCATACTCTCATAAGACGCTGTATGACATGACGTTCTCCTATCCGGCATCGATGACCCTGATCTCCCTCGGACGTCAGGTTTCGCTCACCACCGCCGATCAGATCACCACCAGCCAGTGGATCACCGACGTGCCGAACACCAACAACTCCTTTCACATTGGGCTGTTCAAGAAAAAGGACCTCGAGGGATCGAGCGAGATCCCGAAGTGCACGATGTACCATGTGGCCACATCCTATCAGAACGCCGATGAGGTTGGTCTGGACGTGACGCAGTCGATGCTCTTCTATACCCGGCTCTTTGGTGCGCCCCCTATCACAGCGCTCAATGCCACCGAGCTACCCGGTAACCATGGAGAGGCGTTCCCGGGTTTGCTGCACCTGTCGTCGGAGGCATTTGTGTCGTTGGACGACTTCTTTCAAGAGCAGTTCATTGCGCACGAAGTTGCCCACCAGTGGTGGGGCATCAGCGTCAAGCCCCTTTCCTACCGGGATCGGTGGCTCAGCGAAGGATTTTCGGAGTACTCATGCCTTATGTACTCCCAGCTCGCCGCAAAAGAAGGCGAAAAGTTCTTCCGCCTGCTTGAGGACTACCGCAAGGAGATTATGTCCTACGGCAAGAAGACCATCGGAAAGAACCTCGCCCCACCGCCGATCGCTCTCGGATATCGGGTGCGCTACGGCACCGGAATGAGTGGCGATGGCTACAACACGTTCATCTACTACAAGGGAGCATGGGTGCTGCACATGCTCCGTAACTTGATGCTGGACTTGCGGACGATGAAGGAGGATGCCTTTATGACGGTGATGCGAGAGTTCTACAGCCGTCACAAGAGCTCCCACGCCAGTACGGATGACTTCCGCAAGACGATCGAAGAACTCACAGGCTCGAACGTCAGCTGGTTCTTTGACCAGTGGGTGTATGGCAACGAGCTGCCGACCTATCGGGTGGCGTGGAAGAAAGAAAAGCAGGACGACGGTCAGTGGAAGGTGACCATGCGTATCCGCCAGGAAGGCGTGTCCGACTCCTTCGTCATGCCGGTTCCGGTCAAAGTGACCGACGAAGACGGCAGGGCCATGCGCATGCGCATCAACGTCTCGTCAAAGACGAATGAGGTTGCACTCCCGCTCTTTGCATTCGAGCCCGAGGATGTGATCTTCAACGACCTTGCCTCTGTGCTCTGCGAGGTCAAGACCGAAAAGTTCTAGCCCCCTGAGGTCGGCAGAAATGGGGCGATAGCACCGGCAAAGGCTCGCACGTTGCGTGTCTGCATCCAGATGGTGCCCGGACCCGTAAACAAGCAGACGAGACCTTCTCCGGTGGCCATCGAGCTTAGCAGTCCGCGCGAAGCGGTCTTGATCGAGTAGTGCATTCCGTCAGTGAATGCGACGATGTGTCCTGTATCGACCACGTATGGCTCGCCGACTCCAAGCGTACGGCTGTAGAACGCCCCGAAGCTGCCCAGGAAGACCGGACCCGTGCCGCTGATCACCGTCAGGAACAGGTCGCTTCCGGCAAACATGGACTTAAGCGACCCTCGCGCTCCGATCGTCAGCGACGCATCGCCGGCCAGATACGCTCCTCCAAATGCCAGCACGGTCTGGTTCTGCAGGTCGATGCGGGCAATGTCTCCCGGGTGAGAAGGGGCTAGGTACAGCTCGCCCGGACCATGCATGGCGGTATAGATGGATGCGAAGATCGACTCGCCGCCCACGGCAGCCTTGATGGATCCGAAAAGCCCCTTGCCGGCCATGGCCGTTTCGAGTTCAATGGATGGCGTCATGGACAGCATCGCACCGGGCTCGGCCCGGAAGCGCTCACCCTGATCCATATTGACACGCAGTGATGCGTAGACGGGGGCATGCTCGATGGAGAACATCATAGGACTACAACTCCTG
>JBEIIK010000106.1:0-7305 GCA_040380835.1 Ignavibacteria bacterium | reverse complement strand
CCAGACCGTATCGACCGGATTACCCGACGTATCCATCATGATGAGCACATGCGACACCACGCCGCGCAAGGTGCGCCCGTCGCGGTTAGCCGCCGTCGAGGCCAGCTGAACGTAGCGATGAGCGGCCTCGGGCTTGATACGCACAGCGTCTTCAAAGGGCGAGGTGTCGGGCTTGGTATCGACCGATGCACAGCCGACGGCCAGCAGAGCACCGAGCGAGAGAAGTGCAAAATATCTGATCATTTCCGGCCCCCTCCCAGCGGCATGCTCAGATGCAGCATGCCCGAAAGTCCGCTCAGATGCGGACGGTCCAGATCACGCAGCATGTTGAAGGCCGTGTACCGCAACGAGGCCGTGATGAACCAGTCACAGCAGGGGTTGTCGTAGAGGAAGAGGTATCCGAGCTCGAGCGTGCCCGGCATGCCGACGACCGATGCATCATCTTCGCCGGTGATCACCGAGAGTCCGGTACCGACACTGGCATACAGCGGAATCTTCGTCGAGCTCCACGGGAACCACCGCACGTTGGCCTGCAGGCTCACGGCATTGGGGTGGGATGGTGTAAGGGCCGAAAGCGTGTCCTTGGGTGCATAGCGCCCGTAGTTCAGCGTCAGCACCGGCCATATGTCACAGAAGCGATGAATACCATACTGCAGTTCACCATGGAGCCCCATATCCGACTCATCGGCGTACTTCGTCATGGGCATGGCGGCACCTAGCCCAGCACCAAGAAACGTCTGGCAGGGGGCTTGAACAGCAAGAACTACCATTGCAACCACCGAGATGCCAAGCATCCGGATCTGTATGCCCTTCATTTAACATCCATGAATGTTGTTCCGAATCGTATCAACATCAAGAAACCATTTCGAGTGACGAAGATACAGGAATTGACTTCTTTACGATGCCGGCGATGCTGTTTATCCCTATTATCGATGTGGTCATCAGCACGTGACCATGTGCATCTGCACCACTTGACGGAGGAATCCGATGAAGTATGGCGTTTTTTCCGAGACCGGACACCGCGAGCGACGCGTCTCGATCGTTCCCTCCGTGGCCGCAAAGCTGATATCAGCCGGCCACACGGTTCACATAGAGCAGGGCTGTGGGTTGCGGGCGGGCTTCGACGACGAGATGTACCGCGTCCAGGGAGCAGTCGTTCTGGCACGAACCGAGGTCGTGGCACAGAGTGAATGTCTGCTCCGCGTTGCCGTGCCATCCGCCAACGAGATCAACGAGTTGCGAGCGGGTCAAACGCTCGTTTCGTATATCTACCCGAAGCGCCATGCAGATGTACTACAGGCACTCGCCAGCAAGGGTGTGAACGTCTTCGCCATGGATGCCCTGCCGCGCACAACGCGTGCGCAGACGATGGATGTGCTCTCATCGCAGAATAACCTTGCGGGCTATAAGGCGGTAGTGATCGGAGCGGCCGAACTTGGACGGATCTTTCCGCTGATGATGACGGCCGCCGGAACGGTGCCACCGGCGAAGGTGCTGATCTATGGGGCAGGTGTTGCAGGGCTCCAGGCCATCGCCACGGCACGGCGTCTGGGCGCCCAGGTCGAGGTCACCGACGTTCGTCCCGAAACCAAGGAACAGGTCGAATCCCTCGGGGCCAAGTTCATCAGCGTGGAAGGACTCGACCAGGTGAATGTGCAAGGGGGCTATGTGGCTGCCATCGGTGAAGATGTTCTCGCACGTCAGAAGGCCGCTGTTGAGAAGTCACTTCTTAATGCTGACCTCATCATCTGCACTGCACTGGTCACCGGAGGTAAGGCTCCGACGCTCATCACTGCCGATCAGGTCTCGCGCATGAAGCGCGGCGCGGTCATCATCGACATGGCTGCCGAGGCAGGGGGCAACTGCGAGCTGACCAAGGCCGACGAGCGCATAGAGCATGGCGGTGTGCTGGTGCTGGGTCCGACGGACCTCGCTTCTTCAGCTGCACAGAACGCCTCGGAGCTCTATGCGAAGAACGTCCTTGCCTTTCTCATACATGTGGCAAGGCCCGACGGATTTGAGTTCGACATGACTGATGAGATAACCTCGGCAACCCTTGTGGTACATAATGGACAGGTGCGCTCATGATCATCGATGAATCAACGCTATCGCTCATCTACCTCGTGATCCTGATGGCCTTCCTCGGCGTGGAGCTCATCGGGCACGTTCCATCGGTCCTGCATACCCCGCTGATGTCGGGCGCCAACGCCATCCATGGCGTTGTCATCATCGGCTCGATCATCGTCATGGGCATTGCCGACGACACACTTTCGATGATCCTTGGCTTTCTGGCCGTCGTCCTCGGCACGCTCAACGTGGTAGGGGGCTTTGTGGTCACCAATCGCATGCTCGAAATGTTCCGGAGGAAGCCATGACCGACGGACTCCTGCCCATCCTGTACCTGATCGCATCGGTCACCTTCATTCTCGGCATCAAACTTCTTGGCTCGCCCAAGACCGCACGCGTTGGCAACCTCGTTGCCGCCGGTGGCATGGTGGTGGCCATCATTGGCACCATCGTTCTGTATCGACATAATGGCGAGCCCCTTCACAATGTCACATGGATCCTTGCCGCGCTTACCATCGGAACGGCCATCGGCTGGGTGATGGCCATGCGCGTTAAGATGACGGCGATGCCGCAGATGGTATCGTTCTTCAACGGTATGGGCGGAGCATGCGCAGCACTGATCTCCATTCTCGAGTACAAGGCCGCCATGGCAGGGGGCCTGGCAACGTCAACCGGACACAGCCTGGCCACCATGGCCGGACTCATCATCGGTGCAGTGTCGTTCTCCGGATCTATCATCGCCTATCTGAAGCTGGAGGACCGGCTGGGCGATATTCGGTTCGCTGGACAGCAACTGGTTAACAATGGACTCCTGGTAGCAGCCGTGGTCGTTGGCGGAGCCATGGTTGTGGGTTCTTTGTCGGGCATAAGCATGCTTTCCATCCTCACTGCGATGGCCCTGATCTTCGGAATTCTATTCGTGCTTCCGATCGGCGGCGCCGACATGCCGGTGGTGATCTCCCTGCTGAACTCCTTTACCGGTGTTGCAGCGGCCTGTGGCGGTTTTCTGTACGACAACATGGTGATGCTCATCGGGGGCATTCTTGTTGGCTCTGCCGGCACCATCCTAACGGTGGTGATGTGCAATTCGATGAACCGTTCGCTGCTAAACGTGCTCATCGGTAACTTCGGCGGTGCATCGGCTGCTTCGTCAGGGGGTGCATCAGGTGGAACGTACAGGGAAGTTTCCGCATCCGATGTTGCCGTCATGATGTCCTACGCCAAGCAGGTGGTCATCGTGCCCGGCTATGGTCTGGCCGTTGCTCAGGCGCAGCACGTCTGCCATCAGCTCGAGCACGAGCTCGAGGGTAAGGGTGTGACGGTGAAGTATGCGATCCATCCTGTTGCCGGACGTATGCCCGGACACATGAATGTGCTGCTTGCAGAGGCCGACGTTGCCTATGACAAGCTGGTAGAGATGGAGGAGATCAACGCCGAATTCCCCACCACAGATGTCGTCCTTGTCGTAGGCGCGAATGACGTTGTGAATCCCGCCGCCAAGACTGACCCAACGTCGCCCATCTACGGCATGCCCATTCTCGATGCCGAGCTCGCGCGCCAGGTCATCATTATGAAGCGCTCCATGAAGGCCGGTTACGCCGGCATCGACAACGAGCTCTTCTACCGTCCCAATGCTGCCATGCTCTTCGGCGATGCCAAGGCGTCGCTCACGGCACTGGTGAATGAGGTGAAGCAGGTTTGAGGCGCTGCGCGCAATTACGCAGTTACTGAAGTACGGAATTACTGTATCACCCGTCATCCGTCATTTCGACCGCCTGCAGTTATGGACTGAAGATCAGTCCCCAGCACCTGTCCTTAAGATTTGACCTCGACTCCTGCCATGATAGATGTGGCAACAAGAACAAGGGTTGGGCCTTCGGCCGTGGGGTTGCGATTAGCGAAGGTTTTGTCTTCGATACCACCGAGGATCGGGGTTCCGTGGACAACAATCTTCCAGTGCGGAGGAACGCGCATCTCTATTCCGCCCATGATGCACGTGATCGTGATGCTGGCTTGCGAACCATCGATCTCGGCATTGCGCAGGTCAACCTCGAGACCGCCGAGAATGCAGGTTAGTTCGCCCCCTTTGAAAGTTTGACTCGTACAACGGATCTCCGTGCCGCCCATGATCGCCGTTGAGCGGACGACATCAACATCGGTCGACTCGTCACGCATGTGACCGAATCCTGACCAGTTATCGGAAACATTCACGGCAGCCCGCTTGCGAAAGCCGCCGAAGAAAACCGTCAGCCCAATACCGATGAAGAGCAACGGGATGAGCAGATTCCACACCCCATCGATCACACCGAGCTTGCTAAGTTGGAGGCTTACACCGACAACCCAGATGATCACGTTGCCGATAAATGAACCTTCGCGCACAAGCATCCGCATGAGGGCCCAAACGGCCAGTGCTGATGGCCACCACGTGCTGATAATCTCACCCATCGAGACCTGCACTAGGCCGAGGGTATTCAGTCCCATCAAGACACCGGTAACTACAAGACCGGCACCGAAAACCAGTGAAAACGAGGACACTCCCAGTTTTGTTGAATTCGGCTTGTTGACTTCGAAATTGGAGTTCGACATGATAGCCCCTTTGTGCAGAATAGAACGGAACCTTTGTATGCCTGTGCGAAGATAGTGGAGGGAAACACCTATGCACTGTCTCATGTGCAGATAACACGACATCTCTATCTCTTGACGTAACAAACAACGTCGTTTGGGGTTCTTTGACCGTTATGCTTCCTGCCCTGCTAATTCTGATACTGCTGACGGATACGCACCACATTTCCGTTCAGACCTCCGGCGGCCAGGCACCCGGTTACTTTCTTGTGAGCGGCGTTCTTCCCGATACCGTTGGCATGATCGACAACAGCGGATATCTGGTTCATGCTTTTTCGGCAGGACCCAATACCAACCTGCAGCCAACGCCGTGGGGCGGACTTTCCTACTTCGACGGTCCGCTCAACGGCTACGTACTTGTTGACAACGCACTCCAACCGATCGACACCATCCGGGCTACCGAACCGTTCACAACTGATTTCCATGAAGGATATCAGACAGCGTCCCAGCGCTTCGTGCTTCTGGCAAAGGAGACGCGCACAATGGATCTCTCCCGCGTTGTAGAAGGAGGTGATGAAAATGCCCAGGTCATCGGGGCCGTCATCCAGGAATTCGATCGGCGCGGCCGCAAGACGTTTGAATGGAGATCGTTGGACCATGTCCCGGTAACAGAGACCACGTTCGACATCGATATCACGCAGAGTCACGTTGACTACCTGCACGCAAATGCCGTGATTGTTGATTCAGTCGGAGACTTCCTGTTATCGTGCCGCAACACCGATCAGATCATCAAGATCGATCGTCGAACAGGCTCAATCATCTGGCGATTAGGGGGATACGCAGCACGCCGCTCGGACTTCCGCATCATCGGGGATGGCATTGGAGCAAGTGCTGGCTTTTCTCATCAGCACGCACCTGTGATCACACGTGAAGGGGAGATCCTCGTATTCGACAATGGCCTGTTTCGGCAGACCCCTGAGTCGAGAGCAGTTGCCTACAAACTCGATCAGACATTGATGACGGCCACTCGCACATGGGAGTATCGTCATCCAGAGCAGCCCCTTGCCGGCACCATGGGCAGCGTGCAGCAGCTACCGAATGGAAACATCCTGATCGGCTGGGGAACCAACTCCAGAGGCCTTGTCGCCACTGAGGTTGACCGGCGGGGAACGACTCATGCAGAGCTTCGCTCCAGTGAACCGAACGACTATCCGTACCGTGTGTACAAAGCCCCTGTGGCCATGTCAGCAGTAACGAGGATGGTCGCCACTAAGCGCGACCTTTCATTTTCCAACTGGAACGGGAGTACGCGCGTAATTCTCACGCCCGAGAGGTTCATATCCGCTGAGAACATCACGGTAGAACGACACACCTATCTACCGCATGAGGCCACCTTTACCGACAGTCCGGCCTGCGACCTTTTTCCTGAACGCTGGGTCGTGCAGGTACCTGCAAACTCAAACAACTCATATACGATGACGATCGGTCTTGACGGGACAAAGGCCCAAAACACTCCGGAGGCCGTTGCCGTGTACCATCGTCGACTCGAAGGCATGGGTCCATTCAACCGTGTAGCATCGACCATAGCAGGCCAGATGTCAGCCGTAATTGTTGCCACAGCTACTTCGGGTGAATACGTCATCGGGACAGTTCTTTGCGCCCAGCCAGCACTCGTTGATCCTCCTGACAGTCTGGACGCAGCCGGAAATCGCATCCGGCTGGACTGGACTGAAGGTTTTGGAGCCGATGGGTATGAACTCGAACTATCGATATCCGAGGACTTCACCACTGAAACCGTACTGTTGCGCACTGAGAGCACGGACACGGTGGTAACAGATCTCCAACCCAACGCCACGTATTACTGGCACGTCCGCGCTGTGCGTGGTCCGGTTACCGGACCATGGACCGACACCTGGACCTTTACCGTTGGAACAACCTCGGATGTTGCTGAGTCAGACAATCGATCGAAGCTACCCATCGGTGCACAGGTTACCGCTTACGATCTGCTCGGCAACGAACTCGCACGAGGCACCATGGAGCAGCAGGATGAGCCCCTTTTCACAGAACTGCGTGAACGTGTTTACGTCATTGTAGCCCGCACACCATCAGGGGCTGTGCTGACAAGGGTGATCGGAGGGCGATAGTGTGCCATCGTACGAGCATTGAATAAGCTCCGCTGGGAGCTTAGGATATAATCCCCCTGAAAATTCTGCTTCCAGTGCCGCCCCTCCCCCACTACAGCCCCAGCACATCACCAAGACGTGCAACGCCATAGCCGCGACGTCGTATCTCCTGTGAGGCCTCGCCGTCCGGCAGGAGTGCTGGGTTCGTGTGGTTGAGGTGAATGAAAATCACCTTTGCACGGTCTGCTGCGGGAAGGACATCAAAGAGTCTCTGATGTCCTTGTCCCACTTCTTCCACTTGTCGATGTCTGGAATGAAGAGGGCCGTCTTCTTCGGACCACGAATTCGGTAGCCCACGGTTTCGGAGTATTCGTTACGATGCGGAACGCGAAGGGGCGTTACTTCCAGAGCGCCAAGACGCACAGGTTCGTCATCCCGCAGCTCACGGAGCACTATGTTGTTGCGGGTTACCAGCTGACTCCATGGTCCATTTGATTCAAGGTAGGACTTCATCTTCGGCATGGCATGCACTGGAACTGCCTTTGCATCCATG
>JBEIIK010000105.1:0-7386 GCA_040380835.1 Ignavibacteria bacterium | reverse complement strand
GTCACTCGTCACTCCGTAACTCGTCACTCCGTAATTTCCTGACATGTATTTACTTTCGGTCCGTAATCTCTCGCACACGTACCCGAATGGGTACCAGGCCCTGCACGACATTTCCTTTGATGTTGAAGCGGGTGAGTTTCTGGTCATCATCGGTCTTTCGGGATCCGGAAAGAGTACGTTGCTGCGCTGTCTTAACCGATTGATCGAGCCCACGCAGGGAACGATCCTCATGAACGGTCAGGACGTGACGCACGTCAAAGACACCACGCTACGGTCGCACCGGGCTGGCATTGGGATGATCTTCCAGCACTTTAACCTCATTCCGCGCCATACGGTGCTGAGCAATGTGCTATATGGGGCGCTAGGGACCACCTCGACCGGGGCGTCGCTCATGGGACGCTTTTCCGCCGGGCAGCAGGATCGGGCAAACCGTGCTCTGGAGGTTGTGGGAATTGCCGATAAGACCGCCAACAGGGCCGATGCGCTTTCCGGCGGACAGCAACAGCGAGTGGCCATTGCTCGTGCCTTGATGCAGGAGCCCCGTCTTCTGCTAGCCGATGAGCCGGTGGCATCGCTCGACCCGGCTACGTCGCATTCGGTGATGGACTACCTGGAGCGTATCAACAAGGACCTAGGAACAACGGTTATCTGTAACCTGCACTTCCTGTCGCTGGTGCGACGCTACGCCACACGGGCCATCGCCCTCAAGGGCGGACGTCTGGTGTTTAACGGAAAACCGTCGGAGATCACCGACGAATGGTTCAGAACGATCTATGGCGACGAAGCAATGGAGGTAGAGATCCGATGAAATCTGCCTTTGCAATCATCCTCGATATGCTCCTCGGCAGCGCTGTTTCGGCCATGCTGCTCGTGATCATCGTGCCGGGCCTCACCGGATGGAGTGTCCCACCCCCTGCAATTGCCCTTCTTGCCCTCGTCTGGACGCTGCTCTCGGTGTTTGGCAAGGCCTCCATCGGCCAGCTCTTCGTGGCCAGCAAAGAAACCCGTCCGGCACCAAGCCGACTTCGTGCGCACCTCGGATGGATCGCCTTCTGCTCGAGTATCCTGGCCGGATGGATCGTTACCGACATCTCCCCCATCGAATTCCTTTCCTCGGAGGGTCTTCAGGGGGCCGGCAGGATCTTCGGCGCCCTGCTAACCCCGGAGTTCGATGTTCTCCCGGCCGCCCTCGATGCGATGGTCGTGACGATCTTCACGGCCCTGATGGCCACCATCGTCGCCGTTCCTCTGAGCTTTCTGCTGAGCTTCCCCGCGGCCCGGAATGTGATGACAGGGGGCATGATCGAACGCGTCATCTACGTGCTTCTTCGCGCCGTGCTCAACATCATGCGGTCAATGGAGCCCATCATTTGGGCCATTATCTTCTCGGTATGGGTTGGCATCGGCCCCTTCGCCGGCATGCTCGCCCTAGTGGTTCATACGGTTGCCTCGCTCACAAAACAGTACAGCGAACAGATCGAAGATGTGGACCACGGCCCCATCGAAGCGATCTCAGCTACTGGCGCTAACCGCTTGCAAGTACTTTGGTTTGCCGTTGTCCCCCAGTGCGTCATTCCGTTTCTCTCGTTCACCATCTACCGCTGGGACATCAACGTCCGGATGGCCACGATCATCGGCTTTGTGGGAGGGGGTGGCATCGGTACGCTGCTCACCCAGTACCAGGGCCTGGCCAAGTACAATGAAGTTGGCACCCTCGTGATCCTGATCACCCTGGTTGTCTGGATATTGGATGTGGCCAGTGCAAGGGTGAGAGAGGCGCTTCGGTAGGTCCATGCGCTACCGTCTCCGCCAATTCGACCTCATCATGCTGGTGATCAGCCTGGTCATTGGCATGGGAATCTTTCGCACGCCTGCAACAGTGGCAGCCAGTTCAGGGTCTGAGACCGTATTCTACCTATCGTGGCTGGCTGGAGGCATCATTGCTCTTTGCGGTGGTCTGACGTTTGCAGAGATCGGCCGACGCATGCCCGTGACGGGGGCGTATTATCGTGTCTTTGCAAGGGCTTACCACCCCCTTTTAGCGTTTGGCGTCAACGCCATCATCATTGTCTCAAATGCCGCATCGGCAGCCGGTGTGGCCATCATCGGGGCCGAGTACCTTGCCAGTGTCTATCCGGGCCTAGCCATTATGCCGGTAGCATGCGCCTTCATTGGATTGCTGTTCTTGGTCAATCTGGCTGGACTTCGCGCCAGCGTGACATTGCAGAATGTGTTGATCGGTGTCAAGCTCATGCTCCTGGTGGCGATCATCATAGCCCCCTTCCTCGTTGGCGCTCCGGCGCAGGCAGTAGAGGTGACGGCAAAGACCATACATACGGGACCTTTAGAGGCCTTTGGAGCAGCACTTATCGCCGTGGCCTTTACCTATGGCGGCTACCAGTCGACAATTAACTTCGGCGGCGATGCTTCCTCAGACGGCCGGCAGGTGTTCAGGGCCGTCATATGGGGTGTTCTCACAATTACGGGACTGTACCTCGCGGCTACTTGGGCATACGTTCAAGTACTCGGTTTTGATACACTTGCCGGGTCCTCAGCCATCGCATCCATGGTAATGGAACGCGTTACTGGACCCATTGGAACCTCGATCGTCTCAGCAGCTCTGGTGATCTCCGTGTTTGGCTACATGAACGTAGCCATGTTGTCCAACCCGAGGGTAATCACGGCTATGGCCGAAGATGGAATGATCTCCGAACGACTCGCCGTGTCCGGCAACACCCGGCGTGGCGTCAACACGATCACACTTACACTGTTCGCCCTTGCCAGTATGCTTTGCGTGTTTTTTGGCGAATCCTTCGAGGTGATACTCAACTACACGATCTTTCTCGATTGCATCGGAATGGCCACCGCGGCGGGTGCATTGTTCATCATCTCCAAAGACCGTCGTCCGAATTTTTGTCTTTTGGCAACGGCCGCTCTCTTTATCGTTTCCTACGTTTTCATTGCTACATCTATTTATTTGTCTGACCCAAAAGCCGCATTGTATGGGCTTTTTCTGCTTGCAATAGTGATCCTACTGAAGGTCATAGTTGACGGTGTGAACAGGCTCCTTTCCCCCGGTTCCAAGCCACTTTAAAATTTGTCCGAAAAAACTGATTGTGGACTATTGGTTTACGATGCCGAATAGTATTATGTTGTGACCGCAGCGTTTCAGTCAGGGGGGACAACTTGACAGGAGTGCGGAAGATGGTGCGTTTCCAAGTTATCCCGTTAGTTGCCATTTTATACGTAGTTGTTTGTAGCTCTTTTCGTGGTGAGGCAGCCGTTTTACCGATCAGTGGTGATAAGTCGTCTGTTGGCAAGTGCCATGCGTGGAAAATGCGTGTGACCTCATCTGCACCGGGGTCCACATCGAAGGCTGATGGTTCAGTAGAAACCATTATATCCTCTCGGTGTAAGGTCGAACTTCCAGCGTGTAAAGTCGTCATGGAAGTCATCTGTAACAGGAATGCGTCAGACGAAGATCTGGCCGACGCCAGCATCCCATGTTCGGTTCGCAAGTGCCAGGACGTCGTTCCTGTGTGCAGGTACGTCGGCAAGGCCTATCGCAAAGGTGACTGTCAGACGGCAGAGATCGAGCCGTGTCTGACGGCCATGCGTATCTGCAGCGAAGTTGAACGTCTGAAGAGCCGTTACAAAGAGCAGCTCGATGAAGTGTGTCCGCAGTCTGCCGGCGGTCCGAACGTTCGTGTCCGGGTCGAGCCGTCGTCTCCACTGGAAGAATAGCTCACGTGATCAGACTAGTGTGCGTGCTGTTTGTTCACGCAATCTGCGCCACGATGACGGCACAGATTCGTACCGGCATTTCCAAGGAGGATGCGAGGCATCTTTGGTACGCATCATACGTCAATGACTTCGCGATCGGCTACGTCGAATGGCAGTACGGCGAGTTAACGATACTCCATGGCAGCCGTGAGCAGCCGGTTCATCTTAGTCTGACCAGGCAGGAATGGCGCACTGAGGGTGTTTCGAGTCGGCGTAACGGGAGCCCCCTTCAAGGGGCTGACCCATCAATTGGGCGAAGCGGCCAGTCCAGACCGTTCAGATATCAACCGCAAAGCAAACTGCGCTTCTACCGGCTCTGGCATGCGGTAAACACCTCGACCGAATCAATCAAACCGCAACTGTATGAGCTTCTAGGTCAGAAGAGCTGGGCTGACGTTCGCTGGACGGTTTCGCCGGGGATGATCAGCGACACCATGGAGGTGGCCCTCTGGCTGGTCGATGCCGACACCGATGAACGCCTCGCTTTGTTAGACTCGGTGGGTGTGATGGGAAGCACGATGGACGCACTGGCGCGACGCTACGGTTCCGCGCCTGACGAGTGCGTCCGTACAGTTTCCCTGCCGGATCGATTCTCCGGCCGCAATGTCCGGGTTCAGCCATTGCCATACCGATACGGGGCGACACCGTTTGGACTGATGTTCCTGAAACGATTCAGCACGTTCAACATGAGTGCTCTGTTCGAACACGAGAGCCGCTTCGTGTTTCCGAGTTCCCCTCCGCCGTCGGAGGACCCGGCATTCAGTCTCATGATCGACAGTGTCTATGGACAGGAACTTCGGGACTTCTATGCGCAGGGTTATCAAGATGACTCATGCCCTCCATCACTGCTGTGTCTTTATGCGCTCGATGTCTGGCATCAGGACGCGTTGAATGCATTCCTCAAGTCGGTGAGATTTCGACGTAATGACCCTGAGTGTATGGCACGCGCTGCCGCCGATACAGCCTGGTGGGTGGCAACTCTGGATGAAGCACCGCCGACCGTGAACTCGGCCCAGGAGATGGCCCAGTTGCCTGCCCGACCAGAGCTGCTGGTCTCACGGCTTTCGGACGATGGCTGCGTCGCTACTCTACTAAATATCACCAGCGAGCACTGCAGCTTTACCGTGAGCACGGATCTCGGTATTCCTATAGGAGCCGGATCGGCCGGGTCTGCACCATTTACGGACCGCATTCTGCCATTCACCACCCGAGGAATACAGCCGGCATTTCTGGTCGTTACCCTGGCAGATGGAACGGTACTCCGCGCCAGATTCGACGAAATGTCAACACCGCCCGAATCACCTCGTTAGCTGATCTGCCAGCATGCTATCTTACCGGCATGTGTGTTCATCCTCGCCAATTTCTAGCCCCCTGCTTTTTACTGCTGTGCCTGACAGCCGCTGTTTCCCATGCTCAAAAGCGGGCCTACATCCCGGCCTATATCCGCGATACCGCTACCGTCGAGGGACGACAGTTCACTTGGTCGAAGACGGCGCAGAGCACAAACTTCCTGATGATATGGGGCGACTCTGTCGGCACCGACCCGTCGACGTTTCCGGCCGAGGACCTGCGATTCAACCCAAAGCAGGTCCTCGATACGATGGAGTATGTCTATGCCCGATGCAAGGAAATGGGCATGATCAATCAGTTTCCGGACTCCAGGGCCAATGTTTACAAGTACGTCATTGTGATGTACAACACCTACGGAGCCAAGGGTCCACAGGGCTGGGCCAACGGCTGGGCCGTTGATGACTCGATCGGAGCATTCTGGGTTCACCCGGGGGCCACACGCGACGGCGGCGTGATCGCTCATGAGTTCACGCATTCGCTCCAGGCGATGTTCCACATCGACAACCAGAATTCTACACGCCAGGGCAAGCCGATCTATGAAAACGACGGACTGTTCTATGAGACCCATGCCAACTTCGTCCGAAATGCGATCTATCCGCAGGCTGTGACGTCCGATATTGATGCCCATCACTATCTGATGCTCGAGCCAGACTGGAAGTTCAACTACGAAGGCTATCACTTCCTGCTCTATGTGCATTCGACGCTCGGACTGGATATGGTCAGCCGCCTCTGGACCGAATGGCGTCCGCTGGAATATCCGCTGCAAACGCTTCGACGGCTGAACAGCATGACGCAGTCGGACTTTAACGACTACATGTTCGACTACGCACGCCGAGCTGCCTCGTGGGACTACCCGAAGAATGACTGGGGACGGTATCTGCGTGAGTCGCGTCGCGTGCGCATGAGTGCTGACTGGGGTCGCATCTGGGCACAGCGCACGTTTGACGTCCTGCGTCCGATCGATACGGCCTCGCGTCGCTTCTACTCAGCCCCCTACAGTGCTCCTCAGGATTATGGATATAATGTTGTTCCACTCTATCCGGATGATCCGGCCAAGCCCGTGGTGGTGGACTTTACGGGGCATGCGGAGGTCAATGATCATGCAGGTTGGCGTTATGGGTTCGTGACGGAAAAGGCCGACGGCACGCTGGGACGACGGGGCGAGATCTTCCGGGATAACAGCAAACGCATTGAGTTCAGCATGACGCCGGATGAAGCACGGCTGTTCCTTGTGGTGCTTGGAGCTCCTGTGGACAGCATGCATGCCGACCCCGAGGTTCATAACACCTGGAATGGCAATCCGAAGCGGTTTCATTACCCCTACGAGATCCGTCTGACCAATGCCATGCCGGAGGGTTTTCAGCGTCCGGAGCTGGTTCGTCCATACCTGCGCACCGCCCAGGGTAAGCCCCATTCCAATGGAGGGGGCTGGGTAGATAACCGTTCCAGGGTTGATGCCTCGGTCTATGTAGGGCCACGGGCAATGGTCCTTGGTGCATCGACTCTCACCGGCTCGGTGCGCATTGACGGCTGCGCCTTTGTCGAGAACGCCACCATTGGCGGCTCCGCCCAGGTGCTGGACAACGCCGTCGTGCGCGGCGGCGTGATGCGAGACTCAGCCATCGTGCGCGATCTGTGCCTTGCCGAAAACAACACCCTCTCGGGGCGCGCTCTGCTCGGTGGCTGCGCGATCGTGCAGAACTACAAACTCGGCGGCACGGTCATCATCGACGGCGACCTTGTGGTGTACAACGAACAGGGAGAATGCAACACCGGCGAGTACCACGTGCTGACACAGTACTACCGTAATGAGTTGCTCCCCTGCGGAGAGCGCGATGCCAAGCACCCGGAGAACTTCTCCGTCAACCGTCCCCTGCGATTTGATCCCGTGGGCGTCGATGACGAGATCATTGTCGGCACTGGCATGACCGTCTATCCTAACCCTGTCGCCTCGAACGAGGTTGTCATCGGACTTCCTGAGGGTACCCCATCTGATTGCCACATTGAGATCGTGGATGTCCTTGGACGCACGATGCTCCCGCAAAGGGCTATCCAGCCCCCTTCCATGAATGTGAGTATTGATGTTTCCGGCCTTCCTAGCGGCTGGTTTTCGGTGCGTCTGATGTCACGTTCCGGGTCTGTTTTTGCACATAGGTCGTTGTTGAAACAATAGGCGACTAACGGCGTCGAACGGGCGTGTAAATTCGTCGCCATGGCACGAATACACCAGACTATCCAGACTTCAAAGTCAGC
>JBEIIK010000104.1:0-7566 GCA_040380835.1 Ignavibacteria bacterium | reverse complement strand
GCCCGATGTCATCAAGAAGGCCATCGCCGCCGCCGGCTACGATGCTGACGACGTCAAGGGCAACGACGACGCCTACAGTAAACTCCCCGACTGCTGCCGGTATCGCGATGGCGAGCATGAGTGATTACTGATTACTGATTACTGATTACTGATTACTGATTACTGATTGCTGATGACTGATTACTGATTGCTGATTGCTGATGACTGATTACTGATGACTGATTACTGATGACTGATGACTGATTACTGATTGCTGATGACTGATTACTGATTACTGATTGCTGATGACTGATTACTGATTACTGATGACTGATGACGAGCGACTCCTTCAACCTCACACCTCAAACCCCACACCTCAAACCTGTTAGCAATGCACCACGACATCTTCGAGAACAGACACCACGGACTTTCCCAATCGGACATTCAGGCGATGCTGGCAACAGTCGATGCATCCAGCATTGACCAGCTGGTGGAGCAGACCGTGCCGTCACAGATACGTCTGGAGAAGCCCCTTGACCTGCCGCCGGCGCTGACGGAGATCGAGATGCTGGCAGAGTTGAAGTCGATCGCCGCAACAAACACGATCGCGCGGTCTTATATCGGCATGGGGTATTACGACACCGTGACGCCACCGGTGATCCTGCGTAACCTGATCGAGAATCCAGGATGGTACACGCAGTACACGCCCTACCAGGCAGAGATCGCTCAGGGTCGACTCGAGAGTCTTCTGAACTTCCAGACGCTCGTAACGGATCTTACGAAGATGGACATTGCCGGCGCGTCGCTGCTTGATGAAGCAACGGCAGCTGCCGAGGCAATGCACATGATGTATGCTTCGCGTGGCGCAGCCGTTAAGACCGCCACGACGATGTTTGTGGATGCGAATGTGTACCCGCAGACGCTTGAGGTGATTCGCACGCGTGCAACGCCGCTTGGCATTGACGTGGTTGTTGGCGACTGGAAAACGGTTTCCTTTGATGGTTCGATCTTCGGCGCCTATGTGCAGTATCCTGCCGGCGACGGTTCGGTGCGCGACTACACGGAGTTCTGCGAGCGTGCTCATGCAGGGGGCGCCCTGGTAACCGTCGGTACCGATCTCATGGCTCTTACGCACCTGACGCCTCCGGGCGAATGGGGTGCCGATGTAGCCGTGGGCACGGCACAGCGTCTTGGCGTGCCGCTCGGATACGGCGGCCCACACGCCGGCTTCCTCGCTACACGCGAAGCCTACAAGCGCATTCTCCCCGGACGTATCATCGGCGTGAGCGTGGATGCCCAGGGCAACCTTGCTCTGCGCATGGCCCTGCAGACGCGCGAGCAGCACATCCGTCGCGATAAGGCCACGTCGAACATCTGCACCGCCCAGGCGCTGCTTGCCAACGTGTCGGCGATGTATGCCGTGTATCACGGACCCGAGGGTCTGCGCGGCATTGCCCATCGCATTCACACGCTCACCTCGGCTCTTGCATCGGGTCTAGCGTCGCTCGGCTACACCATGTGCAACGACACGTGGTTCGACACGCTCTGCATTAACGCCGATCAGCACGCCGTGCGTGCGGCCTGCGAGCCTCTTTCCATCAACCTGCGCTACCCTGGCGACTGCGCCTGTGTGGGCGTATCGCTTGATGAGACGACGACCGTTGCCGATGTGCAGGACATTCTCAATGCCTTTGCTTCGGTGAAGGGGGCTTCTGCGCCATCTGCTGCAGAGCTCATTCACACAGCCACAAGCGGCCTGCCTGCTTCGCTTGCCCGCACGTCGAGTTACCTGACGCATCCGGTGTTCAACAGCTACCACACCGAGCACGAGATGCTTCGCTACATGAAGCGTCTGGAGAACAAGGATCTGTCACTGACGCATTCGATGATCTCGCTCGGCTCGTGCACGATGAAGCTCAACGCCACGGCCGAGATGATTCCGATCACCTGGCCGGAGTTCAATCGCATTCACCCGTTTGCACCAACATCGCAGACGCAGGGCTACCAGCGCATCTTCTCCGAACTCAGCACGTGGCTGAACGAGATCACCGGCTTTGACGCCTGTTCGCTGCAGCCCAATGCCGGTGCACAGGGCGAGTATGCCGGACTCCTTGCCATCCGCGGCTTCCACCATGCACGGGGCGAGCAGCACCGTAACGTAGTGCTCATTCCATCATCAGCCCACTGCACCAATCCAGCCTCGGCCGTCATGGCCGGCATGAAGGTCGTGGTCGTCAAGAGCGACGCCCATGGTCACGTTGACGTAGCCGATCTGCGCGCGCAGGCAGAAGCCAACTCCGCAAACCTTGCTGCTCTGATGGTCACATACCCATCAACGCACGGCGTATTCGAAGAAGCCATCAAGGACATCTGCGCCATTGTGCACGAGCATGGTGGACGCGTCTATATGGATGGTGCGAACATGAATGCCCAGGTGGGCCTGACATCACCGCGTGCCATCGGCGCCGACGTATGTCACCTGAATCTGCACAAGACGTTCTGCATCCCTCACGGAGGGGGCGGTCCGGGCATGGGTCCGATCTGCTGCACGGCGGAGCTCGCCCCTTACCTGCCGTCACATCCTGTCATCAACCCGATCGACGTCAACCATGTTGGTCCTGTTTCCGCAGCTCCATGGGGCTCGGCGTCCATCCTGCTGATTTCCTGGGCCTACATCCGCATGATGGGTGGCACGGGGCTTACCAATGCCACCAAGCGCGCGATCCTGAATGCGAATTACATCAAGAGTCGCATCGAACAGCACTACCCTATCCTGTACACCGGCACCAATGGACGCTGTGCACACGAAATGATCGTGGACCTGCGTGAGTTCAAGCAGCGCGGCGGCATCGAGGCCGAAGATGTTGCTAAGCGCATGATGGATTACGGCTACCACGCACCTACGCTGAGCTTCCCGGTTCCGGGCACGATCATGATCGAGCCGACCGAAAGCGAAAGCAAGTCCGAGCTCGATCGGTTCATCGACATGCTCCTCTCGATTCGCACCGAAATCGAGAATGTCTGCACCGGCGCCATCGATGCCAAGGACAATCCGCTGAAGAACGCCCCGCACACCATGTTCGTCGTCACCGCCGACACGTGGGAGCACACCTACTCCCGTCAGACAGCCGCCTTCCCGCTCCCATGGGTGCGCGACCGCAAGTTCTGGCCATCGATTGGCCGCGTGGACAACGCTCACGGAGACCGCGTGCTCATCTGCACGTGCCCGTCGGTAGAAGAATACGTTTGAGAGTGACGAGCGACAAGTGACAAGTGACGAGTGACGGAGTGACGGAGTGACGGAGTGACAAGTGACGAGTGACGGAGTGACGAGTGACGAGTGACGGAAGGACGTGTAGGGGCGAGACGCAGTCTCGCCTGCTTGGTTTCATTCCCGCGAAAGCGGGAATCCAGCGAGATCGTTTCATTCCCGCGAAAGCGGGAATCCAGAATGACAGATGACCGATGACGACTTCTTTTCACCGTAACTCAGTAACTTTTTCACTCGGAAACACAATGGACATCTGGAACCAGCAAACTGTTGATACTCTTTGTGCGCGGATTGACTTGCTCACACCCGACACACAGCGCCTGTGGGGAAAGATGAATGTCGCACAGATGCTTGGGCACTGTTGTGTTCCCTACGTTCAGGCATTGGGTTCGGGCACGAAGCGGGCACCCATATACATACGTATCATTATGGTGCTGTTCTACAAGCGCAGCATGACGAATGATGTGCCCTACAAACAGGGCCTTCCGACCGGGCGCGCCATGATCATGCCCCCTGATAGCATGTTCGAGGCCAATAAGGAGCGCCTGAAGGAACTCATTCATCGGTTTTCAGTAAAGGGGCGTCCCTTCTTCGAAGGCCGACGTCACTTCGGTCTTGGGCCTCTCACCAGCGACGAATGGAACAACGTGATGTTCAAGCATATCGACCACCACCTACGCCAGTTCGGTGTGTAGTGTGTGAGTCCTAAGGTGCGAGGCCTTCTAAAGCACATTAGCCAGCGGCCTCAGCTGTGGGTACGCTTTGATGATTTGGAGCTAGCACAAGAGGTCCGTTGAGTAGTTGCCCAGACCAACGCGATGGAGCTTTTGAAGTGATTCACGACAAACTCTGCAAGTCATATAACTGTCGAGTTGATGACGTTGGACTAATAATACTGCCATAAAACAAAAGGCCTCGGTAGCACCGAAGCCTAATGCAGACTGGGCTCGCCCCTGTCCAGTGACAAACGTAGAGAATGAGGTTCTGCTAGCCAAAGTCGATGCGTTACGACGTTCAAGCTGCAGGCAATTCTGCTTGTAGTACGAGATGGATTGTCGCAGAGGTGGGCAGTTAATGATTTCGGGGTGTCGGAACCGACGCCGGCACGCTGGGTTGAAGGCTACCGTCGAAGTACCTCTCCGGCAGAAGCGCAGACTACACCCCAAAAACAGACTTTGATGAAACGTTATGCTCGATTTGTTGTCCATTGTCTGCATGAACGACGTCGTCATCAGATCCGCGGCGGATGGCGTTCCTGCAATTCAATGTTGCCCAAAAACTGTTGCGTCCGCATGCAGAAGTAGCATGCTGAATGCGGACTATTTTGTGTTCAAAAATGAGCTCTCTGTTACCTTTCACCATTACTGATCAATCCATATCATCTTCCGATATGGTTGACGTCTGTTAAAGGAACCACGGCATGATTCTCAAGTTGACCCGACAGACGTTGTTTTGTATCACATTGTTGATAGCAAGCAATTCGGCCATATGGGCGCAGTTCACAGATACTTTAGTAAAGGTCGCAAGGACCTCGGTGTTTGGAAAAGCTGGGACCACACAGGACCTCATAGCTCTTGGTGTAGGAGAGTCGATTGTTGTGTTTATCCAGAAGCGCGGTCTCTGCATCGTTGATCTCGAAGACCTGACTTCCCGATGGTTGCAGACCACGCCCGGCCTTTCGGACATGGACTATTTCTTTCCTGTTGCGTCAGAATCGGGTATTGTTGCTAGGCTGCGTTCTGAGCCTCTCGGCCGATGTATACGTATGGATTCTCGTGGTTCAGTTTTCGTACAGACACCAACTGAATCCCCTGATCTATTTGGATATCTGCAGAACTATACGCCTCTCCTGGGCTTTCCTCAATCTCGCTTATCATTGGATCTTGGTGCATCATTCTTCGAGACGGTACCAAGTACGGTTGCCCTACAATCCGATAGTCAACTAAGTCTCGGCGACAGTACCTTGATGTTCGAGTCGCTGACAGATCGTAGAACGTTGGTCTGGCTAGCCAATTCAAGTCCTCGGCTATTGAAAACACCGTTCAAACTGAACAGTAATTCAACCACACGCATGTCAGCCCGTAGTGCACCTCTCACGATCTATACGATTGTTCGCCCAACAAGAAACAGCCGGCAGTGGAATCTAGCAGCTGGATTCTTGGGCGACACGACCTTAGCACCTATTGACACCCTATCGGTGAATGGCATGCTGCGAACGCTGCGGCCACACATCGTGAGCAACATGTGGGCCGACAGCGTGTTCTATGCCGATTCTGCCGGCTGGCAGTGTATCCTAACACCAACAGGCAACTATGCCGTCAACTTTCCAATACGCGTTGACGAAGTGCGCTCCGAACGTGAATGGATGTATGTCTTTTCGTATGATGCGGATTCAATACGCGTGGCCTTTACGAGCCGCTCTCGTTATCCCCAATGGACAACCTGGTCTCTTCATTCTGACTTCAGCCGACTGCGACATGAGTACCATCCCTTCGCGATTCGGCTGCTTGGACCGCTTGGTGTATCGTTAAGTCGTGCCAACCATAACTCCATGATTTCCTCGCCCGTGCATCCGTATCCGTTGGCATTTGGCGCTATGCTTGCTTCTCTCGATAATCTGCAGTTGCAACGCATGCTTTGCACGTGGACAGATGACAGTGGTTTGCCGATGGCGCTGGATGACTATGGCAGCGTGTTGCGTCGAGAGCTTAATCACCCCGATAAACCTACCTACGTCACATATCCTGGGCTGTTGTTCGACGAACGTACGATTATCAACTCCTTTATTGATGATCCCAACTCCACCCTCCCCTGGTTTGGCGTACGCGTTCCCCAGCCATGGCAGGTAGGGGGCATCGATACACTGGCGCACAGCGGCAGCGTGGTGCGCCGCCTGCTAAGCCGTGGCGATGTGCAAGACACGGTGTGGCGCGGCTTTACCACGGCATTTGCCCGTATCGACGCCAGCACGTGGAGCGTGGCCAACCACGACGCTCTGTGGGTTCGCACCGGTGCCGATACGGTGCGGCACGAGCTAGCCCCCTTACGCACAGCCACGGGCTTGCTGCCGGGTTATCCTTCGTCGATCACGCCGCTGGGCAGCGCCAGCCGCTTGCTGCTGTCGTTCTACGGCACTACCCGAAGCGATTCGGACTTTGTACCGCAGCCCTACCGCTACGGGGGCCTTGCCGTGGTAGACGGCAGCAAGGAAGTGCGCAGCGTACCCTTGCCAGCCGAATGTGGCAGCTACGTCTATCCCGTGCATCGCCTTGGCGATGGTACGCTGGTGGCACTTACGGCAGCCATGCGCGAAGATTCCGCCGATGGTGCGCGCCAGACCCCCATTTTGTCCGACGTACGCTTTGCGCGCTCCACCGATGGGGGAGCGTCGTGGACGTCATCGGCCCCGCTGTTTTACTCCGGCCCATGGATACCCTGCACGGGCAAGGTTATCGACCTTGGCGGTGGCTACGTGCTGGGCGTTATGCCGGGCTCGGTGGTGGTAAGCAGCGATGGTGGCCGCACGTGGGACTTCGACGAGCGATTACCTGTTTCGGTGCGTGCCATCGACATACACCTTGCGGGCACCCACCTGCTTGTGGCGGCCCACGACGGACTCTACGGCTTCAATCTCATCATGAGCGTCGATGGTGAAGCACCAGCGCTGCAGCCACGGCGCGAGCCACTGTCGATGTCTCGCCAATCCTTCCGTGCTCACGTGTCCACTCTCGACGCTGCTACGGTGTACGACCTCGGCGGTCACGTGCTGTGTACATCACAGGACTGCGATACTATCGATCGTATGCCTTTGCCCCCTGGCAGTGTGGTGATGGTGGTTAGCACATCCGAGCGGCGAATGTATTATGTGGAATAGGCTAGGCACAGAAGGGCTTTTGATCCTCCTCCGTTTTCGTTGCCGAGAAGTGTGCCGTAATAAACGGGCTTAGTAGCCTCAAGTTTGACCCGGGAGATGTTGGCAATTCCGGTCATTTTGACCCGCGTACCTCAGTACCCCGTACCCCGTAGACTGTTCCCCAATCCCGTCACTCGTCACTCCGTCACTCCGTACCTTCGTCACCTCATGCCCATCCTCCCCATCCACTCCGTTCTGCCCGACATCTGCGAGGTACTATCGCGGAACGTGCCGTGCATTCTCGAGGCGCCCCCTGGGGCGGGTAAGACGACGATGGTGCCGCTGGCGCTGGTGAAGGAGCCATGGCTTGCAGGGAAGAAGATCGTGATGCTCGAGCCGCGACGTCTGGCGGCGAAAGCAGCGGCACGGCGGATGGCATCGCTGCTGGGGGAACAGGTCGGGC
>JBEIIK010000103.1:0-7620 GCA_040380835.1 Ignavibacteria bacterium | reverse complement strand
GTTATGCGTGTAGCCGGCAACCAGTCCTCAGTAATCAGTCCTCAGTAATCAGTCCTCAGTAATCAGTAATCAGTAATCCGTAATCAGTCCTCAGTAATCAGTCCTCAGTAATCAGTCCTCAGTAATCAGTAATCAGTAATCCGTAATCAGTCCTCAGTAATCAGTCCTCAGTAATCAGTCCTCAGTCTTCCTGCCTTCGCACGAAGAACGGCCGCAAACCGCACCCCGTAGATCGTTCCTCCGTCTTATCTTTGACCATGCAGGAATCCATCAAGAAGCTGTATTACTCCATCACCGAGGCGGCCAAGATCGTTTCGGAGGAGCAGCATGTGCTTCGATATTGGGAGAGGGAGTTTACGCAGCTGCGGCCGCAGAAGAACAGGGCGGGCAATCGCATCTATTCAACTCGGGACATGGCGGTTCTGATGTTGATCAGGAAGCTGCTTCGGGAGGAGCGTTACACGGTGGCTGGGGCAAAGGAGTTCTTACGACAGAATGGCTTGCCCGATGACTTGCAGTTCAGTGCTGCCGAGGGGGCTGAGCCAATGCCTGTAGAGCATGGTGAGGCAGCTGACAAAGCCCCGGCGGTGATTCCCGAGGCAAATGCCTCGCACGGGGAGATTATACGCCTGATCGATGAAATCCGGGCATTTTCTGCCGAAATCCGCGCAAAAACGGGCAAAAACACGCCCGAATAGCCCCCTTTTCGTATATTCGCCGCCCACGCGGTCCCGTGGTAGAGTGGCTATACAGAGCTCTGCAAAAGCTTGTACATCGGTTCGAATCCGGTCGGGACCTCACTGAGTTTGATCTGCTTTTTTGACATTACCCCTTCCTCATGGCAACAACAGCTGACCTGCGCGTAGGCGCCGTGATTCGCCACAATGGCGAACTCTGTGTGGTTCTTGAATCCATACACCGTACGCCGGGCAACCTCCGGGCATTCTACCAGGTTAAGATGCGGGTGATCAAGACGGGTAAGCTCCGTGAGGAACGGTTCCGTTCAGGCGAGACGATCGAATTCGTGCGCGTAGAGACCCGCAACTTCCAGTACTTGTTCCGCGACGCGGACATGTTCACGTTCATGGACACAGACTCCTACGACCAGATCCCGGTGAATGCCGAGATCGTTGGCGATGCGGCCAAGTTCATGAAAGAGGGCATGGAAGTGCAGATCGCTCGTGACGAGGCCGACAACGTCGTACAGGTGACCATGCCACAGCACGTTGCCCTGCGGGTAACGCACACCGAGCCGGGCGTGCGTGGCGATACAGCGACCAACGTCCTGAAGCCGGCAACTGTGGAAACGGGCGCTACGGTGGGAGTGCCGCTATTCGTCAACGAGGGTGATCTTATCCGTGTAGACACCTCAACGGGTGACTATATGGACCGGGTCAAGGAGTAAGGGGCTGTCCAGTTCACATTGGAGGGAACGATGGATCTGAACTATCTACGCCGTTTGCTGCGCATTTTCGACGAGAGCAGTGCCAGCGAACTGTCGATCGAAGAAGAGGGCATGTCCGTGCATATGTCAAAGCCGTCGGCACAGGCTCCGGTGATGATGCCGGGCTATGCCATGCAGGCACCGGCAGCCGCCCCGGCTGCTGCACCTAGTGCCGCACCGGCTACACCGGCCAGTGCCCCAGCAGCTGCGGCTGTGGCCGACAGCGGGCATACCGTGACATCGCCGATCGTTGGCACGTTCTACCGGGCCCCCTCTCCGGATGCTGATGCCTTTGTTCAGGTGGGTCAGCACGTCAATGCTGGAGACACGCTCTGCATTGTCGAGGCCATGAAGCTCATGAACGAGATCGAGTCCGATGTTACCGGCACGATCCTCAAGATCCTCGTCGAAAACGGTCAGCCGGTGGAATACAACCAGCCCATCTTCCTTGTCAAGCCAGACTAAGCAAGCGGGCCACCGATCATGATCAAGAAATTGCTGATCGCCAATCGCGGGGAGATCGCCCTGCGGATCATTCGTGCCGCCAAGGAACTCGGCATCCGCACGGTTGCCGTGTATTCGGAGGCCGACCGTGCGTCGCTGCATGTGCGCTTTGCCGATGAGGCGGTCTGTATTGGTCCGGCACAGGGTAAGCTTTCCTATCTGAATATCCCGTCTATCATCGCCGCTGCTGATGTGACCGGTGCTGATGCGATACATCCCGGTTACGGATTCCTGGCCGAGAATGCCACGTTTGCCGAGATCTGTCACGACTGCGGTATCACCTTCGTCGGTCCGTCGCCGTCAGCCATTGTCAGCATGGGTAACAAGTCCATCGCCAAGGACACCATGCGCGCCGCCGGCGTGCCGGTGGTGCCGGGTTCGGACGGAATCGTTCCGACCATTGAGGACGCCCGTCGTGTGGCTGCCGAAGTTGGCTATCCAGTCATGATCAAGGCCGTTGCCGGTGGTGGCGGAAAGGGAATGCGCTATGTTGAGTCGCCTGACGAGCTTGACCGGGCCTACGCCACGGCACGAGGCGAAGCGGAGGCCTCGTTCAACAACGGTGATATCTACATCGAGAAGTTCATTGAAGAGCCTCGCCACATCGAGATCCAGATCTTCGCTGACTCGTTTGGTAATGTTGTGCACCTCAACGAGCGCGAGTGCAGCATTCAAAGACGGCACCAGAAGCTGATCGAAGAAGCCCCTTCTCCGATCATGACGCCCGAACTGCGCAAGGCCATGGGTGATGCCAGCGTGAAGGGGGCATCGAGCGTCAACTACGTTGGCGCGGGTACCATAGAGTTTCTGGTGGACAAGCACCGAAATTTCTACTTCATGGAAATGAACACGCGGATCCAGGTCGAACACCCTGTCACGGAGCAGTCCTCGGTGTGCGACCTTATCCGTGAGCAGCTGCTCGTGGCGTCCGGTGAAAAGCTCACGCTGGAGCAGCGCGATCCGATCATGCATTCCATCGAGTGCCGGATCAATGCCGAGGATCCATACCATGATTTCCGTCCATCGCCTGGTGTGATACAGTCGCTGAACTTTCCCGGGGGTCCCGGCGTGCGTGTCGATTCCCACATCTACCAGGGATATGTCATCCCTCCATACTACGACTCAATGGTTGCCAAGCTCATCACGTTTGCGACGACGCGAGACGGAGCCATCGCCAAGATGCGCCGGGCTTTGGATGAATTTATCATCGAAGGCATCCAGACCACGATCCCGTTCCATCGAAAGATGATGGATAATCCCGATTTCATTGCCGGCAATTTTGACACGAAGTATCTCGACACTCATGACTGGAAGGCATGACGATGAATTTCCCAGCTGACCTCCTCTATACCAGTGATCACGAATGGATCCGCGTCGAAGGTGACGTCGGTACGATCGGTGTGACCGACCATGCTCAGGGCGAACTCGGTGATGTGGTGTATGTGGACATTCCGGATGCCTCTGCCACGGTAAGCAAGGGTGGCACCTTCGGTTCGATCGAAGCCGTCAAGACCGTTGCTGATCTCTATGCCCCGGTCAGCGGTCAGCTTCTCGAGGTCAACGACGTGAACGCTGCACCAGACTCGGTCAACAAGGACCCCTATGGCGGCGGCTGGCTGGTAAAGATCAAGATCTCTGACCCGTCAGAGCTTGAAGGCCTCCTGAAGGTTGACGCCTACAAAGCCCTGATCGGCGCCTGATTCCACGCGGGAGTCGCGTCGCCGTGGCGTGCTCTCCAGACGTTGTGATACGTCAGCTTCTCATCCTGCTCATCATTGCCTGGCACGCCCCCTCCATGGGCGCGTCAGGCATTTCTTTTTCGTGGCAGACATCAGCGCAGCAGCAGGATTCCGTCAAGCCGCAGGCGGCAATTGACCCATGGCGACTCGGCGCCCTCACCACTGTGGGAGTTGGCGCATTTACCGTGGGGCACGGCTGGCTTAACAACCTCTGGTGGAAGGGGGCTCCTGCCGACTTCCATGTGAACGTGCAGCAGGACTGGACGTATGCGCTGGGGGCCGACAAGGTAGGCCACGCCTACTTCGCCGCAACATCGGCAATGGTCATCGCCGGCTCACTGCGCTGGTCCGGACTCGACACCGCATCGTCGCTCTGGTGGGGCTCGTCGATCGCCATGGCCTATCAGACCTACAACGAGATCCGCGATGGATTTAGTCAGAACTACGGTTTCTCACCCGGTGACATGGCAGGGAATCTTCTCGGCGCTGCGTGGCCCCTTGCCCAGCACTACGCGCCAGACCTGAAAGCCGTCACCTTTCAGATCTCGTTCTACCCGTCAGAGCCATTCCGCAATGGATTGTATAACGCGATCATCGACGATTATGAAAGCACCACGCACTGGCTGAGCGTTGACGTACATCATCTGCTCCCCGAAGCCGCCCAGGCCTGGTATCCGCCGTGGATCAATCTCGCCCTCGGTCACTCCGTTAGGGGGCTCGTTGGTTCCGATAACCCGCAACACGTGTTCGTCCTCTCGCTCGACTGGAACCTCAAACGAATACCGCACCTGCCGGACTGGCTGCGTCAGGCATTTGAGTACCTGCATATGTACCATCTGCCAGCACCGGCCGTGGAGATCACGCCGAACGTGAGGTGGGTCGGCTTGAAGCTGTAGTTCGAGGAGCTGGGGAAGAAGTTCTTGTTCGCGACAACAGATGATCCGAAGCACTGCGGCAGGGCAGGGTTCCGAATGTCGGTGCAGTCTGGATCGAGCACGGTTTGTGGGGAATTCTCTTAACTTCCGGCGTTAAAAAAGGCAAAGCAGTCATCTCGCTTTACTACTCTGATTGCTATAGTGTCGTGCCTTATTCGTGATTTGAGGAAAATATGTTGAATACTGCTTCAATTGGCGACGTGTTGCGTCGCACGTCGTTTGATATTTGCACACAGGTAAAAAGCCGCGGTATTGGTCAGGCTGCATTAGCACGATTGCAGCGATTTAGCTACCTGGTGTTTTAACGGTGACTTATCATGCAATTCGATGCACTCTGGGCCAAGTCTCAAAGACAAGACATGGTCAGCTTCATGCCGATTCGTGCGCACCTGATCGATGTGGGTGTTGCTGCAGAAGAGATATATCTCAGGCAGTCCGAGGTTAGGCGAAACGTACTCATGGAGGCGTTTGGTCTGGATGACAATGGCATGCGACGTATTGTGGGATACCTCGCAGCGCTTCATGACATCGGTAAGGCCACACCTTGGTTTCAGGCCAAGTGGATTCCCGGCTATGAAGTCGCCCAGCGCTCAGGTTTTCGCTTTCCTCGTGGCCTGACCTTTGGCGTGCGCAGTGCGATTCGCCATGAAGTCCACTCCCATGCAATTGTCCGCGGCATTTTGTCTGGCCAGAACTTCTTACCACAGCACGTCGACCTCATCCTCGATGCAGTTGTATTCCATCACGGACGGTACCCATTGCCTCGAACACTTTGGGACGCCAAGGTGGCCCTTGCCGACACCTTGCGGGAACATCCCGAATGGGGTTCGGCCCATGCCGATCTGAACGGAGAGCTTGTCAGGCTCTTTTCCATTCAGTCGCTCGGAGATGTTGCTGTCAGCAACGTTGCTGCCATTAATCTCACCGGCATCGTCAGCGCGGCCGACTGGATCGGCTCGAGTCTTGGCTATGAGCGCCACATCGGGTCATCTGAAGACTGGTTTCGCACGCGCCGCGAGGAAGTAAAGGCGCGCCTGGATCAGCTGCACTGGAAGAACATGCCGTTCGTGCCTGTGTCTGGCTATAGCGAATGCTTCCAACCCAAGGCATCGGAAAAGTCAACGCAATTTCAACCGCGTCCGCTTCAACAAAAGCTGGCACAGGCAACGGAGCACCTGAACAAGCCCAGCCTCATCATCGTCGAATCACCAATGGGTGAAGGCAAGACAGAGGCAGCGCTGTACGCAGCTGCTTCACTCATGAATCGTATCGGCCATGAGGGGGTGTACGTGGCACTTCCAACGATGGCCACGGCAAATCAGATGTACGAGCGTGTTCGCCGTTTTCTTGAGAACACCGTTGGCCGAGAGAATAAGGCCCTTCTACAGCTGCTGCATGGCGGCACAATCCTCAACGATTCGTTCACTGAGCTACTTACCAGGTCTAACACAGAGCAGTCGGAAGACGTGTCTGATGCCGTTGCAGCATCGTCGTGGTTTATTGGGAGCAAGCAGGGCTTTCTTACACAGTATGCCGTAGGCACGATCGATCAGGCTCTGCACGGTGTCTTGAATGTGAAGCACTGGTTTATGCGACTCCATGGCCTCACCAACAAGGTGGTAATTCTCGACGAAGTACATGCCTACGATGCTTACACAACGGGACTCATCGTTCAACTAGTCCGATGGCTTTCACAGCTGCGATGCACTGTTATCGTGATGTCTGCTACGTTGCCGTCCAAGATTCGGCAAAAACTCGAAGAAGCCTACGTGCCGGCGCTGTCGGAACCAACCAACCAAGTTGAAAACGTACCATATCCCCGGCTGACGATTTGTGCGAGCAGTGTTCGATGTACCGAACATGTCCCGGCTTCTTCTCAACGGAGCATAAACCTAACTCATGTTGCCTCAGAGCTTGATAGCATAGCGGACACGCTTGTTGAAAAGGCATCGTCTGGCAGCTGCGTTGTTGCCATCATGAACACTGTTGGGCGCGCGCAAAAGCTTTACAGTGCTCTTCAAGGAAGAGGTGTAGAGCTCGGCCTGTTCCACGCGCGCATGCCCGGCACATGGCGGGCGGAAAGGGAGCAGTCCGTCATCGACCTGTATGGGGCTGAAGGACAACGCCCCACTTCGGCAATACTAATCGCGACACAAGTGGTAGAGCAGAGCCTCGACGTTGACTTCGACGTCATGTATACCGATCTGGCCCCCGTGGATCTTCTGCTTCAGCGGATCGGCAGACTTCATCGTCACGGTTGGCGCAAACGAGTCGCTGAGCCACTGGTTCTGATCGGTGGCACGGAGGAGATGACAGGAAAGACGGCAGGTCGTTCGTTTGGCATCGGCACTGTGTACGATGCTTTCCCAGTGTTGCAAACAGCAGCATTGTTGGCAGGAAAGAACCGACTCTCGCTCCCTTATGACATCGATGTGCTTGTGCAGTCTGCATACGGAGACACTGACCTCACGACTGAGACCATTCCGGCATCTGAAGTGCATCGGACACGCACTGAATACGATGAGAACGTAGAGAGGCTCTCGTCAAGCATGCGAGCCAACCGAATCATACCACCGGATGGGACAAGTCCGCTTCATTCTTATGTCGGAACAAGTGCTGATGAAGATGTTGGCCCTAGGGGGCAGACTCGGCTGAGTGGACCGTCAGTCAATGTATTCCCACTGTTAACGGAGAGATCCGTCCAGCTCACACTTGATGGGCGAGTATTCGACCCAAAACACCGAGATAGTGCCATCGCAGCTCGGCGCTCGGCATTCTCGATCAGTGACCCGGCAATTGTGGCAGCCATACTTACAGCAGGAGTGGAATCCACAGAGAGCCCAGTTCTCTACGGCCATCACCGCCTCGTCTTCGAAGGTGGCCGATGCCGCATTGGCAGTCACACCGTTGTCCTTGATCGCGACTTAGGTGTGATCTACGAACGAAACCAACACTAATTATGAGAGCGAACACATGAAGAACACCCCGTCGTTCAATC
>JBEIIK010000102.1:0-7739 GCA_040380835.1 Ignavibacteria bacterium | reverse complement strand
GACGCAGAGTGAGGCCATGACGATGGTGGCCGCGCAGGTGATGGGTAATGACGTGGCCGTGAACATCGGCGGCGCTTCGGGCAACTTCGAGCTCAACGTCTTCAAGCCTGTGATCATCTACAACGTCCTGCAAAGTGCTCGACTTCTGGCCGACACGTGTACGATGTTCAACGAGCACTGTGCCGTGGGCATCACCCCGAACGTCGAGCGTCTGGACTATTACAACCGCAACACGCTCATGCTCGTGACGGCGCTCAATCCGCACATCGGCTACGACAACGCTGCCAAGATCGCCAAGACCGCCCACAAGAATGGCACAACGCTCAAGCAGGAAGCGCTCGCCCTTGGCCTGCTTACCGAAGAACAGTTCGACGAGTGGGTACGTCCGGAAGACATGCTGGGTCCGAGTCTGTAAGGGGGCGAGGCAGCAGAACTATCGGGCGGTGAGCATCTCCGCCAGGATCTCGTACGAGATGATCTCTCCGCTCGAATAGACCGTGCCGAAGGACTGGAGTGTGAGTTTGAACTGTCGCAACTCCCGAGTTGTTGGCCTGGTGAAACGGTGCCTGTGGACGAACTCCACGAAAACGCCATATCTGTGACGGTCGCGCAGATTTGGACGGCGTCTCACATAGCGAAGCATGGTGTGAATCGTCTGCTCGAACAGTTCGTCATCCTGTTGCGCCTTTGCATCGATGAGCTGCCACACACTCAGAGAAACGTAGACCTGACGCGTGGTTGATGTATCCTTGAGCTGCGTCTTGAACCACTGAGACTGCTTCGTGGGGCGCCCTCGTCGCGGCGAAGGGCGCGTTTTCAGTTGTTCGTGCGACCGGCAGTAGGCTTCGACCATTCCAAGCCACGCATCCAGCTCACTAACCTGTGAGGTCAGCCGCGGAAAGCGTCGAATGTCTGCAACGAGCCCTGCAGCATGCTCGACGTTGCCCGACAGCATCTGACTCCGAATTGCAACATCAGTACAGGTCAGCCAATTCGATGATCCTGGCTTGAATACCGTACGGGCAGATAGTGCGTGCTTTTTCGCCTCGTTGAGTTTGCCAAGTTCCATACTAGTTACGGCCGTCATAAGGTCAACTTCTGCAGGGGGCAGGGGAGACGATCTGAGTTCAACCAGCATTGCCTCGAAGTCTCCGATCACCTGGTAGGCCGTTAGCCTCATCCTCGAAACAGAAACCCTGAACCATGGCTCGCGATGGTGCTGAAGTGCCTTCGAACAGGATTTCAGGAATGAGCTCCACTTGACGCGAACCTCGTGGTTTCGTGCGTTCGATGCACGGACCGCTGCATACAGCGTATCATGTTACGTCCTCAGCATTGCTTCCATGTGGACCGCCTTCAGGCACTTCCCCAACACGTCCGTATACACCATCGCTTTCGAGCGTGAACCAAACTGCGAGTGATACAGTACGAGATATCGCAGCGCGGAAATGCACAGTCCCTGCCATTCGGCAGGAATGGTATCACCATGCCGAATTCCCTTTCGAAGGTGAAATTGTGCGCCCTCAGCCAGGCCGCCCTGAGCGAGAAACATGCCGATAACCAGAGAACGCACAGCCTGAAGCTGCAAGCGATGTTTCTTGTCGCCCGTGCTCGATGAATGGTCGGTTAGCAGCAGAAGATTCTCGAGTCTATTTACCGTGCGATCAATGAGATTGGTAAAGGCTTTGTCGTGGCGAGAATCCCCCGAAGGTGTGTCGTACAGTGCCGCTATCGCGTCCTTCGAAGTGATGGCTGGATCTTGAGCCAGCTTATAGAGTGTGTAGCTCTTTGTCGTCATGCCCTCAGCGGGCTCATTGAAAACTACGATCGTTTTGAATCGGCGCTGGGCAATAACCCTTGCAAGGGCCTGTAGATACTTATATGAGGTCATGAATATGATGCAATAGTGATGAGGAAAAACCTAGTCAATGTGAATTATAGAGTAAAAGCGTTGTCGCCATTATTGCTTCGTCATGATTTAATCACTTTTCAAGGAGAAACATAATGGAGTTTCTATTAGCAATTCTTGCGTGGCTGGGAATCATTATTCCGGGTCAGCAGATCACGTCGAGTCAATATGACCAGGCGTTGCAATCAAACACTGCCATCATCCAGCAGGTCATCTCCGATTCGGCAACAAGTCAACAAGCGGTTGCTGCTTACAGCGAGTCAACCAAGATAATCGTCATCGATCCATTAAGCCACTAAACACTACACGAAAGGATTCCACATGAAGAGTCACTTACTCCTCGCATCCATTGTCATTGCGGTAATCTGGACAGCCACATCCACTATGAATGCACAAACGGGATGTCCGGGCCAGGACCCGTACAACTGCAACGGTTGCACGCAGGATAGTGTCTACCGATTCCGGGTGTGTATTGGGCCGGTGACGGATACGATTGACGTAACGATTTGTACGCAGTTTGCTACGAATCAATACATAAGCAATCCGTGTAGGAACTGCGTCTTACCATTAGATGCAATCTCATGGGTCCGGAAGGTCTGTGTGCCTCCAGCGTTGTATTTGGTGAGTATCGACAGTATTTATCGAGCGATATTGAAAGCAACATCATTGTGCTGCTCGAATCAATTTATTCCAGCGACGATTAGAAGTTGCGATCCTGGACCAGACCCCTGCAGTTTCACATCAAACGCCTATTGTCATGTTCTTGGTTTACCTAACTGTGTCAAACGTGAGGGGAATTGCTGGATTCCCTGCGAAAGCAACTGCGATAAAATGTGCTATGTAGAGCGCCGGTATTGCCGGAAAATTGTAGGTAACATTGTGCAATGTTTGGAGTGTATCACGACTATATGTGCCACAAACAACCAGTGTGAGCAGCCCTGCACACTTGTAAATTGTGCCAACCTGAACACCCCACTCGGCTGTTGTAGCGGCGATTAGCAGTTTATAAAGTACCCTTGGAGAGCTAATGATGCGAATAAGTGTGTGTGTGCTGGTAATCATCAACTGTGCATCGACGCATAGCCAGATGACATCATTTGATTTGGTATATGACCGAGTAACTCTGTCTGGAGAATTGATTGGTCCTAAGGTTGTCCGAGTCAGCTACGATGACGCTTATCTGTTGTTTGCCAGCTATGATCCGCCATTACTGCTGCGGAGTCGTGACAAGGGCGAAACGTTTGAGACGGCATCGCAAGCGAGGGATTATGTCCGGGTCGAAGGTTGGCCCGGCCTATACCTGTGGGAAGACGGTAGGGCCGCAATCGTGGGTGGGCCACGATCACAGTCGGGATCATTTACACTGACGAGCAGTGGTCCTACTGAGATGTTTGAGGTTGCAGCAGAAGCACCAATCCCAATTATCCCGGCATATACGAACGAACGTGGCGTCGGAAGTCATTTGACTGCCTACACTTTGGACTACGGAAAGACATGGAGTAGTTATCCAGGAAACTTCCTACAGCTGTCGATTGAGAAGGTGTACTCGCCTATTCACGGTTTCCTGTGCCGCAATGATGCTGGTGCGAAATGGTATAGCATAGATGCCGTTGCGAATGTGTGGAAAGAGTATCAAGCCATCCCAGCGCGGTATGAAAAACTGCGCTCCACGAGTGAAGGAGTGCTGATTGCTTTTTCACCAAACTCAATTGCATGGCTGCGTCCCGGAGATAGCTCATTTGCCGAGCGGAGTCTGTTCCGAGTACCAAACAAATCAGACGCTGTAGCTCTGCAGCTGATGCAACCCGTTACGTGGCGTGGAAATCGCTTTTACTGCATTGCAAAAGATGGATCGGATTGGTACCTGCTGGGTGTTGACAAAGATTCTGTCCACGCATCGGCATTGGTCCAAACTGCTGAGAGCTCCAGTTTTGAATTGGCGTCAATTGATGAGCGAGGTTGCTTGGTGAAAGAAAAGAACTGGTATGGTCAATCGGTCAATATGATGGTATTCCGTGATGACGGCAAGACTTGGTTTAGTCCAGAGTTGTCGAGGATTTACCCTAATCCGATGGATCAATTTATCACGTGGTCTTCCAACACAGTCTATGTGACAGAAATGTCATCTCCGTCACATGATCTAGGACATCTCTATCGCAGCACCGCCGAAGATCCGCGCATAGAACATGTCGGGAAAGTTCTCAAGGGAGAAGCGGCAGAGTATCACCGCTCGATGAGCTGGTGTGCTCTTGACACGCTTGACGGCCGGCTCATTGGACGTGATGCGGCAGGAGCGGTCATGGAGTTTACGATGGAAGGGCAGATGCGAGGGTTTCTTTTGTCATGTGAAGGGGCACCGTTCCCGTTGGAGACCGTGAATCTTACGTTTGAGCAGAGCATACCGAAGCTCATCGTGGTCGATTCTCACTACGTCTATGGATTAAATAGTGCATCAATCAAGACCCGCAACGTTACCTCGGGCCGCGGTGTTTATAACGCAAAGAACCCACTTACAATGCTTCAACGAGGGAAAGACACGACGTTCTTCTTCGGACGTCGAGATATTCTTCGGGCCAGCTATGACGGTACGGTTCGCGATATCATTCCCGTGACGTTGCCAGGTGAGAAGCAGGATAGTATTGGAGTGCTGAGCGATATCGTTGAAATCGACAGCTCGAGATTCGTCCTAGCGTTGAAAGGATACACGAGTCAGAACTACGATGGCGACACGCTCACAGTCATCCGTGGCGGTATCGTACGATCGTCAGACCGCGGCAGAACATGGGAACGTGTATCTGTGCCAACTACCGACCAAGCCTTCTACAGCATGCAGAGGCTCAGAAGCGGCGCTATCCTGGCTGTGTCTGTCAACGCGTCAATCGTTACAGATTCTGCGACCAAATCTTCGGCGATTCGCTGCTATTCCGGCACCATTCTGCGCTCCACTGATGACGGTGGTACGTGGTCGATGCAGGAAACATTCAGTCTGCGCAATCCGGAGTTAACTCGGTGCTCGTACCGCATCTGGCAGGGCGATCAGCGCATCTATATCGCCACCCCCGAGGCCGTTATGATCTCCACCGATGACGGTCAAACATGGACCGCTGAGATCAACTTCCCGGCGGTTTGCGTCATCAACGGTGTGGCAGAGTATAGGGGGCAGCTCTATGTTGCCACGTCGTTGGGCATCTATCGCGAAAACACCTCGACCTCTGTTGATGTGAAGGAGCTACACGTTGAACCAACGATCCATGCCATGGCTTCGCACAGTGGTCAGGCATGGCGCATTACGGTAACGGGGCTTCCCACCGCCCGCATCCTTGGTATCGATGTCTATGACATCCAGGGACGCCAGCATTCAACCGAACAGCTCTGGTCACAGGAAAGTACGGCGAGTGTTACAAGCCCCTTGCCAAGTCAGGGTGTATACGGGGTCGTTGTGCACGGTCCCAACGGTCAGCGCTGGACAACGACCGTCGGGGTGGTTGAGTAGGGGGGGCGTCACGTTTTTGACGAAGTTTGCTCTATAGTGTTTGTACTCCAGTAGATGTTAGTGTCGATGTACAACTGTTACCAATAGCAGTAGCCATGCGTAATCGTATAGCGGAGTTCGTCGCCCGACTGCAGGTCATCTTTACGGGTGGTATTGGACGGGAGGAGACGTATCGGATGCTTGCCGAATATGAGCAGGCGCCTACTTCGGGCTATGCTCCGGGGTTTGCAGAGGACAAGCGCAGCTTTGCTAAAGACAGAGCAAACCTTCGATCAGATCTTGGTCGGGCGTATGCTCCAAAGCGCAAGAAACGTTGACGGGCCCTTTCTCACTTAGTCGAGAACTGCCACTCCTTGAGCTTTGCCTGAACTACTTTAAGGTCGAACTTCTCGGGCTCGAAAGGTTTGTTGTACGATTCGGCGGTGACCTTGTGCTCTCTGCGCCTGGGGTTGGACATGATCTCACAGAATCTCTGGTAGCCCCACGGACCACCTGAATCTTCGGGTGGACATGCCCGGGCACCGTCGATGACGGCGAATGATTCATCGTGTGCAACAACTACTTCTTTCTGGACGCTTATGGTGTGCTTCCAATAGTCACCCATGTCGTAGATATAGGTAATCTGCTTGCCCTTCTTCAGGTCGAGAGACGAAATCTTGGTTTGTCGTTCGTTGATCAACTCGTCGAAATCATCAAACATGCTCGGGTTGCCATATGAACGGGGACCGATCTCAAAGGAATGAAGGTGACAGTCCAGCCAGCCCATGGCAATTTGAATCACCTCATGAAGGTGACGAAGCGTTGCCGTTTCCGGAACACGGACCTCGCGCCATATCACCGGATTGATATGATCGAGGGAGACTCTGAACACCAGTGCCCGGACTTTTCCCTTTGATTCGGCGGATGCTGGCGTTGCCGCCGTTGTCCTTGACTTCTTGGTGGGCATTGTCGGCCGTATTGATGTTGGCGACAGAGCCACTTTCAGCACTCGTGCTATCTCGAGAAGAGTTTCATGAGGCGAATCGTGAGTCTCGAGGTAGCTGCCGAAATCGACGCCCTTCGGTTTCGACGTTGGAACGCCAAGAACCTCCGACACCAGGTCGACCGGTAGGTCAAACGCGTTCGGTGAACTTCGTCGACCATAGAGGTACGTGGTCATGGTGCGGTTGAACTGTGCCAACGGTTCCTTATGTGCGATGTAGGCCGCGGCAACATCCATCGCCTGCCGCATGAGTGCCAGCATCACTCTCGACTGTGTTTTGGTGAAAACCGCGTCGGTAATGAGTGATATCTCACGGGCGATAACGTCATCCGGCACGTTGATCTCGTGCAACACCCCGGCCAGCGAGCTCCGCACAGAATTCACCGGATCGGCAGCGAACGCCTTCAGTGGTACGGCAAGCGTAAGGAGCGTGTGTTCGTTGAGCAGTACAACCACACGACGTCTAGCAGTCATGTTGAGGTCTGCATACCACGAGCCGAGTCGGCTCTGGTCGGCAACCACATCAGACAACGGTTCTCGTTTGAGTGCTGTTAGCAGTTTGCGCGTGGCGTGTATCGCTAGCATGGGCACAAGAATACGTCCCGCAGCAAATGCGTGCAACGGTATGCCGCCATCCTGTGTGCCGAAGTAGATTGCACCATCACAAGAGGATATCAGCCATGAGCCACCACTTCGTTGCCCACATTGACTGGACCGGTAACACCGGAAGCGGCACTACATCCTACACGGCCTACGAGCGCGGTCACGTGCTTTGTGCAGACGGGAAGGAGCCCCTTGCCTGCTCATCGGCTCCGATGTTCCGTGGCGATGCTACCAGGTACAACCCCGAGGACATGCTGCTGTATTCCGTTGCCTCGTGCCACATGCTCTGGTTTCTGCACTGCTGTGCCGATGCCGGAGTTGTCGTGACGAGCTATTCGGACTCGCCCGAAGGCACACTGGAATCAGACAGCAATGGCATTGGGCGCTTCACCGAGATCGTCCTTCACCCGCGTGTGGAGATCACGGATGAGTCCAGACGCGTGGAACTTGAAGCCCTTCATCATAAAGCACACCAGCACTGCTTCATTGCCAATTCGCTCAGCACGCCGGTGGTTATCGAGTAGGGGGGCTGGGTACTTCCAGCTACTCACGAAACAGTTTTCGTAGACGTGCAGAAGATTCTGCCAGTCCGACTATGCTAAATCAATCGAGCAGGCATCATACACAACGACCGGAGCCACGGAGACTCAATAACCGAGGCCGAGTCGCTGTGCCTCTTCTGTAAGCTCGTTCAATACCTTCTTTCGTCGCTGCTCGTCTGCCTGTTGATAGTGTACGACGTCTGCGAGTCG
>JBEIIK010000101.1:0-7829 GCA_040380835.1 Ignavibacteria bacterium | reverse complement strand
TCTCGAGCTTCGTCAGCCCGGTCTCACCGGCGATTTTGTCGACGATATCGGCTTTTGTGACGTTCAACGGTGCCTCATTTCGGACGAATCACAATACTCCACGCCGCTGCGCGTATCAGGAAACGGCAGTGCCGGCCCCCTTGATCAGCGGAGGGCAAACATACGAAAGGCCCTTATTCTGCACAACCTTAGCCCCACGCAATGATCCTAGTCACTATTTTTGTCGGCTGTTACGCTATGGAGGGAGTTTGAACTGGTCTGACGAGCCCGTCTCCTCGGACATCCAGCAGGTGCAGAATGCCCTGCGCGCAACCGGCCGCCTGCCGCGCCACGTCGCTGCCATCATGGATGGCAACGGTCGTTGGGCGGAGCTTCGGTCGATGCCGCGCATTGAAGGGCACCGTGTGGGCATGGAAAGCGTACGGTCCGTAGTGAAGGCGTGTTCCCAGCTCGGGATCGAGTATCTGACACTTTACGCGTTCTCGATAGAGAACTGGAAGCGACCGGCACCCGAGGTCCGATTCCTCATGTCCTTACTTGAGATGTATCTGCGCAAGGAGCTCGACGAGTTGTACCGGAACAACGTCCGGATTCTTACGATCGGTAAGACCAATGCACTGCCGAAGAATGTCAGCAGTGTTCTACGAAAGGCCATTGAGAAGACGGCGAAGAACGATGGATTGACGTTGACGCTTGCGCTTAGCTACGGTTCGCGATGGGATATTCAACGTGCAATGCAGGTGATTGCGCTGGATGTTAGGCGCGGCAAGCTCTCGCCCGAAGACCTGAGCGAAGAGACGATCTCGGCCTACCTGCAGACGTCATACATGCCAGATCCAGACCTCATTATCCGCACCAGCGGCGAGGTCCGCCTAAGTAATTTCCTCCTGTGGGAGGCGGCCTATGCCGAACTGTACGTGACCGATACGCTGTGGCCGGATTTCCATGCCAGTGAACTTTACGCAGCGCTGCAGGCATTCACGCAGCGGGAACGACGCTTCGGGAAGACGTCGGCTCAGCTGGCGCAGGTGCCGGAGGCAAAACCATCGACACTGGAGCGACTGCGTAATGCTCTCAAGTAGCCGCCTGTTCGAGGGGGCACCATGGCGCGTCTTCGTCATTACGGTGCTGCTGGCTGCCGCACCGATACTGCAACGCGCAGTCGTCTGTGCGCAGAGCACCAGCACGCCCCGGTACCCGATCATCGCCGGCATCACGGTCGAGGGGCTGACCAGCGGTGTCGACATGCAGACGGTCATCGCCTATTCGGGTCTGCGTGTCGGACAGGAGGCCCGTCCGGACGATCTTATGACGGCCGTGAAGAATCTCTGGAATCGTCGAACCTTCAAGGACGTAAAAATCGAGCGGGAACGTGAGACAGCGCTCGGCGTGTTCCTGCTGATCCGCGTTGAACCGATGCCTCGCCTTCGCAACGTCACGATCACCGGTAACGACGAGCTGTCAATCGAGGAGATCAATAAAGCTATTGACCGTCGTAATGGTGATATCATCTCGCCGTATGATGAGTATCTGGTACGTGAGGCCGTGCGGGCATTGTACGTCAAGGAAGGATTGCTCTTTGCCAAGATCGAGACCAAGCTTATTTCGGCTGATACGATGAACTATTTCGACCTTGAGATGTCCGTCAACGAAGGTGTGGAGTTCCACGTCCGATCGATCGAGATCGAAGGCAACACACGTTATTCAGATAAGGAGATCGCTTCGGCGTTTTCGGAGACCAAGACTACGGCTTGGTATGAGTTCTGGGCGTCATCGAAGTTCGATCACACCAAGTTCGACGAGGATAAGACCAAACTTGCGACGTGGTTTCGGGATAGGGGCTTGATTGACGCGGAGATAGTTTCCGACACGGTCATCTACGATGAGGCGGCCGAATCTGTAGATATCCGCATGGTGATCCGAGAAGGATCGCCCATATACATCCGCTCGGTAAAGTTCACCGGTAACACCATCTACCCTGAGGCCATCATGCTGGTGCGACTCGCTGTGGAGCCCGGTGAACTTTACAACGAATCGAAGTTCTATAAGAACCTGCAGGTCAACGAGGATCAGTCTGACGTCACCTCGCTATATGCCGACAATGGCTATCTGGCCTGCCGCATGGAACCTGAGTTTGTGCGCGTGAGTCAGGATAGCGTTGATATCATTATCCGCGTCGTAGAAGGTGAGCAATACACGATCCGCCGAATTGAGATATCGGGTAACACAAAGACCCGTGACCGCGTGATCCGTCGAGAACTTTACCTGCGTCCGGGTGACTACTTCAACCGTTCTGCTCTGATTCGCAGCGTACGTGGACTCGGTATGCTGAACTTCTTCAATCCAGAGGCTCTCAAGCCAAACATTCAGCCGGTGGATAAGACCAAGGTTGACGTCGTGCTCAAGGTTGAAGAACGATCTACCGACACATTCAATGCCTCGGTAGGCTTTGCCGGAGTCTTCGGCCTTACGGGGTCGATTGGCATCACGCTGAACAATTTCGACATCAGCGAACCCTTCTCGGCCGGTGCCGGTCAGGTGCTTGGATTCCAATGGGAATTCGGACAGGCCTCGCGATTGCAGACGTTCCAGCTCTCATTCACCGAGCCGTGGCTGTTTGGCCAGCCGACTTCAGTCGGTTTTAACATCTTCGACACGCAGCAGAACTTCAATTTCGTCATGCGCAGAACGGGTGGGCAGGTCAACCTCGGACGCCGTTTCCGCTGGCCTGATGACTACTTCCGCGGCGACTGGAGTATTGCCTTTGAGCGGATCATTTCCAATACCAACACGTTCTTCTCCCGCTCGGGAACGCAGACAGCTCTGACTATCTCGCAGACGATCTCGCGGATGAGCTTCGACAATATCATTTTTCCGACGGCCGGATCTCGATTTTCGCTCTCCACACGCGCCACTTCCGGAGCTCTTGGTATTGGCAGTACCGACTTTGCAAAAGTCGGTTTGAATCTGGACATGGTCAATCCGCTGTTGACCATTGGTGGCAACACCCGTCTTGTGCTCTTTCTCGGCTCTGAACTTGGCTACGTTGACGGCTTCCGCGTGGACACGACGATCCCTCCCGGTGAGCTGTTCTACATGGGAGGTAACGGCCTCGGCGGATTTGCTGTGACGCCCCTTCGCGGGTATCGTGACAATTCGATCACACCGATTGCCGCTGATGGTCGCCAGCTCCCTCCTGGTGGTCGTATGCAGGCGCGCTTTGTGACCGAGCTGCGCTTTGCCTTAACGCTCAATCCCTTCCCGATCTATTTGCTTAGTTTTGCCGAGGCAGGCAATGTGTGGTCAAGCCTTCGAACTGCCGATCCTTTCGGTTTGAAGCGCTCGGCTGGCTTCGGTCTGCGAATGCTGCTGCAGCCGATCGGACTGCTCGGATTCGACGTCGGATATGGATTTGACGACGACCCGGCAACGCCCGGTGTCCGGTCGGGATGGCAATTCCACTTTCAGTTTGGTCGGTAACCTCTGTTTAACAACAAACCTTTGGGAATCCTGAACTATGTTCATGCGCCTTAGCATCCTTCTTGCCTTCTTGGTGGCCATCTCGCCCCTTTCGGCTCAAACTTTTAAGATCGGCGTCGTTAGCGCAGACATCATTCTTAAGGAACTACCGGACGCGATCAAGGCCGGCAAGACGATCGAAGAAGCTGGCATGAAGATCCGCGATACCCTGCAGATGATGCAGAAAGACTTTGAAACACGCGTCGAAAGCTATCGCAAGCAAGAGGCAATGATGACGCCAGATGCCAAGCGCAAGGAGGAGGAATCTCTGGGAGCCCTGCGTCAGCGTTTTCTGCAGTACCAGGAAGAAAAGTTTGGACAGGCAGGGGAGCTCGCCCGCATGCGTGAAGAGCTTCTCACGCCCATCCGTGCCAAGGTCAGCGAGGCTATCGGTACCGTAGCCAAGGAAGAAAAGATCAATCTCGTTCTCGACAAGATGGGTGGCATTGTACTCTACAGCGAAGACAAGGCCGACATCACCTACAAGGTTCTTGATCGCATGAAGCGCGGTAACTGAACAGCGCCGTACCATCATCACCACGCACCTGCTGCCCATGACCCGTTGATCCATTTCGTAAATCGGAGACCTGTGACATGACGAAGCGGATCATTTCAACGCTAGCTGCCCTGGTGCTTGCATGCGCCGTGGGTAGTGCGCAAAAAATCGGGTATGTATCGACGGATTTCATCCGTTCACAGTACGAATCGGCAAGACAGGCCGAAGAGCGCCTCTCGGCCTATGTCGATGAATGGAAGGCCGATGTGGCCCAGAAACAGCGTGACATCGATGAGCTTGAGATCGAGATCAAAAAGAACCGCCTGATCTGGAGCGACCAGGAACGCCAGGTGAAGGAAAAAGAGATCGACGACAAACGTCGCGAACGAGATCAGTTCGCACGGCTGAAGTTTGAGCCAGGGGGCGAGTACGACCAGAACGCCGAACAGCTCATGCAGGCCGTCTGGAAGAAAATCTATACGGCCATTCAGAAAGTTGCGGCAACTGACGGTTATGACATCGTCTGGGACAAAAGTGTGCAGCCACTGGTGTACGTCAATGCCAAGTACGACATTACGGCCAGGGTGATGAAAGAGCTCGGCATCGATGCAGCGGATCTAGAGGCTAAGCAGAAAGAGGCCATCGAAGGCGACCCGCGAAACAAGCGGATAGAAGAGCCTCGCAAACGCAAGTCCCGAAAATCAACGGCTGCACCGGATTCTTCAGCTGCGCCAGCCCAGCCGTTGACGCCATCGCCGACGCCTGTAGTGCCCCCTCCAAGCGGCATGCCTGAATCGACGACCACGCCGGTAGTGATGCCTGATGGAACGATGCCTAATGGACTCCCACCTACAGGACAGGTCCCGGGTGGCGGGCCGGCCCGATCAATGCCGCCACCAGCCGATACAACGAAAAAGCCCGGTGGGGGACGATGAGCAGTCCGTTTCCATGCAGATCCGGTGACGTTGCGGAACTGCTCGGACGTACCATCTGCGGTGATCACTTGAGGCTGATCAATGGGATCAATACCATTGATGCGGCTGCGGCAGATCAGCTGACATTCTGCGGCTCAGACACCTTCGTAAAGCATCTTCCATCGACTGGAGCAGGGTGTGTGATCATCCGCGAGCGTGATCTTCCGAAGGTCAATGCTCCAAGTTGGATCGTAAGTTCTGATCCGTATGGCGATATCATTGCGCTGACGCGTCTGATTGGAACCGAGCTTGACCGTGCTGCCGGCTATCGAGACCCACAGACGAGCATTGATCCTGCTGCAACCATCGCCGACACGGCTGCGATCGGACCGGGTTGTGTGATCGGGCCCGGCTGCGTGATTGGCCACGGGTCGCAGCTTTTGGCCAATGTTGTCCTGTACCCGAACGTGCAGATCGGCAGCAGCTGCGTGCTGCATGCCGGCACGACTTTCTATCAGGACACGATCCTTGGTGACCGCTGTGTGGTACATGCTGGCAGTGTTATCGGGTCTGATGGGTTCGGTTATCGGGAGCAGGATGATAAACGATTCGAGAAAATACCTCACATTGGCAACGTCAGAATTGGAAACGATGTCGAGATAGGAGCAAATGTCACTATTGATCGTGCTGCTCTGGGCAGTACCGTTATCGAGGACGGAGTGAAGATCGATAATCTGGTGCAGCTGGCTCACGGTGTGCGCATCGGCGAGCACACGGCAATCGCTGCGCAGGTTGCCATCGCTGGCGGCACCATCATTGGACGTCGCAACCGTATTGCCGGTCAGGCCGGTGTTGTAGGACATGTGGTAACGGCAGATGATGTTGTGGTATATGCGCAGTCTGGTGTGGCGCAGTCGATCACATCCTCCGGAGCCTACTTCGGCTCGCCTGCCAAGGAGCATGCTCTGGCAATGCGCATGGAGATTGCAGCTCGGCAGCTACCGGAGTTACTTCGTATGGTTCGGAAGTTGTCAGCAGAGATCGAGGAACTGAAAAGGGGGTCAGCCGAATGAGTACAAAACAGCGAACGATCGGTGAGTCGGTTTCAATGTCGGGAGTCGGTCTGCATACGGGCAGTCTGACGACGATGACATTCCATCCGGCAGCCGAGAATACGGGTTATCGATTCCGTCGGGTTGACATGGCCGGAGCACCCGAGATCCCGGCGATGGTGGACAACGTCGTCGAGATCGCGCGTGGTACGACCATTGCGGTCGGTGAAGCACGTGTCCATACAGTTGAACACGTCCTTGCTGCGCTCGTCGGAATGGGCGTTGATAACTGTGTTATCGATCTGACTAACAATGAGCCCCCTGTCGGAGATGGCTCATCAATGCCCTACGTTGAGATGATCCGTCGTGTCGGCGTTGTCGAGCAGCAGGCCACCAGGCATGAGATCGTACTCGATCAGCCGATCCGCTACGTTGATGAAGCCCGTGGTACCGAGATTGCGGCTCTGCCCAATGACACCTATCGCGTAACGGTAATGGTCGACTACAAGAATCCGGCGCTTGGCAGTCAGCACACGGGGCTTTTCGATCTTGACAGTGAGTTTGTGACTGAGTTTGCTCCTGCACGTACGTTCTGCTTTCTGCACGAGGTCGAAGCGCTCTACAAGCAGGGTCTGATCCAAGGGGGCAACCTGGACAATGCCATTGTGATCGTTGACAAGGCAATGTCCGATGAAGAACTTCGTGCAACGCTTTCTTCAATGGGCGTTACCGGCAATGCCGTGCTCGGAACGAACGGTATTCTGAACAACAACCAGCTACGATATCCTAACGAACCGGCGCGCCATAAGCTGCTGGATATGCTCGGTGATCTTGCGCTGGTAGGAGCGCGTCTGCGAGCTCAGGTTCTGGCGGCGCGTCCGGGCCATGCCAGTAACATCGAGTTTGCGCGCAAAGTGCGGCGCATGTATGAGAACAAGCAGCATGTCAAGCGCTATTCTCCGTCAACCATGGAGACGGTCTTTGATATCAAGAAGATCCTGACGATGCTGCCGCACCGGTATCCGTTTCTGATGGTTGATAAAATCATTGAGTACGCACCGGATCAGAATCGGATCGTTGGCGTGAAGAACATAACCTTCAACGAGCCCGAGTTTATGGGGCATTTCCCAAGCCGTCCGATCTTCCCGGGTGTATTGATAATGGAGGCCATGGCTCAGACAGGATGCATGCTTCTGATCTCCAAGGGCATTGACACTGAGAAGAAGCTTGTGGTCTTTACCGGCATGAACAACGTCAAGTTCCGGCGTGAGGTCATTCCCGGTGATCAGCTTGTAATGGAGCTGGAGATGACCCGGTTCCGATTCAATATCTGCCAGCTTGTTGGCAGGGCCTACGTGAATGGTCAGCTTGCCGCAGAGGCTGAGCTGCAGGCGGCAGTGGTCGATCGGGAGGTAGCATCATGAGCGTCGTGAATATTCACCCGACGGCGATTGTGTCTGATGCGGCTCGAATTGGTGAGGGCGTCAGCATTGGACCCTTCTGCATTGTTGAAGACGATGTGGAAATCGGCCCGGGCACGGTACTGATGAGTCACGTCGTTCTGGGCAATGGTGCGCGCATCGGAAAGGACGTCCGCATCCACCCTAATGCCGTGATCTCGACGGCACCCCAGGATTTGAAGTACAACAACGAACCGACACAGGCGATCGTCGGCGACCGAACGGTCATCCGTGAATCGGTGACGATCAACCGGGGCACCGTCTCCAGCGGCAAGGCCTCTGTTGGCAGTGACTGTCTGCTTATGGCCTATGTCCACGTGGCACATGACTGCGTTGTTGGTGATCACGTAATCATGGCAAACGGTGTGCAGCTTGGCGGACATGTCGA
>JBEIIK010000100.1:0-7938 GCA_040380835.1 Ignavibacteria bacterium | reverse complement strand
TAATTCAGTAATTCAGTAATTCAGTAATTCAGTAATTCAGTAATTCAGTAATTCAGTAATTCAGTAATTCAGTAATTCAGTAATTCAGTAATTCAGTAATTCAGTAATTCACTCCCTAATCTTCTGCTTCACTACCTGCAGGACTTCCCGGGCCACGCTGCCCTTGTGGGCAAAGGCAACGAGTTCGCAGTTCTTCAGCGTCCACGCGTTGAGTGTGTCGGAGGGGTTCAACTTCTCGGCAGGGATCTCGTAGCGGACGGTCTTGGTGATGACCGTTCCTCTTGCAATCGGCGTGGGGTTCAGAGTATCGCCCCAGGTGCCGTTCAGGGCTGTACGCAGGACGTGCTCGAAGACGTAGTCCGTGATGTGTGATGGCGTCTTGCGATAATCTTTCTGGTCGCCCACGATGTCGTTTTCCTGCAGCCACACGCTTACGAACGATGGTGTTGTGATCTCCTGCAAAGCGGTGGCCTTAACGGTGACGATCATGGTCCGACGGTCGGCATGGTACGTATGGCTCATCGCAAGATCCATCAGCGGCGGCTGCGGCAGCAGCTGTGCAACGAGTGGTTCCCAGTTGTTCTTACCCTGGATGATCCGGCCGTTATACGTAACACGATTTACCAGGCCGTTCGGATTACCGGCACGGCTGATGCGGAAGGCCGCATCAAGGGCTACGCCGGCCGGACACGTCAGATCTCGCTTGAAGTCCGGCAGTTCGAGGGCTGCAAAGCCCCCTGCATGAATGGCCGTGACGATCACGCGGCCCTTGTTGTCTTCATACAGCTTTGTGGCTACTTCGGCCGCCTCCGGACAGTTGCCGCAGGTATGGCCGGTATAGTCTTCCAGCAGGATGTTCTGTACGCCGTTGGACGAGGCGAACACCGTGGAGGTATCGCGCAGCGTGGTGTCCACCGGCACGACCGGATTCTTTTCATACGGTGCTTCGATCACATCGCATGCCGTTGCGATGATGCCGAGTGCTAGAGCGAATGTGATGATAAGGGGCTTCATGGTGCCTGCTCAGAATGTATACGTGATACTCATCGACATGCCGTTGGAGGCCGGAACCGGACGGCAGATGCCGCCCACGCAGAGAATGCCGCCTCGGACGCGTCCGTAGCCCGCCTGGATTCGCAGGGCGTCCTTGGAGTAGGCGACCGATGCATTCGGATAGTGTACGCGAAGCTCTTCGTTGTAGTTCCCAAAGTTGTATTCGTCGAACACGGTAAAGAACCAATGTGGCGATACGGTGTATTCAACCAGGGCCATGATCCAGTCACCATTCTGAAGTGCCTTTTTCGCCCCCTCTTCGTGGGTGACGTCCATGTACTGCAGTTCTGTGCGGAGACTCTGATTCTTTGCGGTCTTGAACCATAACTCGAGGCAGACGAAGCTGGCATTGATCAGGCCGTAGATCTTCTCCTCTGGAGCAGCCCGACGTTCGATAACGTCCTGGTTGTAGTCGAGGTTGACGTAGGTGAGTGTGGTTTTGAAGTCACGTCCGAACTTGCGCTGGATCTCAATGTTCACATCGCGGTAGTAGATCTCATCGCCCCACATGAACTTTGCTTCGTAGGTGTAGGGTCCGGTGTGTGTGGTGTCCAATCCATGAATCAGCGAGTAATTCAGGGTGATCATCGTCTCATCATTGCCCAGCCAGCCCCCTTTCGGAATCGTCCAGGCAACGTCGCCCTGAAGAGCAAACTCGCCCGTCGGTTGCGTAGCATACGGATAGAGCGTGATCAGGCGCAGTGTGTGTTGCTTGGAGAGCGCCGGCAAGTAGTTCACCTGCTGTGCAAAGCCAGTGGCTGTGCGGTCACTGCGCAGGTCCATGTTATCGATGCGCTTAGCGGCGAGGTTGACACCAAGACCCGTACCTGCCCATGAGGCGCTGGCATACAAGGCAGACCCCGTATTGAACGAGCTGGCATTGACGGCACTCGGATCATTGATCTTGTAGGCATACTCGAAGTCTAGTGACAGATCGTGGACAACAAGATTGGCTCTGCTAGCCCAAGCGAACACGTTCTCCGGAATCTTCAGAAGATCCTGGTCATCGGCCTGAAATCGACTGATGCCACTCAGACCCAGCGTGAGTCGGACTCCCTCGGGGAGAAGATCGCTCTTCAGCTGATTCACATCCATGTCGAGGTCCGCACCGCGTATGATTCCATCACTCAGCGCAAAGAATGCTCGCTGACGTCCGACGAGACCCGTGATCGAAATGCCTTCTGTTGGCATGTACTTCAGCCGCACGCCATCGATCGAATTGTCAAAACCAAGGTTGCGCTCTTCGTAGGTGCGCAGGATCATGCCACTGCCAAACTGCTCATAGAAGTTGCCGGCCGTGACCTCGAAAGTCTCATCAGCGAACTTGGCAAACCGGTACGGCATTCCAAGCCCCGTGCCAGCGCCCGAGGATCCGAAACGCGGATCGATGCCAAGCAGCGGCCCTTGGTATGATTCAAACCGGATGCCGGCCGAGAACTTGCCCTTTGAAAACGTCAGGTTGAAGAACGTGTTCGAGAGCAGTTTCTCCGGAACATCCGGCGCGCCGATAAGCGAGTCCCGACCATATTGCTGGACATCGGTCTGAAGCGAGCCGCTGATCACACCGTCATCACCGCCCTGTGACATGGCGCAGACCGCACCGGCAAAGAGTGCCACTACGAAATGCTTCATCATCACGGCTTTCCGGTGAGCTTCTTCAGCAGCTCTTCGAGTTCTTCCTCATCGCCCGAGGAGTAGGCGCTGTGTGAGAACACTACCTTGCCGTTCTGGACCACGAAGGTGTGCGGCACGTTATTGACGTTCATGGCGCGCTTGAACTCCTGATTGACATCAAGCAGCACCTCATACGTCCATGTGCGAGACTTGATGAAGGGGGCTACCTTGGATGCATTACGGGCATCGTCGATAGAAACGGCAACTAGAGAAGCCCCGTACTTTTCCTGCCACTCGGGGTAGAGCGCGTGATACGTCTGCAGTTCCTGGATGCAGGGCTTGCACCAGGTTGCCCAGAAGCTGATGATCACCGGCTTATCCGTGGTACCGAAATCTGCGGTATTAATGACCGTACCACCAACGTTCTTGATCTTGACCGACGGGATCTGAGCTCCCTGCCCTTCCTGAGCCCGGACGCCGACCGTGAATACCAGCGCCAGAATGACGCTTAGAATCGACTTTACCACGTGTACTCCCCTTGGCGAGAAAAATCAGCGTCGAGGCCCTAGATTTGCAGCTCACCACGCATTTCAAGGACGTCAAGTTATGAAAACTCATGTTGTTGCTCTGATGCTTGTTCTGGCCTCGGCCGGTGCCGCGGCCCAATCCTTCTATATCGACTGGTCGAAGCCGAATCCGGTTACCGGACCGCCATCCATTGCCTCTCTCAAGCGTGACGGCGAGGTGAAGAACAGCACGGCCGCAACCAAGGAGCTCTACTTTCGTTACAACCTCGACAAGCTAGACGCGGAACACCGTGCCCAGCTGTGCATGTCACTGTGCTGGTTGCTCTTTCCCGGCGAAGACAATCCGTATGACCGTGAAGGTCAGATACTCACCCCAGGCGGTGTGCTGCCGATCTATGTCGACCTTACCACCAACGGCAAGGAAGGCGAAAGCACGATCAGCGTAACGCTGTTTGATAAGAAGGACACGACCGACAAGCTCGATTTCGACATTCGGTTTGTCGTGTCGAATCAGAGCTCGGTACGCGACGTCAAGGAAGCCGGAATCAGCATGTACCCCAACCCAGCTAACGACTACGTGGTCATTGAAGGGTCTCCTCTGGCAAACATCACCAGCGTTGGGCTCTACGACGCTCAAGGCAACCTGGTACGTTCCTTCCCTGTTCCGACCTCCGACAAGGCTACCTTCACCACGGAAGGTCTCAATGCGGGATACTACCGCATGATGCTACGCCTGCGTAATCAGGAGCTCGTCGGCGGCGCTCTCATCATCGAGTAACCGGACGCTGTCCGGGTAGGTGATGGGCACCCCGTACCATCGTTTCACGTCAAGCACAGCGCTGCAGAGTGTGGTCATCGCCACCGTTGCGCTGATCGTCTATATCGTAACACACGCCCCCTCGCTGCAATACACCGATAACGGTGAGTTGGCGGCTGCAGCCGTTACGTTCGGCGTTGCCCACCCGACGGGTTACCCTCTGTTCACGATCCTGGGTCACGTCTGGTCGATGTTCAGCACCGACATCGGCTGGATGAACCTACTGGCCGGCCTGTGGTGCGCCATTGCCGTTGGGGCAGCCTATGCGCTGATGTGTGAGGTGCTCTCACTGTTGAAAGGGGGCGTTACAGCATCCCTTCGTTATGCATCGGCTGCAACCGCGCTGATGCTGGGGTTCAGCGCTCTGGTGTGGTCCCAGGCAACGTCCCTTGAGGTGTACTCGCTGCATCTGTGCCTGCTGACGCTCACGTTGATGGCAACGGTGCGAAGTACGCGTTCCAACGATGACAGCACTCGCTGGTCCATGCTATCGGGCCTGCTGTATGGCCTGATGCTGGCCAATCACCTCTCGAGCGTCTTCCTTGGTCCCGGTCTCTTCGCACTCTGGCTCAGCGCCAGGCGTCCGGGGCAGCTCCGCTCGTGGTACATCGTGGTCGGCCCTGCCCTGCTGGGCGTGCTACTCTATGCCGTTCTGCCGCTTCGCAGTGCGCAGGAGCCCCCTATCAACTGGGGCATGGTGCATCGCAGCTGGGATGCATTCCTCTACCACGTCAAGGGTACGCAGTTCGGCGTATGGCTCTTCAGCGACAAGAACGTGGTAAAGGTCAACACCCGGATCTTCCAACACGTCCTCACGAACTCCGTTGTATGGGTCGGATATGGCGCCCTTGCGTTGGGTCTGTGGCAGCTACTGCGCACCAACGCACGTCTTGCACTGGCGCTGCTGGCCATCGCTGCGGGAAACCTCGGGATCTCGCTGGGGTATTCGATCCCCGACATTGAATCCTACTTCCTGCCATCGATCCTTGTGGCGTTGCTCTTTACGGGCGTGGGCCTGTGGTGGCTGGTGCAGCGCTTTGCAGGTGCCCTGCCGTGGGTGGTACTTGTTCTGCCCATTGCATCGCTGACGCTGAACTACTCGCAGCAGGACCGTTCGAACCACCGAGCCGTGGAAGGCTATACCGAGTGGGTTCTGGCGCATGCAGAGCCCAATGCGGTTATCATCACACGTCAGTGGGACTTCTTCTGCTCTGCCGCATGGTACGAACAGGTGGTCCGTGGCATACGTCCCGATGTTGCCGTGATCGACAAGGAGCTATTCCGCCGGACGTGGTACGCCCCCTATCTCATGCAGCGCTATCCCGTGGTCATGGGGCGGGCACAGCGCGAGATCGATGCCTACATGCCGCTTCTGGCCGACTTCGAGAACGACGGCGATGCATTTGTGCGGGCCGGGAAGTCCCAGGAAATCCAGCCGCGCTTTGTGGCAATGCTCAACAGCCTGCTCGATAACAACGCCGAGCGTCCGCTCTACATCACACCCGAGCTGCTCAGCGACGAGCCCGGCTTTGCCGTGGGCTGGCAGCCGGTTCCGGCCGGACCTCTGGTGCGGCTGACGCGGCCGGGCATGATGCCGAAGCAGCGTTTCTCCGATGTCGGACTTGAGAAGATCATCACGTCGCTGTCAGCACCGCGCGAGCGTCTGGATTCCTCGCTGCGTGACATCACCATGATGGCCCTGGGCTCAACGGCGATGTACCATCTTGACGCCCTTTCGGACACCGCTTCATTCCGTCGTTACCGTATGCAGGCGCGTCGCCTGGCCCCTTCTCACACTGCGGCGGCACAACTCGAGTCCATGCTTCCCTGACACATCCCGGAACCTGTCCGATGGAACCATCCTACCTTGTCTTTGATCTCGAAACCGTCGGGTTTCCGCTGGACCATTTTGATGACGTGCAGAAGGAGTATCTGCTGCGGGGAGTCGTTACAGACGAGGACCGTGACAAGCGCATCAACGAATTCGCACTCAGTCCGATGACCGGCTTCATCTCCTGCATCGGCATGCAGATGATGACGCGTCAGGGCGAAGAATGGCACTCCAAGCAGGTAGCCTACTCACTCGACCCGTCGATGAGCGATGACGACAAGTTCGCGCAGACCACGCTCCCCACCGGAGCCACCTGGTACTGTGGCAGCGAACGTGTCATGCTGGAATCCTTCTGGAAGCTCCTTGCTCATCACCGCGGCGTCACACTCATCTCATTCAACGGACGCAACTTCGACGCCCCCTGGCTGATGCTTCGCAGTGCCGTGCACGGCATCCGCCCATCACGCAACCTCATGGACGGAACGAAGTTTAACTACAGCGGCCACATCGATCTGATCGACCGGCTCACGTTCTTTCAGGGGGCTGCCAGCGGCGCCACCCGCAAGTTCAACTTCGACTTCTATGCCAAGTCCTTCGGTATCGCCTCCCCCAAAGCCGCCGGCGTCGATGGCTCCAAGGTGGGCGATCTCTTCCAGGCCGGCGAGCACGCCTCCATCGCCGAATACTGCCTGCGCGATGTGGCCTCCACATGGGACCTGTTCAAGGCATGGGAAGCCGTGTTGAGGTTTTAGGCGAGTTTCAGGTTTCATTCATGCGGCAGCAGAGATGCTCTTCACTCTGCAGGCATATCGTACCACTTTACGATCTGTTTTAAGCCGTAATAGGCAGAGCACAGGAAGCGGCCGTTGCGCAGTGCCTTGGGTATAGTCGCCATCGGAAACTCGACCTCGCGGATCTTTTTGCCGGTGGTGGCATCAGCCAGCACTGCAACGAAGATGTAGTCAAATGAAGAACCCGAAAACTCCTTACCAGTGAGTTTCGAAATCGGCACGACATAGACAACTGCTACGTACGGCTGACCTGGGTCGGAGAGTATGTCAACGCAGTACGATGTCCGCGATCTGGTGTCGCGCCGAGTGATAGGGTCGCGGTAGTGTTCTCTGAGCAGCGGAAGCGGGTCTGCGTAATACGTCGACGACAGACCGATGGGCACAGTGAGGGAGTCCCATGTTCGCAGGTCATACCGCGTCAGCGAGTCACGAAACTGTGAGATAGTCCACAGGTGGTTACCGTGGATCGTCATGTCCGTACCCGATTCCTGCGGCAGGACGCTGTCGGTGTCATAGATCTGCGGACGCAGACCAAACAGGCGATAGCCGTTACCATTCAGGACAAGTATAGCTGAGCGGTCAGAAAGCTTAGCGCCTGTGCTTGGCACATCGTACCGCAATGAGTGGAACGATGTGCTACTCTGCCGATGAAAAGCATGCTCGCCATGGTTGAGCTCCTTGAGTATCGGCGGAACGGGAATGGTGTCAGCTCGCCCATCCTTGAGACGGAGCCAGTACAGGTATGCCCGGTCGTCATAGATATCCCAGTCATAAGCCAGCACGGAGTCGCCTGTTGTGCTGAGCGCGAAGTAGTCTGGCCAGTTGATTCTATAGGTGAAGTTCGACGGCATCTCGGGTGTTGTCGAGAGAGCAGCGCCTGAACTGTCGAGCAGGAACACACGGGACGGTGCACTGTGCGCAGCCAGTAGAATTTGTTGTTGCTCGGAAAGGAACATTATCGATGCACTCTCCATAGCAGTCTCCATCAGGGTGTCTCCAGGCAACGGGCATACCGTACGCACAAACCGCGCGTGGTTGGCCTTGGGTCCGAAGTATACATCGCTTGCCGGCATGGCCGCCGCGGATCTGATGACTTCGAGCATCGAGTCTACCTCAAAACCCCTCGTCCCCGGTATTCCGGTACTCAGCACTATTCCATGCCCTGAGACTGACATCATAAACGGCGATCTCGCCACACGGTAGAGTCGCGCGTAAGCTCCCAGTTCGTCATCATGCATAGTCACCATCGGACGGTCCTCGGCCAGCCCATAGATGCCGTTGCCCAGCCCACCATCCTGCACATAC
>JBEIIK010000099.1:0-8063 GCA_040380835.1 Ignavibacteria bacterium | reverse complement strand
ACCGGTAGCTGAGGAAGCTCCTGCACCGGTAGCTGAGGAAGCTCCTGCACCGGTAGCTGAGGAAGCTCCTGCACCGGTAGCTGAGGAAGCTCCTGCACCGGTAGCTGAGGAAGCTCCTGCAGTTGTAGCCGAAGAAGCTTCTGCACCGGCTCCGGCCATGACCGAGGCCGAGCGTGAAGAACAGGCCCGCAAGAAAGAAGAAGAGCGCAAGCGTAAGGAGGCCGAGAAGGCCCAGCGCGATGCGGCATTTGCAACGTTACAGTCATTCAAAGATGCGTCAGGCATTTTCGAGGTGGCCATTCAGGAGCGCGTCAAGGGTGGACTTCGGGGCGACTTCCAGGGATTACGGATATTCCTGCCTGCGTCACACGTGGGACTGCGCAAGAGCGCAACCGATGAAGAATTGCATTCACTGATCGGTACAACGGTGCGCGTCAAGGTACACGAGCTGCAGTCGGATGACACCGGTTACAAGTCGGCCGTTGTTACACGTCGTGACATTCTGCTCGACGACATGTGGAATTCGATCGCTGTTGGCAATACGCACGATGGCGTGGTGACTTCACTAACAGCCTTCGGAGCCTTCGTGAATATCGGCGGTCTAGAAGGTCTGGTGCATGTTTCGCGTCTGTCACGTTCGCGTGTGAACAACCCGAGTGAAGTAGTTCGCAAAGGTGAAAAAATCAAGGTGACGATCGTTGAGATCGACCGCGACAAAAAGAAAATTGCCTTATCACACCGCGAGCACGAAGCCGACCCATGGCTGGGAATCAGTGCCGACTATCCTGTTGGCAAGCGCATCTCGGGGACCGTTGAGCGTGTTACCGACTTTGGTGCGTACGTGAAGGTCGCTCCGAAAATCGAGGGTCTGCTTCGCGTGAGCGAACTCAGCTGGACGCGTCGCGTCAAGCATCCTTCGGAGATCATTTCTGTCGGCCAGACCATTGAAGTTGAAGTTCTTTCCTGCAACGAAGAAAAGCATCAGCTCGCACTCGGATACAAGCAGACGCAGCCAAACCCTTGGCTGACTCTTGCCAGTGAGATGCCAGTTGGCAGTGACGTCGAAGGAACCGTCCAGAGCGTCAGCACGCAGGGGGCGGTCATCCGCGTCAAGGATGCATTCGACGGCTTTATGCCCCGCTCGAAGATGTCCGGTAGCCGTGGCGGCAAGATGCCCGTCAATCCCGGCGACGCAGTGCAGTGCGTCGTTGCCGATGTGAACGTCGAAAACGCCAGTCTGATCCTCGCAATGCGCAACGAAGACGGCAGTGTTGCCGGCGGACAGTCTGACGAGTATCGTAGTGGTGGAGGGCGGCCGCGCGAACCGCGCGACCGCGATCGTGATTTTGACCGCGAGCGCCCACGTCCGCAGCCAGCGCAGCAGCAGCAGTCCCCCGGCGTTACGCTTGGCGATCTGTTACGTGACGCCGACAAGACGATCCTCGGGCAGTAAGCACCGCGGAACGTAATAGAGTAACCTACGCCGGAATCTCCAACGGGGATCCGGCGTTTTCGTTTCCGCTTGTGATGGTTTGGTATTTTGCCCCACAAATGACGCAACGCTTCACCACCATGCTGCTGACAACACTCCTTGCCGGAGTGTTGGGGTCGTTGGGCCTTCAGGCCCAGACGTCCAATATCTTGGAGCAGCCTCGCCCCCTGTCTCCGGCCGAGTTCATCTCTGCCGATACCGCCCGTGAGATGCGTCCGGGCGTTCCTGGTGCCGGCCAGGCCCCAAGCAGCGCAGATCAGGATTCGATGTATCGCCGGGCTTTGAATGAATCGATCACTGCTCCCACACGCTTTGCCATGGCGGCGCGAGAAACATCGGCAATGCTTCTTCGACAGGCCCGCGAGAATGCCCGCCGCACCATCTGGGATGCCATTGACGAAGTGATGGACATTCCTGAGGCGATCTACAAGCCCCGTGACAAAGACGTGGTGCAGTATCAGCTGACGCTTGCCAATGCCATGTACGTGCCTGGCGTGCTGCTGCGTCCGATGGGTACGGGCAACGTCCAGGTGGGTTTGTCGGATATCGCCAAGATCTTCGGTATCGGCGAGGACGTCAGCCCTGTGATCCGCTATGTCGTGGACGAATACCTTGCTGTCGAGATCAATATCTACTCGACACAGGCAATGGTTGTGGCCACATTGTTCAAGGGTAATCAGGAACCCGGTACGTACACCATTACGTGGAACGGACGTTCCCAGGATGGCAAGCCCGTAATGCCGGGCGAGTACATTGCTGAGGTGCGTCTTGGCAGTGAACGTATCATGCGTAAACGCATCAGTTGGAATGCCAGATGAGATGCTGGTGGACGGTCCTTCTGCTACTTACCGCACCAATTTGTGCCAGGTCGCAGACCTCGTCGATCATCGTGGAATTCATCCCCAATTCGCCGGCGTATGCCGAGTGGCAACAGAAGGGGCGAACCGGCACTGTGTCTGCATTTACACGACTCCTCGGAAAGCATACCAGCGAGCCATACATTCAGGAGGCGACTCTACGCTGCCTCGAGCAGGCCGAGCAGCGGTCATACGCAAAACGCACGCAGAGCGTTGGCACAGAGCAGCTTTCTCGATACGGCGTCATCCATTTAGCGGGACCGCTTAACGCATCCCTGCTTGCAGCCAAGCTCCGGTCGCTGGGACTGGCCGGGCGTGCGCAGGTGATGCCCGAGCAGCGCATCGTTGGCGAACCGAACGACCCCGAAGTATACCGTCAGTACTTCCTGACCCGTATCGACGCCTACCGTGCCTGGGACGTTGTACCCAACGGCAGCGTGAGTATCGTTGCGATCATTGACACCGGTATTGATACTCTGCACAGTGACCTGCAGGGAAGCATCTGGCGCAATGCCGGCGAGACGGGGCTGGATGCGGGTCTGAGAGATCGACGATCCAACGGTGTGGACGACGACGGGAATGGTTTCATCGACGATTGGTTTGGCTGGGACTTTGTCGGTGTCGATGGCAGCAAGCCGGACAACGCCCCGCTGCCAGGGAATCCGCACGGAACGCATGTTGGTGGCATCGTGGCAGCGCAGACAAACAACAACATCGGCATGGCCGGAGTTGGCCGCAACGTCCTCGTGATGCCTGTCAAGGTCGGACGTGACGATCCGTCATCACAGACCGTTTCTCGCTCGGCTGACGGCATCCTGTATGCAGCGGCTATGCGGGCCGACGTGATCAACTGTTCGTTCGGAAGTAACTCCCCAACCTTTGCCGACGTGTCAGTAGTGCAGAAAGCCACCGAGATGGGGTGTGTGATCGTCGGTGCTGCCGGTAACGACGCATCAAACCAGGCCTTTTATCCGGCTGCTTACTCCGAGGCAATCTCAGTAGCGGCAACCAACAACGCCGACCTGCTTGCCACCTTCTCGAACTATCATTCAACGGTCGATGTCGCCGCGCCGGGTGTCGGGATCTTTTCTACGATCCCCCGGAATTCCTACGCGTCATACGACGGTACATCCATGGCAGCCCCGATCGTCTCGGCCATAGCCGCTATGGTTCGTCGCTGCTTCCCTTCCTACACCCCGGCGCAGGTGCGTGCGGCCATCCTTGCCGGATGTGATAACATCGACACGCTCAACCCCGGCTACGATGGGGTCATCGGGACCGGACGAGTCAACGCCTTCAACTCATGCTCAAATCGGAGTTCACGCTGGTGTATTGTCTCTGGCTCGACTCTTACGGATGCCTTTGGTAACGGCGTCTTTTTGAGTGCCGACACCGTACTGCTGCGTCTGACACTGCGCAATATGCTGTCGGATCTCGCAGATGCCCGGCTGGTGATACGTCCGCTCGACACCCTGCTAAGGATCATTGATGCGGAGGTGCAGCTCGGAGCAGTTCCATCACAGGCCGAGCGAGAACTGCCAAGCCCCGCTCGGCTCGTGATCGGATCGAATGTCGGCCAGGATGCTCGATTTTCCATCCGTGCACTGGTGTATGACGGTTCACAGCTCGTTGGCAGTGAGACCATCACTGCCATTGCCAACCCCACGTACGCTACTCTCGAAGAAACAGATATTGTCGTCACCGTTAACTCATCCGGCAACATTGGCTACAACGACTACTCATCCAACGAACAGGGCGTCGGCTTCCGCTACAAGGGCTCTACAAGTCTCCTCTTTGAAGGGGCTCTGATGCTTGGCACCAGAGCCGATCGCGTGATGAATGTTGCGCGTGGCTTTGAGACCAGTCAGAAAGACGTCTCGTTTTCGCCCCTTCGCAACGCGGGCCTACGTTCAGATAGCGTGGTCAGTGGAAAGCGCGTGACCACCGCCTTTAACGATTCCGGCGATGCCGCACCGCTCGGGCTTGCGATAACCCGCAACGTCTATGCTCGCACCGAGGACTCACTGCGCAACACCGTCCTTGCGGTGCTGGAGATCACCAACACTACCTCTCTGGCGGTCAAGGACATCTATGCGGCGTACTTCTTCGATTTCGACATCGGAGCGAACGGCGCTAACAACGTTGCGGCATGGGACAACGAGACCGGTTCTTTTTTTCAGTACAGCCTTTCAAACCCCTTGCTGCCGCGGGTTGCAATAACCATGATCTCACCGCTCCCCATCAACGGTTTTGCCGTTGATAATGACGGCGCTCCTGATTGTCCCAGTATTTATGATGCATTCACTCCGTCCGAGAAGTGGTCGATGATGTCCCAGGGCCTCAAGCGTCGCTTCTCCACCCCGACCGATGCTTCATTTGTCGTCGGTGGCGGACCTTTTTCAATCGAGCCCGGGGCCTCACAGCAGATCGCCTTCATTCTTGCAGCCGGAACATCCAATGCGCAGCTTCGTTCCGCCCTGCGTGCGGCGCGAAATGCTGCATCCACTCAGGGTGTTCAGGTGCAGCCGTACACGCCCCTTCCCTATCGCGATGCCTTACTGCATGTCTCGGGCTCGCCGTTGCTGACACCCGGTCCGGCCGAGATCGTCTACTCACTTACCACGCCCTCGAACGTTGTGCTCGATGTGATCGATATCACCGGCCGCAGCGTCAGCACCCTCTACTCGGAAAACGACGTCCTGGGAGGCGATCACACGATCACCGTCTCCATCCCCGAGATCTCCCAAGGGGCCTACTTCATCCGCCTGACCACCATAGGATCATCTACACTCTTCCCAGTCGGTGTTGTGAGATAACAGGTTTCAGGTTTCAGGTCCTTCATCTCCGGTGTCTCGCTCAGTGTCCAACCGAGGGTATCTCACGAGCCGGCTACTACATCCTTTGGTACGGCTGGATGTGCGAAGACGTTCTGCATGGATTGGCTAAGGAGTTTGCGGCGGGCGGCGAGCCATGAGTGAAGATTGGCTCCATAGGCCTTGAGTATAGCATCGCCCTTGGGATACATCTGACCCCAGTGGGCAGTGACCGGGATGTCGGAGGCAAGCAGGGCCTCAAACGCTGAATCATAGAACTTCCTGGTGTTGTCATTCATTACGCCCGGAATCTCAATAGTGCAGGTAACTGGGAACTGTGTGAAGGCCATAGTTGCTTGCGAGCTCTTGACGAAGCGACAGGCGAAGATGCCTGCAAAGTGTCGGATCTCCGGACGTGAGCCAAGGATTTCGAGGGCATCGATGCAGCGATCGTATGGCACCCCGATTTCGACGCTGAGGGCGGCGCCTGTGACGGTGGCAGCGGTGAATGTACCGTAAGGCGTGGCAACCACAGGCCCCCTGTCACCGAATGTTGCACTAAGCAGAGCGCCCGTGGCGAGACCTGCAAGCGCTGGCAGCGTCGAGGTCAGTCCACCGATCAGACTTAGCAGGTCATCTCCAGGTGTCGAGAGCGCCGTCGGCTCCGGTGGGGAAAGCGGACGATTCGTATCCCATCGCTCCATTACGGTCAGATACGCATTTGTCGGATCATGCGGATTGAGGACAACCTCCACATGCCAGATGCGGTCCGAAAACACCGGAATCTGAGGCACGATCATCTGCACAAGGTCCACATCGAGCGTGGTCATAAGGGCTTTTACGAGGCCGTCATAGGGGACAGTACGTCTCCATGACTCCAGATGGTAAAGGGGCTCAGCATTGATAATAAAGCCCATTACGAATCCCATCGACCCAAAGGACACCAGTGCTGCATTGAACTGATCATCATCGTGTATCAGGTGGGCGCCGAGCCGTCCCGCCAGGTCAAGGGATACGACTTTATCACTGGCACGCTCGATCAGCAGGCTGTGTTCTGAGGGGTCGGGTCCAACGATCAGATGGATCCCCACCACGCAGTCCTGAATGGCACCGTATCGGAATGCAGAACCGTGAGTGCCGGTTGAGACAGCTCCGGCAATGGTCTGTCCGTTACTTGCGCCGCTGGTAGGCAACGTGAACCCCAGACTTTCGAGGTGAGAATACACTTCTCCAACGGAGCAACCGCACTGCACGTAGAATAGTCTCCGGGCATCATGACGTGTTTCGGATGCGAGCGAAGAATGAGCTATCGGGAACCAGAGATTCAGGTTCCTCGTCCCAAGCATCACATCGCGACTCGTTGCTACGTCACTCAGAGACCATGCGCCCCCTACCGAGCGCACCGTCTTTCCCCTTGCCGCTGCGTCGGCAAGGATCGTGCACACGTGCGAAGACGTAGCCTTGATGTCATCAAGGATCGTGTCATTGCGCACCGGCAGCGGATTATAAAGTTCATGATACGTTTCCACGGTGAGCTTGACGTTCCGATGGAGGTTCTGCCAGGGCTTCTGTTTGCAGATGTTCGATGATGGCTGGCGACTCATTGCGGCCTCGGTTCGACCTGGCATGGCTTTGCACAGGTGTACTCGACAGTCAGGGGGCAGACAAACCCCAGCGTCACCACCGTGATCAGCGCGTACCCGAGGTTAGTGGACGTCCTTACATCCTGCAGAGCCTGGGACTTGCACTCATGCGCCACTACTCTCGGCTGAGCTAGCCCCCAACAATACACCCATACCGTGGTGTCCTGAGGATTGGCATCGCGCTGCGCCTCCACATTCGCAACCGTTCTCACGTTGTAGCACGAGGTGAGAAGTAGGCAGAGGCAAAGGGCAGATAAAACGTATCTCATAGAGCGTTCCTGGGCAGGTTTTAGGTTTTAGGTTTTAGGTTTTAGGTTTTAGGTTTCAGGTCAGCACCGAAGGTGGGCCATGAGAGCGGCGAGTGTCTCACACCGGAGGCGTGCCTGTTCCTTCTGCTTGCTTATCACCATCCGAGCCATCGGGATCTCTTCCGTTGCTTACGAGGCTGTCGCGGCGGGATTCGTCACGGGAGGATTTGAAAAATGCATCTACGACATCCATGAGCTTGTCAAGGATCTGACGGGAGAAAAGTCCGGCAAGACCCGCGATGAAGACTACCTGGAATGGATTCGTAGCATCGAAGGAGGCAAGTCCGTCGATTGAGCCGATCTTCGACCCCATGACCACGAGCATACCGAGGCCTGCACCAATGAGCGGTCGCCACCCATACCAATGGAACCATGACGCTTTCAGCTGACGGTTCCCGTAGAAGCTTGACATTGAAACGAGGACGTATATGCAGGCCCCGAGCAGACCACCGAGTGCTGCCAGTAGAAGTCCCAGCTGGTTAGAATTCAAGGATGAATTGGTCCATTTCGTTTCCACCACTTCGCGCGGCTCGTCTCGTTGCGATGTCTGCGCTGATGCAGCTGGCGTGGCAGTTTTCCCATCAGAACTTGCCGCGTTGGTCGGAGAACTCCGTGTGACTGGATTTGCACCTGAGGCCGAATCAGCCGAATCCGGGCTCTTTGACGAAGATGCGTCACTATTGGCCATCTGCGTTTGTTCAGCTGATCCTTGTGAGGACGCATTCTGTTCTGTGACCGCTGCTGCCGATGTGTCAGCAGGGAGGTACAGACGCGTCCGAGAATCAACATCCGGCCATAAAACGATCAAGGAGACAACTGACGCCACTGCAAGAATGGCGGCATAGACCATGATCCTGCGAGCAGTTTCAGGCTGCTCGTTTTCGTTTACTGTGCTCATGTATGACTCCTATCTGTGATTCGAAACAGTGTTGACTCTCGCAAACGAAGTT
>JBEIIK010000098.1:0-8098 GCA_040380835.1 Ignavibacteria bacterium | reverse complement strand
TAACGAAGCCGATATAGAACAGATAGCCCTGGACTGGTTCGCCGAGTGCGGGTATGCGTGCGTACACGGACCCGACATTGCGCCGGGGGAGGCTGCGGCCGAGCGGGAGTCGTATGAGCAGGTGGTTCTGGTGGACCGTCTGCGGGATGCGATCGTCAGGTGTAACCCGGGGCTGGAACGCGATGACGTGGAGGAAGTGGTGCGGCGCGTGCTGCGAAGCGATGCGCCGGGTCTGACGGAGTCGAACCGGCGGTTCCATGCAATGCTGCGCGACGGGGTAACGATTGAGCGGCAGCGCGAGGATGGAACGATCGGCGGGGTGATCGTGCGGCTTGTTGATACAGAGCACATCGCCCGGAATGAGTTTGTGGCCGTAAACCAGTTTATGGTAGTGGAGGCGGGTAAGAACCGTCGACCCGACGTTGTGGTGTTTGTCAATGGGCTGCCCCTTGCCATCATTGAGCTGAAGAATCCGGCCGATGCCAAGGCCACGATCTGGCGTGCCTATGATCAGCTGCAGACCTATAAGGCCGAGATACCGTCGCTGCTGCGCTATAACGAGCTGCTGGTCGTGTCGGACGGTACCCATGCACGCATCGGGTCGCTGACGGCAAACAAGGAGTGGTTTAAGGTGTGGCGCACCATCGATGGCGTCAGCGAGCCCCCTGAACACAGCTTCGAGCTGGAGACGCTCATCAAGGGCGTGTTCGATAAGCGACACCTGCTGGATTTGATCGTCAACTTCGTTGCGTTTGAGCATGATCCCGATCGTGATGCCGTGCACAAGATCGTGGCCGGCTATCACCAGTTTCACGCCGTCAACGCGGCCGTGTACGAAACGGTGCGTGCCAGTGGCATGAACTGGAAGTCAGCCGAATCTCTTGGCACGTTCTACGCGCAGCCCAATCCGAAGGCGGTTGCCGGCGATAAGCGCATTGGTGTTGTGTGGCACACGCAGGGCTCGGGTAAGAGCTTTACGATGCTCTTCTATGCCGCGCAGATAGCACGCAGCAAGGCAATGCAGAATCCGACGGTCGTGGTGCTTACGGATCGTAATGATCTTGATGATCAGCTCTATGGTCAGTTCCAGCGCTGTCACGAACTGCTGGGTCAGGCACCACAACAGGCAACCTCGGCGCTCGACCTGCGAACGCGCCTATCGGTTGCCAGTGGGGGAGTGGTGTTTACCACCATTCACAAGTTCATGCCCGATGAGAAGGGGGCGCGCATGCCCCTTCTGTCCGACCGAGCTAACATCGTTGTGGTGGCCGACGAGGCGCACCGCTCACAGTACGACCTCATTGATGGCTTTGCACGTCACCTACGGGATGCACTCCCAAATGCGGCGTTCATCGGCTTTACGGGTACGCCCATCGAAACAACCGACGCTAATACGCGGGCGATCTTCGGCGACTATATCAGTGTGTATGACATACAGCGTGCGGTGGCCGATCAGGCAACGGTGCCGATCTACTATGAGAGTCGCATTGCCAAGCTGCGTCTGAACGAGCAGGTGCTCGAGACCATTGATGATGAGTTCGAGGAGCTGACCGAATCGGAAGAGGTCGACCACAAGGAGCAGCTCAAAACCAAGTGGGCTGCGCTCGAGGCGCTGGTTGGAGATCCCGACCGCATTGCCGTGATCGCCGATGACTTCATCAATCACTTCGAGGCACGTAGTGCGGCCATCGATGGCAAGGCCATGATCGTCTGCATGAGTCGCCGTATCTGCGTCGAGCTCCATGATGCGATCATAGCGCGACGTCCGGAGTGGAAGGACGCCGTGAAGGTGGTGATGACCGGCAGCGCCGATGACGGACCCGAGTGGCAGCAGCATATCCGCACCAAGCAACTGCGCAGAGATCTTGCCAAGGAGTTCAAGAAACCAAGCAGCGAGTTCCGCATCGTGATCGTGCGCGATATGTGGCTTACGGGCTTTGACGCCCCCTGCCTGAGCACCATGTACATCGACAAGCCCATGCAGGGTCACGGCCTTATGCAGGCCATTGCCCGCGTCAACCGCGTGTTTCGCGATAAGCCGGGCGGACTTGTGGTGGATTATCTGGGTCTGGCCGACAGTCTTAAGCGTGCCCTTGCAACGTATACGCAGAGTGGCGGTAAGGGGCACCCCAAGATCGATGTTGAAGAGGCGCTTGCAGTGCTGCAGGAGAAGATGGACATTGCTTATGCTATGCTGCATGGCTTTGACTGGTCGGCCTGGAAGGGCGACGACATCAAGGCACGTATGGCGCTGTTGCCGGCTGGTAAGGAACACATCCTCCAGCAGGATAACGGACGCTCAAGGTGGATGCAAGTCGTAACCGATGCATCCCGCGCCTTTGCGCTATGTGCGGCCAGCAATGAGGCAAAGGCCCTGCGCGATGATCTCGCGTTCTTTCAGGCTTTGCGAGGGGGCATGCTTAAGGAGCGGGAAAACCGGTCGGATGACCCCGATCGTCTTGACGCCGCGATACGTCAACTAGTTGATAAGGCCATTATAGCCGACGACGGAGTGATCGACGTGTTCACTGCTGCCGGCATTCAGAAGCCCGACATCAGTATTCTCTCGGATGAGTTTCTTGCCGAGGTACGCGGACTCAAGCATCGGAATGTGGCTGCAGAGCTCCTGGAAAAGCTGCTCGGCGATGAGATCAAGACGCGTTATAAGAGCAACATCATTGAATCGAAACGTCTGTCTGAACTGCTGCAGCAGACACTTAACCGCTACCACAACCGCGCTATCGAGACGCAGGAAGTCATTGAGGAGCTCATCCGCATCGCCAGGGATATGCGCGAGGCGATTGGTCGTGGCGAAAAACTCGGTCTGAACGACGACGAGCTTGCCTTCTACGATGCACTTGCCGACAACTCCAGCGCGCGCGTCGTGATGGGCGATGACAAGCTCAAACTCATCGCCACTGAACTCGTCAAGAAGGTCCGCGAAAGCGTCACCATCGATTGGAACCTGCGCGAGCAGGCGCGTTCAGGAATCCGCGTCATCATTAAGCGCATCCTCCGCAAATACGGTTACCCTCCAGACCTCGAATCCGCCGCCGCCCAACTCGTGCTGCAACAGGCCGAACTGTTGTGTGAGGGGTGGGTGTAGGGGGCACTGCCGAGGGAAACGGCTGCGCCGAGGGAAACGGCTGCGCCGAGGGACAGCAATTCCCTGAATTTCACCAAACGACACGATAGGTCGCCAATGCGATGATATTCGTGGGATGTAAAACAACATCTCACGAAGGGTGTCATCATGAAACCACTTGTCTATGCGATCGTGGCCGCCATCATCGTAACCGCATGTGGTGGAGTTAAGATTCAACAGCATAATCTTCCCTGTCATTCAAGAGGGAAGACAGAGATTATTCAGGCGGCCACAGCATTACTTGTGCAGCAGGGACTGAAGATTACTATGGCCGACACCCTCGTCGTCCTGGTACAGGCCGAGTCGGAGGAACAGCGCGACGTATGGTCGGGGATGCACATCAAGAGATACTGGCAGGTAAGTGTACGTCCGACCATCGGACCACTTGGCGAAGTAAAGCCTGCTGATCAGGAGTCTCTCTCAAAGCCGAAGCATCCAAAGCCTATGTTCATTATCGCAACAGCAAAGACGACGACACAGTCAAAAAACGCCTTCGGTGCAACCGCGGCTGGGAATGGTATTGGGGCGTGCTCGACGGTCTGGAGTCCATATGCGATGCGAAGGTGATTATCACAACGAAGAAGATGAATTGAGAAGCTCTATCGCAGCGCACAGGTTTTAGGTGTGAGGTAGAATGACAAATGACCGATGACAAATGACTGATGACATCGTAATTCCGTAATCCGTCATTTCGTAATTGCGCGTAGCGCAAACGGCCGGTGACGGATAACAGATGACAAATGACCCTGTAATTCGGTAATCTGTCATTTCGTCTGGAGATTCTGGAGTATACTGACCCCCCATTCTGGAGCATACTGCCCCCCCCTGAGGTGGTTGGTCGCATGACTTTCCGGCAGATACTGACCCCCCAGGTCAGATCATAAGCGCCTCTGGTTGCTTCTTTGTGGATTCATCACCCCGGAGTCCACATGGCAGGTCGCACCAATGCGAGGCATATGTTCAAACAGTTAATCCAGCACTACCGGCAGTCGGTGTCCATCAAGGAGGCCTCGCGGCGTCAGGGTCTGAGCCGCAACACCGTCAGGCGGTACTATCGCCAGCTTCAGCAGAGTAATGCCGACCTGCATGAACTGCCGCAGAGAGAAGAGCCGCAGCTGCAGGCATGGTTCAACCCGCCGGTAGAAGCTGATGTGGACCGAGACCGCTATCAGGATCTGGTAGCTCGAGCACCGGGCATCCTTGGGCAGCTGGGCCAGACAGGTGTGACCAAGCTGGTGCTCTGGGAGGAATACCAAGCAGAAACCCCGAGTGGCTGCAGCTACAGCCGGTTCTGTCATTGGCTGGGCGTACTTGGTGCGCCACGCAGAGCGAGCATGGTCCAGCAGGTGCCCGCCGGCGAGGCGCTGTTCATCGACTTTGCCGACCGCACGATCGGGATCATCGATCCACAGACGGGGCGGGTGCAGTGACGGCAGTCGTTTGTGGTTTGAGATCTCATACTGTAAGTTGACGCGGCGACAGGAGGGTTTCTGCGGCGTCGACATTCAAGATCATATGCTTTCCAAATTATCGAATGCTGTAAGAGCCACTCTAGCCTTACTCCTGACCTCCCTCTGCCTCGCACCGGAATCGGCGCACTCGCAGTCGCGGAATTATGTGCACTACGGTTCAGAGAACGGGCTGCCAAGCAATGTCATCTATGACATTCAGCAGGATAGGACCGGATTTATCTGGATTGCTACCGACCAGGGGGTGAGTCGATTTGACGGGAGGAATTTTGTCAACTTTACGAGTAGAGAAGGGCTGAATGACAATGATGTCTTCAGGATCTGCGAGGACAAGGAAGGTCGTATCTGGTTCTTCACATTCAAGTCGAATCCCTGCTATTACCTCAATGGCAAGATATACACGCATGACAACGACAAACGGATACGTCTTCGCGAAAACAACTCTATTCTAACGTTCAGCATTGATAGGGTAGAGAAGAGCATATTGTTTATGGACGGTGGTCGACCGCTAGGCGGCAAACTCGTTGACTTCTATAACAGGAGTAAATACATCGATCTCGATAGTCTTTCTGCGCCGAACGTCATCTTTTGCCACTTCAAGATTGATACGATTCAATATCTGACGTATCGAGAACGTTCGAGCGTGATCTATAGGGTACGTGGGCACCGTCTGGTGGCTGTTGCTTCAGACAAACGTTTCAGCGGATTCAAATGCTTCACGGACGACAAGAGAATGGTCGTCTATCACCAAGCCACCAACCGAATCTATCGTTTTGACTTAGGTAATGAACGATTTGATCTTGTCGATTCTTTTAACGTGCAGCACTCGTACAACAATCTATCAGTTCATCGTGGCTTGTTGTATGGCTTAAATGAAAGGCTTGGATTCGTAGAACTGGCACCTGGAAGAGAGCAGGTTGTCGAAAGACCTAGCATGACTGGTCCGATTTTGGGAGGGCTACTCGATCGGAACGGAAATGCTTGGTATTTCGCGCGCACCAGTGGACTCCGGATGTTCCCCAATAATCCCTATTTGATCTACAATACAGCAACGTGCCCATCGATACCGGAAAACCGATGTCTGTCAATTGCACGACTTGGTGGGCGGTTATTCGTCGGCTTCGAAAACGCCGGCATCAGCTCTTTTGAGGATCGCACGTTTCGGAACGTTGAAATCAAGCGGAAAGTCAACGAAAAGTCCCGGATCCTGCGAATGATCACTATTGGCAACGAGATCATAGCAGGAGGAGATGAGGTCCTGTTCCGTCTATACAGGCATACTTCAAGCAACCGCATTGAGATGTCGTCGAGACATGCAATCAAAGATATTGAGGCAACTGGGCGGCAGGTTGTTCTGGCCGCTCATGCCAGTTATCTCTATACCGATGAGGATTTCAAAAAGATCAAGCAGTTACATTCAGCCCGGTACACAAGTGCATTGGTGCTGAACAACGGAGATATTCTTCTTGGCAAGCTGAAAGGTTTATCAATTGTCCGCCACGATAGGATCGACTCTCAGCCTGAAGGGATCAGTATCGACCGGCTCCTCGACAATGCTAGGATATCCGACATCAAACAAGATGTGAATGGCTTGATATGGATTGGTACCTACAGCAACGGCCTTTTTATTACAGATTTCAAGACTACTAGGCACCTGGATGTTTTGAACGGTGATAACAATCCCAACTACATCTCGGGCTCTATCTGTAAGGACATCTATATCCACAATGAGTCAACGTGGCTGTCGACGAACAAGGGAATCAACCGGATCGAAGTAGTCGACTTTGCAAAGGGACTATTCAACATCACACGGTACACGAGAGGATTAGGTCTTCCATCTGCAGACGTAAACTCGTTGATCGTCGTTGGTGATACCGTCTATGCAGCAACGTCAAATGGACTGGTGTCCTTTGTTCAGCGAGACATCAGGCCCATAGCGCCACCGGTCATTGTCTTGAATAATCTGCGCGTCAATCTCAGAGATACCACGCTGCCGGATTACTCTTCGCTGCCACCAGAATCCAACAATATCTCCTTCGCCCTATCAGGAATATCCTATACCAGCGGCGATCCGGTGACGTTCAAGGTTCGTCTCGTAGGTCTGCAGGATGATTGGACCTACACGCAGAACGACCGAATAGACTTTGTAGCACTCGAGCCCGGTACATACAGCTTTGAGGCTCAAGCGATCGGAACGGACTACCAGACGTCATCAAACAAGGTTCGATACACCTTCACGATACGTCCGCCCTTCCACGAAACCACGCTGTTCTATGGCTCGATTTTCTGCTCGTTATCGCTTGCTGCTGTTCTCTTTGTGCGAAATCGAATCACCCGGGCGCATGAGAAGGCAAAAGCCAATTCGCAGATCATGGATCTGAAACTTCAGGCGCTTCGTGCGCAGATGAATCCTCACTTTATCTTCAATGCCCTCACGTCTATCCAGTACTTCTTTGCGATCCACGAGGAACGTCAGGCTAATCTCTATATGAGCAGTTTCGCTAACCTGATCAGACAGACACTGAATTCAACCAGAAGGAATTTCAATACCCTGCGCGAGGAGTTTGATATTCTCGAAAAGTATGTAGCTCTTGAGATGCTGCGCTTGGAAACGCCCACAGACTTCATCGTTGATATCGACGAGGCAATCGATCAGGATCACGTTCTGATCCCATCGATGCTGCTGCAGCCGCTTGTTGAGAACGCCCTGCTGCATGGTGTTCGCCAAACAGCGTGCGAGCGAGGAAGACTTGTGATATCGTGTCAGCTGGTAGCTGGATATATCCACCTGACGATTCAAGACAATGGGCCAGGTCTATCAGAAGGCAAGAAACGTGCACAGTCGGCAGGACTCGACATCACGAGGCAGCGCATCGACACGATGAATCAGATGTATCAGCTGGAACTTGAAATGTCGATACAGAATGTGCCTTCTGCGATTAACAGTGACACAGGAACCCGCGTCATCATCATTATGAAAAGTACCACGAGCGCATGAACACCTACACAGCTCTACTTGTCGATGACGAGTCACATGGACGTCGGCTGCTGCAGAAGTACATCAGTACATACTGCAATGAAATACAGGTGTTGGGCGAAGCACGCACCGTGCAGGACGCCTACGAGAAGATCGTCTCGCTAAAGCCGCAGATGATCTTTCTCGATATCGCGCTCATCAATGAGACGGCGTTCGATCTCTTGGCAAAGTTTGAGCAGATCCCATTTGAAATCATCTTCATTACGGCCTACAATGATTTTGCAATCCGCGCTATCAAACTTTCAGCTGTCGATTACCTGCTCAAGCCGGTAGACATCGAGCAGCTGGTCAATGCCGTCCAGAAGGCTGTCGCCAGGATCGATGAAAAAGGTACCCGGCGCCATTTCCGCGTCCTGATGGAAAACCTCAAGCAACGAGAATCGATTCACAAGGTTGCACTTCCGACGCAGGAAGGATATGTGTTTGTCGAGATCAGTCAGATCATTC
>JBEIIK010000097.1:0-8207 GCA_040380835.1 Ignavibacteria bacterium | reverse complement strand
GTCTCACGCGCGCAGCGCGTGTCTCATGAGCGAAGTGAATGTCTCACCGCAGGTGTCTCACGCGCGCAGCGCGTGTCTCATGAGCGAAGCGAATGTCCCACCGCAGGTGTCTCATGAGCGAAGCGAATGTCCCACCGCAGGTGTCCCACTCCGTGTCCCACCGCAGGTGCTAGTATCCCATGCTCGAGAGCTGAGCCCGGTCATTACGCCAGTCGGAGCGGACCTTTACATAGAGCTCGAGGTAGATCGCATGCCCAAGGTATTCTTCGATGGTGGCGCGGGCTGTTTCGCCGATTTTTTTCAGTGCAGCCCCCTTGGCACCGATGATGATGGCCTTCTGGTTGTCTCGTTCGACGATGATATCGGCTCCGATGTACCATTTGCCATCGGGGTTTTCTCGGAATTCGGTGATCATAACTTCCGTGGCGTAAGGGACCTCTTCGGTGAACTGTTTGAAGACTGATTCGCGGATGAACTCGCCCACGAAGAATCGGTCGGTCTGGTCCGAGGCGATCTCCGGGTCAAACGCGAAGGGGGCTTCGGGTGCGAGTTCGCGAAGCATCACAAGGAGCTCATCTACGAACTTGTTGTCCTTGGCGGAGATGGCAATTGCTTTGGCAAACAGGCCGCTCAGGCGGGCCTCTTCCATCAGAGGCAGGGCGTTCTTACGGATCGGTACGGCATCCATTTTATTCAGGACCAGCACCGTTGGACGTTTACGTTTACTAACGGCTTCCTGCCAGAGTGGGTCGAGTACCGTACCGCGTTCGACGGCCTTCTTGGTGTCTACGACGACGCAGATGATATCGGCCTCGTCGAGCGATTCTTCTACGAACCCCATCATAGAGCGCTGCAGTCGGTAGCGCGGCTTGAGCATGCCGGGCGTATCGAGAAAGATCAGCTGGACGTCATCTGTGGTGTCGATGCCCAGCACACGCTTGCGTGTAGTCTGTGGTTTAGCTGTGACAATGCTAAGATGCATCTGCATGATGGCATTGAGCAGGGTGGACTTACCCGAGTTCGGGCGTCCGACGATGGCAACCGTAGCGCAGCGTGTCACGCGGCTTCCTGCTGGTTCAGTTTAAACGTAACGCCGGGATGTGCCGCCACCCAGCTCCGTTCACGCTCGACAATGTCGCGCACCGCAGGTTTCATGAATGTGTCATCGGGTACAAGCGTGCAAAGGGCCCGGGCAAGTATCACTGCTGCGGCTTCATACGGCATGGAGCGATTGAGCAGGATGAGTCGCTTCTCCTTCACCACGCAGGCGCCGCCACGGAAAGCCCCCTGCTCACGGCGCACCGTGTAGTCGAGCGATGTGGCAAGTCCGGTGAGTTCTTCGAGAAGCTTTTCGGCTTTCATGTGGTCTCTTTGGATGTCGGATGGGAAAGGGGCTGTAGGGCTCCGAGAGCCACGATCGTTACCAGAGACAAAGTCGACATGGCAACCAGAACGTTGACGATCGGATTGGTGAAGCGCGACATGAAGACAGTGAAGATGTCACGCGTCGGCGCTAGCGGCATCCCGCTGACGCTGTCGAAAAACGTCCACAGACGATAATCTTCACTCACGATATAGCCCTGGATTGGGATCACCAGCACAAACAGCACGCCGGACATCACGAGCCAGCCGTGACGTCGAAACGAGTGCCTAAGATTGATCATCGAGGCGATTCCACCCACGACGGCCGCAGCCGATGCCCACCCGGTCCAGCCACCCAACAGGGTGTAGAGCCATATGGTCTGCAACCGTGCTGTCTCCGATTGAAGGCTATTCCACTTAAGCGTGCCGGGTACAAAGACACTGTATCCGACCACCATGCGGGCCACACCCCCACCGATCCAGATCACGCCGCCAAGCAGCGCCAGAAGAAGGAAGAATTTAGCCGAGCGTGAAAGCATGGGGACGAAGATAATCCTACTTCACTTCCCAGTACAGCTTCTTGCGCAGGTCCTGAATCCATTCCTGTTCCATACGCTGACGTTTCTCAAGCTGGGTGAGCTGTTCGAGCTGCTTGTAGTCATCGCTCAGAGACGGGGCGTGATTTGGAATCAGGCGCTTGCGCAACAGCACATGATAACCAGGCTTGGTCGGGTCGGCGGCATAGGGTAGGGGATCGGTGACGCCACCGTCCGGCAGGGCTGCAATGATCGATCGCATTTCGACGGGCAGCCGTTCAAACTCCACAGTGCCCATAGCACCGCCGAATCCCTGGGTTTCGCGTTCGTCGCTGAGCTTCTTTGCCAGCTCTTCGAAGTTCTCGCCGGCCGCTACGCGACCCTTGATACCCTGGAGTTCGGTTTGAACGGCCTGACGGTCTTCGTCGCTCTGGCCAACTTTGATCAGAATATGGCGCGTGGTGATCGACGATGAGGTCTTGGCGATCAGCTGGATGACGTGCCAGCCGAAGGGTGATTCAACAGGCTGGGATATCTCGTTGAGTTCAAGCGCAAAGGCCGCAGCCTCGAAGGTTGGCACGAATTTGCCTTTCTCCACCGTGCCCAGGTCGCCCCCATTGGCAGCCGATACCGGATCTCCGGAATACCGACGTGCAAAGTCGCTGAACGAAGCCCCCTTGATGATCGAATCACGAATGCGCAGTGCTAGTTGCTGGGCCTCTTTGTTCTTCTCGTCGGAGGCTTTGACGTACTTAACGATGTGATAGAGTTCCACACGATCCGGAACCTTCGGGATAGAGTCCTTGTAGCGGGCGTAGAACGCCTCGACATCACCCCGGCTGGCCTTGATGTCGGAGAACATCTTCTGCTGGATCCGTTCAATGTAGAGCCGCTTGCGGATCTCTTCGCGAAAGTCCTTCTTGATCTTGCTGATACTCATGCCATAGACATCTTCGATCCGCTTTTCCGAACCGAACTGCTGCACCAGCATCTGAATCTGGTAGTCCATGCGCGCCGAGATGTCGTCATCGGTCACCTCCAGGGTCGTGTCCTGCTCGGCCTTGGTCAGTATCAGCTTCTCGTTGATCAGCTGATCGAGAATGGCCTTGCGCAGGGCAGGGTCTTTCCGGTTCATGCGCGGATCCCGCTGGGCCATGGCTTCGATCTGACCGTTGATGTCTGACTGCAGAATGATCTCGCGTCCGACGATGGCCACAATGCCCTCCATCGCATCCTGCGCGGATGCTACAAAGCCCCCTGACAGGGCTACAAGGAGAGTGAACAGGGACAGTCGCATGGTCACGGTCCTGGTCACTTCGATCCGGACTTCTGTGAGGGGGCTGCCCATATCCTGTCAATGGTAGCGTTGTTGAAGTTCACCGCGTGACGTGCCCGCACGCCAGCAAGCCAGTTCTCTGTCAGGCGTTTCTGCAACGCATCCTGATAGGCCGGAGCAAGCTCCGAGATCGCAGACTCAAAGGACTTCTGTTGCGGCGCAACGATGCCGTCCAGGCGCAGCACCGACCAGCCGGCTTCTATCTGGAACGGACCCACTACATCACCAGCCTTGCTGGTTGAGGAGAACTTCTGTGCAAGCTTGGAGTTTTTCGGAGATACGGCCGAGTTCCGGCCACGCTTTTCGCGCATCCCGTCTCGTTGCGTGTAGGCCGCCGCAATGTCACCAAGATCCTTGCCTGCAGCCATATCTGTCTTGACGATGTTAAGTAGCGAGTCGGTCAGCACATACACTTCCGTGTAGTCGTACTTCGGCTCGGTCATCCAGCGGGACATTGTCGTGTCGTAGAACGCGCGGGCATCGGTCGTGTCGAACTTGAGCTTGCTCCAGACCTCTTTCTCTTCGACCTTGAACAGCAGGATGCCATCGTTGAACTCGCGCATCAGACCGGCAAAGTCTTCGAACTTCGTCTCAAGCCCGGCCGTGGCCCGTTCGAGCACGATCGGATCAGAGATCTTGTTGATGGCCCGTTCGAACCCGGCACGGTTGAGCGTGTAGCCGCGCAGGTCAATACGACGCTGAAGAGTATCGGCTAGCTGACGCACGGTCATCGTTGAGCCCGGAAGACGGAATATCTCGCGGTCAAGCATATCGTCCGAGAGTGATGCCACCCATGCGGTGTCCTGCGTGTTCTTTGTCGTGTCGATGGCACCCAGCACCGTTCGCAGCACGGCTTCATTCCAGCCACAGTTCATGGTTGCCCGAACCGAATCGAGAACCATGCGCTTGTCTTCCTCGTAGTAGAGTCGGCGGTAAGTCCTCTTGGCATTGTCATATTCGGCAAGCGAATCCGGCACGCGGGATGAGTCGCGGATGATGATGTGCGTACCAAACATGGTCTTAACCTTGCCCGAAATCTGCCCGTCCCTGAGAGTGTAGATCGCCTCCTGGAAAGCCGGCACCAGCCGTGAGCCGTTGTTTTCCATGCCAGATGATCGCGAGTAGGCTCCACCGAGATATCCGCCCTTGGCAGCCGACGTCTTGTCGTCGGAGTAGGCCTTTGCCAGGTCAGCAAACGCATCGCCCGACGGGGTGATCTTGCGCACGGAGAGCAGTGTGTTCTGCTGCGACGGCTTCATGGAAAGGATCGACAAAAGCGTGTCGGCAAACCGATTGGTTGCCGCACTGTCACGGTCATCCTTCGGCGTCAGCAGGATGTGTCGGAATTTGACGTTCACGCGCGGAGCACGCTGGTAAACCCTGACGATGAAGTAGCCATAGCGCGATGCCAGAGGGCTATTCGTGAAACCACCGACGGGCAGAGAGTAGGAGGCATCCTCGACGACTTTGATGATCGATCCCGCAGAGATCCATGGCAGACGTCCACCGTTGGCGGCTGTCTCCTTATCATCCGACGAATCACGGGCGAGCTTGTCAAAGTCGACCCCCGAAGAAAGCATCGCTACCAGGCGCTCGGCCTTGGTGCGGCTTGCAACCGAGTCCCAGCCGCGGGTGGACTGCTCCGGCACAGCGCAGAGGATGACGCCGATCTCCAGCTCAGTCAATCGGCGCAGGGCAAGTTCTCGGATTCTCTTCTCGGCAACAGCCTTGTCGAAGAAAAACGTCTCGGACAGCAGTCGACGGTTGTTGGCCAGATCCACTCGCACGGCCGAGTCCTGCTCAAGCCCCCTGTCACGCGCGTCAGCTACCTTGAGCCGGTAGTTCGTATAGAGGCGCAGAAAGTCCAGCGCGGTATCGCGGGCTACCGATGACAGGCGCGTATCACGGCGTGTGAGATTCTTCTGGAAAGCCCGCTCGACATCGCCCAGTAGAACCTGTTCGGATCCGACGGTGGCAAGCACCGTATTCGGGGCATATGATGGCCCGGCCGGTGCCTTTGCGGCCGTGGCTGCGGCGGACTTGCCTGGAGTACTTTTCTTTTGAGCAGAGCTGATCACGGCTGACAGGCATAGGACCAGCACAACAAAGACACTACGTGCAGTTGACGTCATAGCGAGATGCAACATGAAGTTCATAAAAAGGTGGTGGTGAAAGGTCCGTTCTTACGACGGGACTGCAAAAATAGTCAGTTGCCGACCTTTGAACCTACGCGCCAGACGTCTCCGGCACCCATTGTCAGCAGGATATCTCCCGGCCGAAGCACCTGCGAGAGCAGGTCGGATACATCTTCGAGTCGTTCAGCATAGAAAACGTGACGGTGTCCGGCATCCCGGGCGGCATCGGCGATGAGACGTCCGCTTACGCCCTCGATAGGTTCTTCGCGGGCAGCATAGACGTCGGTCAGGATTATCACGTCGGCATTATCGAACGACGTGGCGAACTCCCGGTAGAAGTCCCGGGTGCGGGTATAGGTATGGGGCTGAAACACGGCCACAACACGCCGATCCCAGCCTTTGCGAGCCGCTTCGAGCGTTGCCAGGATCTCGGTCGGATGATGGGCATAATCGTCGATCACCAGCACTCCGTCAGAGGTCTCGCCCTTGATCTCAAAACGTCGGTACACGCCCCCGAACTCTGCCAGGGCCTGCCGTATCACGTCTGCCGGCACTCCGCATTGCAGGGCCACGCCGCAGGCGGCCAGCGAATTCAGGACGTTATGGTTGCCAGGCACATTGAGGACGATACGGCCAAGGGGCTCACCGCGATAGGTCAGGTCGTAGGAACTGCTGCGCTCACTGTAACTGATGTTACTGGCTCTGACGTCGCACTGGGGTGTGGTGCCGTAGGTGACGGTGACGCGTTTGATAAGGGGCATCACATCGCGTACACCGGAGTCGTCCAGACACACAAGTGCCGAGCCGTAGAACGGAACCTTGTTGGCAAACTCAGTGAACGCCCCTTTGATATCATCCAGGTCACTGTAGATATCAAGATGGTCTGCCTCAATGTTGGTGATGACGGCGATGGTCGGCAGCAGCTGGAGGAAAGACCGGTCGTATTCGTCGGCCTCCAGTACTATCCAGTCACCGCTTCCTAATCGTGCATTGGATCCTCCAAGACCCGTCAGACGTCCACCTACGATGACGGTCGGGTCCATAAGGGCCTTCATCATCACCAGCCCACACATCGATGTCGTGGTGGTCTTGCCGTGAGTACCCGCAATAGCCAGCGTGTATTTGAGCCGCGACACTTCGGAGAGCATCTCCGCCCGACGGATAACCGGGATCTTGCGCTCAAGAGCGGCCCTTGTCTCAGGGTTCTCCGAAGGACGCACGGCCGATGAGTAAACTACCACCTCAGCCCCCTGGATATTCTCGGCCCGATGTCCGATGAATACCGTGGCACCTTTGGCGCTCAGATGCTCCGTCACAGAACTCTGCGTCAGATCCGAGCCACTCACGATAAACCCCTGCGAAAGGAGAATCTCGGCTATGCCACTCATTCCGGAGCCGCCGATGCCTACAAAGTGAATGTGCCGCACAGAGGAGAAGGTCATAGAAGAAAATACGGAGTTACGGAGTTACGGAGTGACGGAGTGACGAGTGACGAGTGACCAGTGACGAGTGACGAGGTATGGAGTAGCGTCTACGATGATAGAGCGGTGTTCCGCTGCTTTTAGCAGGTTTGAGGTGAGAGGTTTGAGGTTGTCATCCCCTAGAACGTTCGATGTCCCGAAGGCAGCGAGGGAGCCAGGCGTGATTGCGTCACTCGTCACGTGAAATACACATCCGGACGTCGATCTTTCATGATGTCATTGATGCTGTTGAAGGACTTGGTGCGGGTTTCCTGTGGGTTTATCTCGGCGATGACGATGGCGTCTGCTTCGGCCGGGGCATCTGACAGAACGGAGCCGTTGTAAGAATAGATGGCCGACTGACCGTTGAATGAGACGTCCTCGCCGGCGTTGTGATCGGTGCCGGTGCGATTGGCAACCGCCAGATAGACCTTGTTTTCGAAGGCGCGCACGGGCATGGCCATGCGCCAGACGTGGGTGATGAGGTTCGACGGACACACGATCAGGTCCGCCCCCTTCAGGGCGAGTGAGCGGGCACTTTCCGGAAAGCGCCAGTCGTAGCAGATCATCGTGCCCATGGTACAGTCGAGATGGGGCAGGTGCACGGTGAAGAACCCGGTAGTTCCGGGCGCAAAGCCGAGTGTTTCCTTGTAGAACAGGTGCGTCTTACGATACGTTAGAGGCAGGCTGATGCCTTTGCCCGCGATCAGAGCGGAATTGTAGATGTCTGCCCCGTCGCGTTCGGCAAAGCCGCAGACAATCACCTTTGCCGCGTGGTTCGCGGCATCGATGATGCGTCGGTTACTTGGTCCGTCAAGGGGCTCGGCAATGCGCGATACTTCATCCCGGCCTACGTGGAAGTAGCCACTGGTGGCCAGTTCCGGGAAGACGATCACGTCGGCATCGATCGATGCAATGTCCGCTACGATACGGTCGGTGTTCGCAGCCAGATCACCAAAGGCAGGGGTGAATTGAACGCAGGCAATGCGCATCAGAACGAGAAGGAAAAGGCCATCAATGGCGTGGAGCCGCGCATGCCAACGCCGATGCCGCCCATCGACGGCGTGCCGGGCTGACCCGGGATGAAGGGCTCGGTGGCGTCGAACAGTTCGTTGCGCAGTAGATGTACTCCGTAGGCAACACCCGCACCCACGGCATAGCCGGCCAGCACATCGGTCAGGTAGTGCACACCCAGGTTCATGCGTGCAAACCCGGTCCAGAGGGCATAGCCCACTGACGGCACGATCACGTACCACTGGGGGTAGCAGAGACTGAGCGACGTTGCCAGGGCGGCCGAGCCTGCTGAATGACCTGACGGAAAGGACCAGCCATAGACGTCGCCGTCGGGATAGCGGTTGGTGATCATGCCCGGATAGGC
>JBEIIK010000096.1:0-8223 GCA_040380835.1 Ignavibacteria bacterium | reverse complement strand
GTCGCTGATTGTGTTTCATACCACCATAGAGCACAATGCCCATACGAACGTGACATTCGTAGGGGCGACCCTACGTGGTCGCCCATCTGAACGCCCGTGGTCGCCCATCTGAACGCCCGTGGTCGCCCGTGGACGTGGTCGCCCGTGGACATGGTCGCCGTATTGGCGACCCTACGTGGTCGCCCATCTGAACGCCCGTGGTCGCCCGTGGACATGGTCGCCGTTGGGGCGACCCTACGTGGTCGCCCGTTCGAACGCCCGTGGTCGCCGTATGGGCGACCCTGCGTGGTCGCCCGTGGACGTGGTCGCCCCCCCCCCAACCACAACGAAAAAACGGCACCGGTCAGTGACCGATGCCGTTCTGGGGGACGTTCTGGTGTGAACAACGCGCGCTGGCGCGCTGTCCTTAACGAATCTCGCGGTGAACCGTGTGGCGACGCAGGAACGGGTTGTACTTCTTGAGTTCAAGCCGTTCGCTGGTGTTCTGCTTGTTCTTCATTGTTGTGTAGCGAGAGGCCGGCTTGCCTTCCTTCTTCGCTTCGGTGCATTCGAGCGTAATGATTACGCGAGCGCCCTTCTTTGCCATTGTCGTTCTCCTTGTGGCCTTACCGCGTCAGTGGTGATTGCACGCAACGGTAAGCCGTTGATTGTCTTACAATTAGGGGGCAAACTTACGGTTGGTCTCCGGAAAAACCAAACACCACCGTCCGCTGCGTTGTCATCGGCGTGCCTTGCGTGCGCGTGAAGCAGGCCTCGTTGTTGATTCGGTGTCTGCAAAAGCCACGCTTACGGCCTCGTCGGCATGGGAAATGTAGACGATGGTAAGATCGCTGGTGACCTCGGCCTGCAGCTCCTGTACGTCCTTGCGGTTGTCCTCGGGAACCAGCACCGTGGTCATACCGGCGCGCTTGGCCGCCAGCAGCTTCTCGTTCAATCCGCCGATCGGCAGCAGATTTCCGCGAAGCGTCACCTCGCCCGTCATGGCAACGTCCCCTCGTAAGGGGCGACCCGTTGCGGCCGAGAGAAGTGCCATGGTCATGGTGATGCCGGCAGACGGCCCGTCCTTCGGGATAGCCCCCTCTGGAACGTGCACGTGAATCTGACGGTCCTTGGCAAACAATTCGTCCAGACCGAATTGCTTGTGGTTGCTGCGCAGATACGACAGGGCCGCCATGGCCGACTCCTTCATCACCTCGCCGAGCTTGCCGGTAAGCGTGAGCCTCTCGGTGCCGGGCATGATGTTCACCTCGACCGGGAGCGTATCACCACCCATCGACGTCCAGGCAAGCCCCATGGCTACTCCAACCTTGTTGCTGAGTTCTTCGGGCTTGGACTTGAACTTCGGTGCCTTGAGCATGGATTCGACCGATTTTTCGTCGATCACCCACTTCTTGGTCCGCGTGACGCTTTTGAATGTTTTGCTTGCGCGCATGTCACCCGTCAGGGGGCCTGTGGACTTCTTACCGACCGTGTCAACGATCTCCATGGCCAGCTTGCGCAGGATGCTGGCGATCTCGCGCTCGAGGTTGCGCACGCCGGCCTCGCGCGTGTACTCGCGCACAAGTTTGAGCAGGGCAGCATCCGTAAAGGTGATGTTGAGCCCTCCCAGTCCGTGCTTTTCGAGCAGTTTCGGAATGATGTACTGCTTTGCGATCTGCACCTTGTCGTGTTCGAGATAGCTTGAAAGCTCGATCACCTCCAGTCGGTCAAGCAGCGGAGCCGGGATGTCGTACTTGACGTTGGCTGTGGCAATGAAGAGGACGTTCGACAGGTCGTAGTCAACTTCGAGATAGTGATCGCTGAAGGTAGCGTTCTGTTCCGGGTCAAGAACTTCCAAGAGAGCCGCACTCGGGTCCCCGCGGAAGTCCATCGACATCTTATCGATCTCATCAAGAAGGATCACCGGGTTGTTGCTTCCGGCACGCTTCATCGACTGGATGATCTTTCCCGGCATGGCACCGATATACGTGCGACGGTGCCCACGAATCTCGGCTTCGTCGCGCACGCCCCCTAGGGAGAGCCGCACAAAGTTGCGTCCCAGTGCGCGGGCGATGGACTTGGCAAGCGACGTCTTACCCACGCCCGGAGGTCCCACCAGACAGAGGATCTGGCCGCGCACGGCGCCCACAAGATTGAGCACCGAGATGTATTCGAGAATACGTTGCTTGGGCTTTGTCAGGTCGTAATGGTCCGCGTCGAGGATTCCACGCACATGCTCGAGAAGAAGATTGTCGTCGGTTCTGTTCTGCCACGGCACGTTGGCTATCCACTCCAGCCAGGTGCGGTTTACGCCGTATTCGGGCGACATCGACGGGGTGCGCTTGAGGCGGTCGAATTCCTCGTACACCTTGGTACGCACCGCTTCCGGAAGCTCGACAAGGGCGAGCTGATCGGCAAGCTTGGCAAGCTCCGGTCCGCCGTCGTCTTCCTCGCCTAGCTCCGATTGAAGGGCCCGGATCTGTTCCTGGATGAAGTACTTGCGCTGCGAGCGCTGGATCTGGTCCTGAACCTTGCTGTCGATCTCTACTTCGAGGCGCTGCATTTCAATCTCTGCCGTCAGAAGCTGCACCAGTTCGTAGAACTGCGAACGCACGTCCGGGGCGTCGAGAATACGCTGCTTGGCTTCGACCTTCTGCGGGATGTTGGCCGCCGCATAGTAGAGCTTGCGCACCGGGTCTTCCAGATTCTGAAAAGCTCCCAGCACCTCAGGGGGCAGGTTGCGGTTGTCCTTGACGAATTCCTCGAAGAGCTCCGTGGCGTGACGCACCAGGGCCGCCAGGTTGCGGTCACTCATATCGGCATGGGCCGGGATAGTCGTGATACCCACTTCGAGAAACGGCTCGGTGCGGATGGTGGAAGTGATCTTGCCCGGGACGGTGCCTTCGACCAGGACCTTGAGCAGGTTGTTCGGCAAGCGCATCACCTGCAGGATCTTAGCCACCGTTCCCACCGAGTAGATGTCGTCGATGGTTGCATCGTCGGTTGAAGCCTGCTTCTGTGACACCACGAAGATGAACTTCTCACGCTCCATCGCCTCGGCCACTGCCTTGAGCGAGGATGCTCGACCGATCAACACTGGGAAGATCATGTGGGGGTAAATGACAATGTCGCGCAAGGGAAGTACTGGCAACTTGTCAAGGGCGGTAGATGTGCGGCGGTCGGCCTGCTCGATCGAGTCGAGCACCTCGGATTGGTCGTTCATGGGGAGCGTTGACGTAATGGGGAACTCAAAATTACATCCGGCTGATGTTTTGCCGGGACATGCACTTTGTCGTAACCCACGGAAACACCTATATTTGCCGTCTTGCCAATCATCATCTACTATACAGGAAGGTTTGTTTGAGGCGTCCGTACATCCCGCCGCAAGGACCACGCGTCGAAACGCAGCGAAAGCACAAGATCAACGACGAAATCGGTGCCCCCGAGCTACGAGTCGTCGATGCAACGGGAGCCCCTTTGGGTGTCCTGCCACGCAAGGAAGCGCTGCGCATTGCCGGCGAGCGTGAACTCGATCTCGTGGAGATCGCACCTCAGGCCAACCCACCGGTTTGTAAGATTATTGACTACGGCAAGTTCATCTACGAACAGCAGAAGAGAGAGAAGCAGCAGAAGAAGACGCAGACGCAGACGTCGCTGAAAGAAGTACGGTTCAAGGCCGGGACGGACACTCATGACTTTGACTTCAAGACACGTCATGCGCGCGAGTTCCTGGTCGAAGGTCACAAGGTCAAAGCAACGGTTATGTTCAAAGGGCGGGAGATCCTGCACAAGGAACTTGGCGAAGTGCTACTTCAGCGATTCATCGATGCGCTTGCCGACGTTTCGAAGGTCGATCAGCCGATGAAGATGGAGGGACGTTTCCTCGGGGTGCTTCTGGCACCTGAATCGAAGAAAGTTCCGAAGAAGAAGACCGCGCCAGCCGGTGATCAACCTCAGGATGCTGCAGTAGTCTCGCAGGCGCAGCCAACAACGATCACACAATAGTTTTCCGTAAGGAGCAGCAAGCAATGCCAAAGATGAAGACGAATTCGGGAGCCAAGAAGCGCTTCAAGATCACCGGTTCTGGTGCTATCAAGCGTCAAAAGGCAAACCGCAGTCACATCCTGACGAGCAAGTCGCGCAAACGTAAGCGCAACCTGCGTCAGGATACGCTTGTCGATGCCAGCAACATGAATAACGTGTTGCACTGCCTGGCCATGCGCTAAGCCATCGAACTTTTTTACTCATCGTCGATCAGGGACATGCCGTTCTCCTGACGACACAACACATGGAGGTTTGACATGCCACGCAGTGTCAACAAAGTAGCGGCGCACCAGCGGAAGAAGAAGTACTTCAAGCTCGCCAAGGGCTACTGGGGCGCACGGTCAAAGGTCTGGACCATTGCCAAGCACCACGTCGAGAAGGGTCTTCAGTACGCCTATCGCGACCGTCGGAACAAGAAGCGCACGTTCCGTTCGCTCTGGATCATCCGCATCAACGCCGCGGCACGTGCCAATGGCACGACGTATTCGCGCCTGATGCACGGTCTGAAGCTGAAGAATATCGGAATCAACCGCAAGGTACTGGCAGATATCGCCATGAATCACCCACAGGTGTTCACGACGCTGGTTAAGTCGCTCTAAGAGCGGCGTACACTACAAAACTCAAAGGGACGAACGCGCTCCCTATCACAACGAAAGCGGCGACGGCGAAGGTTTATCGCTGTCGCCGTTGTCGTTCCTGACTAATTTGCACTATGTCGTTACTTGAAGAACTGCATCAGCTCGCGCGTGTCATCGATGAAGATGGAAACGCCATAGCTTCTGCCGATGATGCCGAAACGTTCCGGCTCCGACACCTTGTCAAGAAAGGGACCCTTCAGGCATGCGTCGAGCAGCTGCGCTCGGTTCCCAAAGAAGACAAGCCCCTTGTCGGCAAGCTTCTCAACGAGGTTCGCGCCCGAGCAGAGAGCATTCATACGAACGCCGTTGAACGTTATTCGGTTCGCCGCAACGTTGCGCCGATCGACGTCACTCTCACAGCGCGCGGTGTGCGGCCAGGGGCTGTGCATCCGATCACTCAAACCGTGGATAGACTCATCAACATCTTCGGTTCGATGGGCTTTGACGTTGCCGAGGGTCCGGATGTCGAGGACGATGCACACAACTTCGAACTCCTGAACTTTGCGCCCGACCATCCGGCTCGGGATATGCAGGATACGTTCTTTGTTGACGCTGCAGGACGTTCCGACGTGCTGCTGCGCACGCATACATCATCTGTGCAGGTGCGCGTGATGCAGCAGATGAAGCCCCCTATCCGGTGCATCATGCCCGGACGTGTCTATCGCAACGAGGCCGTTAGCGCGCGCTCGCTGGCGGAGTTTCATCAGATCGAGGGGCTCTATATCGACAAGGGGGTGAGCATGGCCGACCTGAAGGGGACGATCATGGCCTTTGCACGGCGGTTCTACGATGAAAATGCACAGTTCCGTTTTCGGACCTCGTTCTTCCCGTTCACCGAACCAAGCTGCGAAGTCGATATGTCCTGCTTTCTGTGCGATGCCAAAGGATGCCGAATCTGCAAGCACTCGGGCTGGCTGGAGATCTGCGGTGCCGGCATGGTTCACCCGAACGTCCTGCGTGCCTCGGGTATTGATCCCGACGAGTATTCGGGGTTTGCCTTCGGTTTTGGTGTGGAGCGTGTGGTGATGATGCTCACTGGGATTGACGACATCCGCTTGTTGTATGAGAACGACGTTCGCATCATCGGACAGTTCGCCCCATGATCCTTAGGGCACGGAACCTGACAAAGTCCTATCACGGCGTAGATGCCGCCCCGACGCAGGTGCTGCGCGGCGTAAGCATCAGCGTTGAAGCATCCCAGGTTGTATCCATCATGGGGCCGAGCGGTGCCGGTAAAAGCACATTGCTGCATATCCTTGGTTCGCTGGACATGCCAGATGCGGGAAGCGTCGAGATCCAGCATGACGGACAGATGGTTGACATTACGACGATCTCCGCCGAACGACTGGCCACAGTGCGCTCGCGCACGATCGGTTTTGTCTATCAGTTTCATCACCTGCTGCCCGAATTCACCGCCCTTGAAAACGTCATGATGCCAGCACGCATCGCCGGTCAGTCAGTGCGTCAGGCGCGCAGCCGCGCAGAAGAGCTTCTTGCGCGTGTGGACCTGCAGCATCGTGCGGGTCACCTTCCTACGGAGCTCTCCGGGGGAGAGCAGCAGCGCGTGGCCGTTGCCCGGGCACTGATGAATTCACCAGCACTGGTTCTTGCCGATGAGCCCACCGGGAATCTCGATTCTGCAAATGCTGCCCAGGTGCGTGATCTGCTCATTGGCCTGGTGCGCGAGCAGGGCTCGGCCTGTATCATTGCCACGCACAGCGCGGATCTGGCCCAACGCACAGACCGCCAGCTGATCATGGTTGACGGGACGCTGAGCGCATGATGAATACGCGTCAGGTGAGTCTTTTGCTGATACTCTACGGCGTCTTTCTGCTTCTGAGCGGATTGGCCGGATATCAGTTGACACACGAGCATAGCACGAGCTCGCTGTTCAATGGCACCATCTTCGGGGCACTGCTGGTGATGCTTGGTGTGCTGCACAGGATGGGACGCATGTGGACGCTTCCGGCCAGCATCTCGGCGTGTGCGATCTTTTCTCTGACATTTCTCTGGCGCGGGATCTTACAGTGGAAGAGCGTCGCAGCGGGTCAAAGTGACCATCTCGGCATTGCCTTCCTGCTGTCTGTGATGGCCCTTGTGAGCATCGCTGCTGTCGCAGCCTTGCTGCGCAGCTATAGGCATTAACGAACGGCCGAAGCGAACAGGTCGAACTCTGAGGCGTCCTCGACCTCAGCCATTACAAACTCGCCGACGGCAAGGGGCTTTTCTGATCGCACATAGATCTCGTTGTCAACCTCCGGTGCGTCGGCCTCGGTGCGCCCCCTCCATTCACCTGAGAGTTCTTCTTCGATCAGCACGCGGACGTGCTGACCAATGCGCTTCTGGTTGTGCTCGAAAGAGATCTGCTGCTGCGCCTGCATGATGCGGGCCCGACGCTGCTCCTTGACCTCGGCCGGGATCGGGTCGCCAAGGATGTAGGCATACGTGTCGTCTTCCTGCGAGTAGGTGAACACGCCCAGACGCTGAAACCGCTGCGCGGTGATGAATTCTTCGAGTTCATCAACGTCGGCCTCGGTTTCCGAAGGGTAGCCCACGATGAATGTGCTGCGCAGAACGATGTCGGGTACCGTCTGCCGGATCTCGTCCAGCAGCTCCTCAGTGGTCCGGCGCGTGATGCCGCGCCGCATGTTTTTCAGCACATTGCTGGAGGCATGCTGAAGGGGCATGTCCAGGTATGTGCAGATGTTCGGTGTATCGCGGATAACACGCAGCACATCCGTGGGGAAGTTCGAAGGATAGGCATACATGCAACGGATCCACTCGGCGCCGCTCTCGCCGGCAATACGCTCCAGCAGGGGAGCCAGCGTGCGCCTGCCGTCGATGTCCATGCCGTAAAACGTCAGATCCTGGGCCACCAGCACGATCTCCTTCGCCCCCTGTGCCACGAGTGAGCAGGCGCTCGTCACGAGGGTGTCCTGGTCGATGCTGCGGTGTTTGCCGCGCATGACCGGGATGGCACAGAATGAGCAGGGGTGATCGCATCCTTCGGAGATCTTCAGGTAGGCATAGGTAACGGGGCTTGTCAGAATGCGCTCGCCCAAGAGTGTGTATTTGAGGTCCGGCGAGATGGCCTTGATGATCTGGCTGTAGGCTTCAGTGCCGAAGAAGTGATCGACCTCGGGGATCTCGCGTCGCAGATCGTCGCCGTAACGCTCGCTCAGGCACCCGGCCACTACAAGCTGCTTCAGGCGTCCGCTGCTGCGCAGCTTGGCGGCCTCGAGAATCGCATTGACGCTTTCTTCCTTGGCTTGGTCGATAAAGCCGCAGGTGTTGATCACCAGCGTATCGGCGTCGTCGATATCAGTGGCGAGCTCGAGGGAATTGGCCGTCAGATGTCCGGCCAGCGTCTCACTGTCAACCGTGTTCTTACTGCATCCCAGCGTCAGGATGTGAACCTTCATGCGAATTTCTCTTTCAGGCGCTCGGCAACGATCGCCGGGACGAACTCGGAGAGCTCGCGGCGGTAGCGTCCGAGCTCGCGGATGATGCTCGAGTTGAGGTAGGTGTACTTTTCGTGCGGCATCAGAAATATGGTGCTTAC
>JBEIIK010000095.1:0-8524 GCA_040380835.1 Ignavibacteria bacterium | reverse complement strand
GTATCAGTAGCTTCGCCGATACCCGGAATCGAAGAAGTTCTTGATGAGATCCATGCATCAGGACGATATGTCTACTTCGACACCGGATTCGATCGCGAAATTGCCACTCGCATTGTTGACATCGTCGGCTGGAAGGGGCGGGAGTGGTATCGCGGTGTGGTCTGTTCAGATGATGTTAACCATGGAAGGCCATATCCCGACATGATCTATGAGATCATGCGACGCTGTGCCGTTCGCTATCCCGACCGTGTTGCAAAGGTTGGAGACACACCGTCCGATATGAAGCAGGGTGAAACGGCAGGCTGCAGCTTGATTATCGGTGTTACCTACGGAACACACTCCGAAAATCCGCTACGATTAGCTGGCGCTACAGCCATCGCTCACGAGCCCTTTCAGATTCTCGAGCATCTTGGTGTCGTTGGGGGCTAATCATGCATGATGTCTTAGTCGTGGGTAGCGGCATCGTGGGTCTGGCCCACGCCCTTTCGGCGGCGCGGCGTGGCAAGAGCGTAGTTGTAGTTGAACGAAGTCTGCGGCCAGTCGGTGCCAGTATTCGCAACTTTGGTCTTATCTGGCCGATCGGGCAACCGCTTGGACGCCGATTCGACCGAGCACTTCGCTCCCGGTCGATTTGGACGGAGCTAGCAGAGCAGACGGGAATGTACTTTGCTCAAAATGGCAGTCTGCACGTTGTGCACCGTGAGGATGAGTACCGTGTAATTGAGGAATTCGTTGAGCTCTGTTCGAGTGCAAATCTTGATATTCAGTTGTTGTCGGCGAATGAGACAATAGAAAAAGCGCCAGCCGTTCGAGGGGACAACCTTCGAGGTAGCATGTGGAGTCCCTTTGAAGTGAATGTTGATCCACGCCAGGCAATACCGAGAATTATTGACTATCTGGCGTCTCGGTATAACGTCGAGTTTCGATTCGGTGTCAACGCTGTTGCGATGGAAGACGGTGTTCTGTTTTGTGCAGACCAGATCATTGAGTTCGATCGGGCATATGTATGTTCCGGCCAGGACTTCGAGATACTTCTGCCGCGTGTTCAGCAGGAATCTGAACTTATTCGAGTAAAACTTCAGATGATGCGCTCAACAGCACTCCCGATGGATTGGGATCTTGGTCCGGCTCTATGCGCAGGACTTACGTTGCTGCACTATGATGCATTTTTGGAACTCAGCAGCCTAGAAGACCTCCGGGTCCGGGTTTCAAGCGAACGACCCGAGTATGTTGCTCATGGTATCCATGTACTGCTGTCGCAAAATTCCACGCGCCAGCTCGTCATGGGCGACACGCATGAATACGGCCATACGCTCGACCCGTTTGTCAGGTCCGATTTGAACGATCTGGTCACTCAGGAAATTGCGCGTTTCGTGGATCTACCTCCAATCAGAATCGATGAGTCTTGGATCGGTATCTACGCCAAGTGCATTAATCGTTCAGAGTTCGTCAGCGTGGTATCTGAGCAGATAACCGTTGTGAACGGACTTGGCGGTGCCGGAATGACGCTGTCGTTCGGATTGGCAGAGGAGATCATCGGCGGAACCTATCAGGCAACCTGATCATGAGCTTAGCCTACTCGATCGTCGAGATGGTGTGCGCCCTGTATCGAGATCGCGGCGCTGCACAGTATGATGGCGAAGCAACGACGCAGACGGAACATGCCATCCAATGTGCACTCCTTGCTCGGTCAGAGGGAGCTGAACCATGGTTGGTATGTGCAGCCCTCTTGCATGATATAGGGCACCTTTTGTCTTCTAACAGGCACCTTCGCACGCAAGTAGGCGTGATCGATCATGGCCGCTTAGGTGCGGAGTTTCTTTTATGTCTGGGCTTTCCGCCGGAGATTACCGAAACAGTGCGTCTGCACGCCGAAGCCAAACGGTATCTGTGCACGATGGCGCCAGAGTATACTGATGTTCTCTCGGATGCCAGCCGACAATCCCTCATCCTACAAGGGGGCCTGATGTCGGCCGAGGAGTGTGAGACATTTGCTGCGTGCGAGTGGGCGGACTCCGCAGTGCGCGTTCGAAGATGGGACGACCGCGCTAAGATCATTAACCTAGCCGGCCTTCCTCCTTTTGAAGCGTTCAGCGACACTCTCGCAGAAGTTCAGAAATGCTGAAACGAGCGGACCAGACGACTGCAACGGCGTGGCTCCTGGGCATCGCCTCCTTTGCTGTCTATGTGGGAATGTACTTCATCCGCAAACCTATCACAGCACTGGACTATCAGAGCGATGAGATCTCGGGAATTAACTTCAAGGTGGCGGTCATCGTAGCCCAGATTCTTGGATACACTCTCTCGAAGTTCATCGGCATTCGAACGGTCAGCGCTACAACCGTTGAACGACGGTCTGTCATGATTGTCATACTGGCAGCCAGTGCAATGGGGTTTCTCCTGGTCTTTGCATTGAGCAGTCCAGCTATCGGTCTGATCGCCATGTTCCTCAATGGAATGTCGCTTGGGCTGATCTGGGGATTGTTGTTTGCCTTTGTTGAGGGACGCAATGCCACAGACTTGATTGGAGTATTCCTGAGCACGAGCTTTATTCTTGCCAGCGGCGCCGCGAAAAGCGTCACGGTCTTCTTGACGACCGTGATCAACGTCTCGAATGCATGGGCACCTCTCTGCGCCTCATTCTGCGCCATCCCATTGATCGGTTTTGGTTTGTGGCTCTTGAATCGACTGCCGCCGCCGACGGAAGACGAGAAGCGATCTCGAAGTGTACGCAGGGCAATGTCTAGAGACGATAGAGGAATTATGTTTCGGGAGATGTTCTGGTCTCTCATCCCGCTAACACTTCTCTATGTTGTTCTCACGGTTTACCGTGATATCAGGGACTCGTTCATGGTGGATATTTTTCGTGAGCTGCGACTTCCGGCCGAACCAGCACTGTTTGCTCGGTTGGAGATCGCAGTAACGCTGATTGTGCTGGTGATACTCATTTTCGTAGCTCGGATAAGACGCCATCGCAATGCGGTGCGTGCACAGCTACTGCTGCTGCTTTCGTCGGCTATTCTTGTTGGTGTGTCAACTGTGCTGTTCTATAAAAACAGCATCAGCCCAGAGGTATGGATGATCCTAACAGGGGTTGGCACATACATCGCCTACATCCCCTTCAACAGTATGTTGTTCGAGCGACTGATTGCACTTTACAGGCTCGAGGGAACTGTAGGCTTTCTGATGTATTTCGCCGACTCCTTTGGATACCTGGCAAGTTGCACGCTCTACGTCGGCGCCAGCACCCTAGAAACATCGATCGATTGGACAGGGTTGTTTCTTCACACCGGACGGACCTATGTGATTGCTGCGCCCATATTCTTGATCGTCGCTGTCTTTGGAATCGGACGGTCACTATGGGTAACCGATCTGCAAACCGTGAAGGATTAGTGGCTGAATATGCACATTGTCCTGCTTGATGTGGATGGAACGCTCACGAACACGAATCACATCGATGAGCTGTGTCTAACAGCGGCACTCGAAACCTGTCTTGACATTCCGGGTCTATCCCGTGACTGGTCAACCTATGAGCATAGTACCGATAGTGGAATTGCCGACGAAGTGATAAGACGCGTACACGCTGAGCCTCCTGACCACTTGTACGGAGAGATCGAGCGGGAGTATATGACCCTTCTACGGTCGGCCTACAGTGCAAACCCGGAGCACTTTCAATCAATGAGGGGCGCACGAATGATCATGTCCGATCTACTATGGAAAGGGTATGCAGTGGGCATTGCAACTGGATGCTGGCGAGACTCTGCGCTCTTCAAACTTCATGCTGCCGGGATCGGCCATTCCATGGTCCCGATGTCTACGGCTAATCATCACATTGACAGGCGGAACATCCTCATGCATGGAATTCAGAAGTGCAGGGAACGCTATGCAATTGAACGTGTCGAGTCAGTGACATATATCGGCGATGGCGTGTGGGATGTGCGGTCAGCCAACGCCATTGGGATCAATTTCATCGGTGTGGGTCTCGAGCGACGTCGCAACAGGTTGATCGAGGCCGGCGCTAACGTGGTCGTAGAGTCCCTGGAGCAGGTCGCCCCTCACCTGCCCTAACACCCCCCCCCTACACCAGCTTCCCCACCAGCGTGGCGCTGGAGGAGCTTTCGATGGTCACGGTAACGATGTCGCCGATGACGTAACCGCGCACGTCCTCGTGAGGGAAGATGACGGTCTTGTTGGTGTCGGTCCGCCCCTTCCACTGGGCGGCATTGCGCTTGCTTGGCCCCTCGACGAGGACGCCGTGCGTGCGGCCGATCTCCAACGCGTTGATCTCGCGGGAGATGCCGTTCTGCAGTTCAATGATCTCGTTCAGACGCCGGTTCTTAACCTCATCCGGTACGTCGTCGCCCATCTTCCAGGCCTTGGTGTTCGCGCGCGGCGAGTAGGCGAACATGTACGCCCCCTCGTAGCGGACCTCGCGCATCACATCCAGCGTGCGCTGATGGTCTTCCTCAGTCTCCGTGCAGAACCCGGCAATGATGTCGGTACTCATGGCGCAGTCCGGCATGGCCTGCTTGATGCGGCGGATGCGTCCGAGGTAATGCTCCACAGTATACGTGCGGTTCATCAGCTCGAGGATGCGGTTGGAACCCGACTGTACAGGCAGGTGGATGTACTTGCAGATGTTGTCGTGCTCGGCCATGGTGTCGATGAGCTTGTCCGACATATCCTGCGGATGCGAGGTCGTGTATCGGATGCGCATCTGCGGCACGGCGCGCGCCGTGTGCGCCAGAAGGTCGGCAAAGTCAAAGCCCCGTTCCTCATCGCGGTAGGAGTTCACGTTCTGACCCAGCACGGTGATCTCCTTGAAGCCGCTGTCCCAGAGGTGCTTGGCCTCGTCAACAACGCTCGATAGGGGGCGAGAGCGCTCACGTCCACGTGTGAAGGGCACTACGCAGAACGTGCAGAACTTATCGCACCCGCGCATGATGGAGATCCATGCCGAAATGCCCTCGGTGCGCAGTGGCACAATGTCGTCATAAGTCTCTACGCGCGAGAGCTTCACAGCAATGCCGCGCTCACCGCCACGAGCCTGCTCAACCAGCTCCGGCACGCGACGGTACTCGTCCGGACCGATTACAACGTCCACCATCTGCTTGTCCAGTAGCTGCGCCCGCAGGCGCTCGGCCATGCAGCCCAGCACGCCGATCACCAGGTCCTTGTTCGACCGCTTATTGTACTTCAGGTGGTTCAGACGCTCGTGGATCTTGCGCTCGGCATTGTCGCGGATGGCACAGGTGTTCAGGAGCACCACGTCTGCGTCATCGGCCGTGTCGGCCACCGCATAGCCGTGCTGATGCATCACACCCTGCACGATCTCGGTGTCGTTCACATTCATCTGACACCCGTAGGTCTCCACATACACCTTCAGCCCGTTGGAAGGGGCAGGGGGCGCATCAGGGGTGTTCAGTACCGGAAGTTCGAGCGTTGGCATAGGACGCAAAGTTACGGAGGGACGGAGGATGACAGATTACTGATTACTGATTACCGATGACTGATTACTGATTACGATTACTGATTACTGATTACGATTACTGATTACTGATTACGATTACTGATTACTGATTACTGATGACTGATTACAGATTGCTGATTACGATTACTGATGACTGATTACTGATTGCAGATTACTGATGACTGATTACTGATGACTGATTACGATTACGGTTACAGATTGCGGAGCTACAACCTGAAACGTCACACCTCATACCTGGGCGAAGCGCTGGCTCCCAGGCCTCCGACCAGACCGCCGATGAATCCTGTGACAAGGATGAGGAGGTAGGGGCTGCCAGCCACTGGCAGAACGCTGGCGATGCGGGTGGAGAGAATGCTGTTGTTCAGGATGTCGATGATCATCGCCAGTGACGTCCAGAGCAGAAAGACGGCAAGGAAGCCGGAGAGGAAGCTAACGAGTGGACGCTGACGGAAGATGAGTGACGTGATGAACGTACAGATGGCAATGCTCCACCACGGCAGGAAAAGTCCGGCCACATAGCACAACGCAATACTGGTGATGGTTGCGCGGAGAAACGTCATGGCTCACCCGTTGTTAAGCGTAGCACCCAAGCGCCACGGGCATCTGCTCGTTTCATCATGCGCAGGCGATTGTAGGAGCCCCGTGCCCAAGCGTCGATATTGTTGTCGTAAAAGGGGCTGCCCGGGTTGCCGCTCTGTCCGCCCGGATAGATGCCATAGGCCTCCACGGGACTGGTCATGTGAACGATCATGCGCCAGCTGGGGCCATGGCTGTGTGATACGGCATTGATCATATTCCCGTCGCCCCCTACGCGCAATCCCGACCGCGCGAAAGCAGGAACAGCATTCTTCAGGAGGTGGTAGACCGTAACGTTCTTTACGGTACTCCAGGCAAGACCACTCGCGCGCTCGTCTTGCTCGAGACTAAGCGATGCACGATTGAGGGCAAGGGTGATGATGTCTGTGAGCGATTCCCTTTGGGGCGTTCGCGTGTCATCGATGAACGATAGTGACATGTCACGCAGCAGAAGCTCCAGCGTTGTCTGCTCCTTTGGCGATGGTGCCTTGCGCAGCGTCAAGCCGAGTTCATCGTCCCATAGAGCCACGCTCAGGCTGTCCCACCAGCGGTCAAAGATCGTCTGCCCGACCGACCATGCAGTTGCCTGCAGATTCCAACTGCGGAATATCCGCAGATATCGTTTCGCTGCCGGACGTAGTCGTTGCTCATCAGTGTGCGCCAGCAGCAGGGGGCGAGCATCCTCGGCTGTGACGTTGGTGACGTTGTTTTGCAGCTTCATCATGTCTGCAGGAGTGATGCCACGCATCGAGGACAGATAGCGTTCGATGGCCACCCCGCGCGAGGTGATGTAGTTGCCGGGAATGAAGTATGGGTATGATGCATCTGCTGGACGCTGATTCGCGCTTTCGATGAAACCCCGTGCAGGGTTCACCACATGCGGATTCTCGGACTGCGGAATGTACCCCTGCCAGGTGTAGGTGTTGTCCGTACCAGGCATGATGGATAGGCCCTGACCTTGCCATCGTGCTGGAAACTTACCCTGCTGCCAGAGGGCAATGTCGCCACTATGCGAGGCAAAGACGAAGTTCTGCCCCGGACACTGGAACGTCCTGATCGCCTCGAGATAGTCACTGTACGAGCGTGCGTGATTGAGCCGGTAGAACGTCATGCCTTCGTTGCTCGGATCGTGTGCCGTCCAGCGCACGGCAATTGACTGCATCGATGACGTGGAATCGACGAACGTCGGGTCGATCATGACAGGTCCGAACACGGTGTATGCGACGGTGTCCAACACGTCATCCTGTCCTCGCACGCATATCCGCTCGATCTTCAGCTTCGCCTTCTCCCAGCGTCCGTTGTACCAGTACTCCCGGCGTCGTGCATCACGAAAACGGATCGCATAGTGATCGCGTACGTCCCGTTGAGAATTAGTTACCCCCCATGCCACTGACTCGTTGAAACCGATGATGACGAAGGGGCTCCCCGGGAGTGTGGCACCATACGCGCTATTGCGCGGGGTGCTGAGCTGCATCTCATACCAGATCGATGGGAGCGACAGTTCCAGATGTGGGTCGTTACAGAGAATCGGGAAACCGCTCTTTGTGCGCGTGCCTGCAACAACCCAATTGTTGCTGCCGGTGTTTTCATTGGCATGGTATTCCTCGAAAAACGAAATCGCCTTGCCTTGGTAGGCACCTGAGGGGTTAGCCCCTTGAGGACGTGCCGGAACGACCGAGGGCTTGGGAAACACCGTGCCCTTCGGTACAATCGGGACAAGCGAGTCGTGGACTTCAGGATAGAGCACCTGAAGTTCCTCGGGCATCAAGCGTCCAATCAGATTCGTATAGGCAACGTCCTGACTGTTGTCCGAGGCCAGCATCTTGGCCATCATCTTCAGCAGAAGTGCCGTGCGCAGGTTCGACCACGGTTTGGGTGCGAAGTTGAGGAGCTTGTACTCCAAAGGCCACCGCTCAGGCGTCAGACCTGCGATGCAGGCATTTATGCCCCGCGTATAGGCATCAAAGAGACGCTTTGCCTCGGGATCACGCTCGATCTCGCGCACAGCAGCCTCGGCGCCATAGACCATGCCGAGCCTACGCTGCTGCCGGTCAAAGCGGATAGCTTTCTCACCTGCAAACTCGCTCACCTCACCAGCTGCGGCGCGCGTCTGTAGGTCCATCTGAAACAACCGGTAGCGAGCGTGTAGATACCCCTGTGCAAACACTAGGTCCTCGTCTGACTGCGCAAACACATGCGGCACGAGCTTCTCGTCGAACACGATCTCGACAGCCCCCTGCAACCCATCAAAACGAATATTGCCGCCATGGTCACGTGTGACGGACTCGGCATTCTGCCACACACCGTGCTGCGGACTAAGAAAACGTCCGAGGGGTGGGATGGTCCCCCAGGAATGATCCAGAACATAGATCACTCCAACCGTTGCAAGAATCATCAGAAGGGGGCGTAGCACGGAGGAAGATAGTGATTACTGATTACTGATGACTGATTACTGAT
>JBEIIK010000094.1:0-8738 GCA_040380835.1 Ignavibacteria bacterium | reverse complement strand
TTCACTGGACGGGTGGTTGATGGACTTGAGCCAGCCGTTGATCGTGTAGGTGTAATCAATCCCCTGCACGCTGTCCTGACCGATCTCGATGCGGCGCAAGGGGCCGTGCAGCTCGTATGCGTATGACGCATCGCGCACCCAAACGATACCATCGCGGGAGGTCTCGGCACTGATGACGCGCCCGTCGTGGTCGTAGGTGTAACGCTGGTGGTAGGCGTCGTTCTGCTCCGGACGGTAGTGCACCTTACGTACCTTTCCTGAGATCAGATCGTACGTATATCCGATGTACGTAACCAGGGGAGCCCCGTTCTCCTGCTGGGCCGGCAGGCTCTGCACCATCCACTTCACATTGCCGTGCGCATCGTAGCAGTAGAACGTCGCTACCTGGTCGGTAGTTGTTGTCGTGTCGCCATCCTGATCGGATACCACGCGCGATATCCGATTACGAAGATGCGTCTGCACACTGTCGCTATATGGGGCGGGCAACGTGTACGCACCTGTGTAGGTGGTGACAACCCTGTCGGTGCCGCTCGAAGTGGTAGCTACTGTCTGGGCGTGTGAAGCGGGATCGCCAATCGCGGATGCAGCGCGCTGACCAACCTCTACTGTACGACCGAGGGCGTCATAATTGGTGTAGGAAAAGTGACCTGTGGTCTTCTGGCGGGCATTCTGTGACAGACGCAGACGTCCTACATGGTCGTACCAGAACTTTGTAAGGCCGCCATCCGGGGTAAACTGCTCAACCAGCTGACCAAGTGTGTTGTACTCATAGGAGGTGCGCATGACATGGGTCGAAGTGTCGCGCCGATCCTTGCCAGTTGGGATTGGCCGGAAGCCCGACGGTGGGACTGTCTCGACAAGATTACCGGCACGGTCGTAGGCGTAGAGCGTGTAGTGATAATAGCTCTCGCCGCGACTTGCCACGAAACGGTCGCGCACGCGCGCAGGATCGAAGCATGATGAGGTGTAGGCTACATCAACAGTTCTGTGCTTGGTCTCAAGATTCTCGGAGAACTGTTGCTCGATACGCCAGAGCAAGCGCTCGACTTCTTCTGCTGCACAGCTCTTAGATACGGTTAGAACGGTCGGTGCAAGCGTGTCGGCATCTACCCACCGGAAACAAACGTTGGCACACCGCACTGTATCGCAAATGTTACAGAGCGGTAATGCTCGGCACTCTTCGGCTGGTGGTGGCTGTGTGCATGTAAAGTTCAGACAGTCACCAAATGTGTGGTCGATTGTGGAGTCTGCCAGACGAAGCTTGAATGCCAAGCGCCCATCAGGGGTCTGGTAGAAGAAGCCGATCGAGTCTCGAAAAGCCCTGCCATCAATCAACTCCCTGAGTGCTTGCTTATCGGCGGTATGCGACCGGTCACTGCTGGCTGTTGTCAATATCTTCGGTAGATAGAATCCTAACCGAAACACTGAATCAATTTGATACACTGGATTGATATTGAACAACACATTGTAGAATTGAGGCGAACATATTCCAAGCCGTAGATCTCCAACGACGTACAGAGAATCGTCGTCCGGATCGAGTCTGATCAAATACTGCGTCCGGGAACTCACGGCCAGGTCTTTCTCAATCTGACGCAATGTCATCGTCCGCCCGTTAATGCAGGCAAACGTTATGGTGTCGCACATCGACCAGTTTGTTACGAACGATGAAGGATATGTTGACAACCGGCGTCTGCTAAACGTAAGTCCATCATCGTCACAAGCAAAGCTGGGCTTAAGCGGATCATCCGACAAGGCCACTATCTCAACTGAGTCGGACGCAACAAGTGGCCTGACGCGGTAGATGGCCACCGCGTTGCTTGGCGCATGAAACGGGATCGACTCGCTCGTGCTGATGATTTCGTACTTGTCAAGAATGTCCTCCGGCACCTTTTTGCCCCAGCTATCTCGCAGGTAGCGATTGAGGAGCTTTACAAGTGGGTGTGGATTTGTTGGCGAGTAGAGTTCTCGAGGATTCTCGGTTGGTGGTTCGTACATGATCTGACAGGTACCCTTGGCGCGCTCGATGAAGAAGCGAGATGGCTTGCTTCTATTCACAATCACCGTCCATGGTCCTGGAGCACCCGCAGCGAGATTTGATCCCGGAGGAGGAAGGCACGTGTTTGTGATTGTAGGATAGATCGCCGCAAGCTTGGCGATCACGGTGCCTGCGTCCCAACGGGATATCATGGCATCGACCTTCTCTTTGTACGATGCCAGCTCAGCATTCAACACCTCGACGATCAAGTCGGCCAGGACCACCGTTCGTTCGATGTGTTTCCACTGGTCAGAGGGACACGTATCACCTGCTACCGGACGTTGCATCCTAAATGACGTTGAATACGAAGCCTTCTGCCACTCTAGCAGGTCGCTTTGATTTGGACGCACAATGCTATCACGACCGTTTATCTTTCGCAGATCAACAGGAAATGTGCACTGATCATCGCATTCTCCAACCAACATGCCTACCATGCAGGCAATCTGATGCGTAGAGATCGTGTCGCCACGATATGGACGACCCGGCAGACGCTCTAGGTAGCCCTCTACAAAGTAGCCTTCTTTGTTGTAGAGTCGCACAACGCTATCACGAAAGGCGTTACGCCTGCGCTCGCAGCCTGATCGACAGGTGTCCATCATTTCAGCATAGAACTTTCTAGTGCTATCGGCATTGAATGTCCCTGAGACAGGTTTGTAATACGGATTATCTTTTTTTGCAAGCTGAATCAGACGTGCAGAATCCACAGGCATCTTCATGCGGTCTGTTCCTGCTATGCACCGAAGCAATTGCTGATACTTGCTGTCGATCTCCATGGAATCCGCTGCGGTGCATGTCCATGTCGAATCATAACTCATAAGCGCTTGGCACTGGTCATTCGTGTATGGGTCGGGTGAATACGGCATCACTTTCCAGGCGTTCAGCAACCATGCTTCACCTGTGATCTTTTGATCATACGGCGCTGCGCTGCAATACTTAGTTCCGGCACAGTCAAGAAACTGCTGGAGAATATTATCACCAGAACTCAGCCAGGACAACGAATCACCGCTCCATCGTGTGGCACCATACACCCCAACGACGGCCTGCCAGCAGGCGTAGAGATCGGCGCAGTGATAGCCCCCTGAATCGACCATCAGCCGTACGAGGGAGTCGATAATCCCATTTGCACTCTTACCCGGACCCGGCGTCATATCTACGTCACTCAGCAAGGGCGTGCCATCATACCAGCGGACGTATGCAGCGATCTCTCTGCCGGAGTCGGGCGACGTGCGGCTGTTGACTGAATCTGCCCATCGATCAAATAGGAGAGATTCAAATGAGTATCGACCATACTGGTCTGTCTCACATCCGGTTCTGCATAGCGCCGTATCAAGCGTTACGGAAAAACAGGCATCGATCGGTACTGTGCCAGCTGTATCTGTTTTCAGGATCGAATCTCGATAGGCCTTGTAGCGCATCAGCATGCGGTGCACTAGGTCAGCATTGGTCAGATGCCGGCCTCTTCGGACGCTATCCAGATCTGACTCAAAACTGCTTGTTGTGAATGCCCGACGCACAAACGACTCAGACGTACGTCGATTTGCTGCTGTGATCTCGGCCTTCAACACCTGGGGGTGTGCCGAATCAGCACTGTACCAGTAGGGCGTTAGCACGCGACGCAAGATGTAAGATCCTGGAGCCAGTTCACGCGTCGTTTCACCAAGCGTAGATGCGCTCACACCACCACACTTACCTCGCAAGGAGTTTACAGAATCGGTGTACACACGTTCACCCGTCTTGGCATTGATGACCTCTACACGTGCCGAATACTCGCAGGTGGTACAGATATCAGCGCATGCATTCTGAAGTGTGTCAGGATGCAGGAAGTATGTGAATGTAACCGGTGTGGTTGTGAGTATCTGCAAGGGGCGTTCCGACACGATGCGCCGTTTGTCAACCTTGACGCCACCACGGACGGTGTCACGCACTATAATGGAATTTACGACCGAGGAGTCATTGAGCTTTAGCAGTGCAGTGTTACTGGTTCCTGCAACAAGGCATGTGGCAATTGTCTTTCCGTCAAAACGGACATATGAAATTGATGTGACGCCATTCTGATCGGTAGTTGCCACGCGGCTTACGGCCGAATCTACTGGCGCATCACTGCCGAACATTGTTACGAGTTCACGGTCGCTGGCCGGGCCATATGAAGTCCTAACAGTCCGTCCAGCCCCGATGCGATAGTGCTCACCAGCTGCCGACTGTTCGACAGTTCGAGCCAGCGGATCGTCGGAGAGAACGGTCCGGGTAAATGGATACTGCCCGGCTGATGGCACGGAATTGTTGGGGTTGCTGCTTGACCAGTAATCACTCAGCTGACCGGTCATTTTTGTGATAGCCGTTGGAATCTCGTCGAAATGCCGGGCCCGATAGTCTGTGTTCGTTGTGGTTGCCAGAATAAGATCTGGCACGTAGGAGAGAGCTGAAGCAGTTGAACCTAAACGAAGTTTCGGTGCGGCTAGTGTCGAAAGCGCAGGGCGACCCTCGTAGTCAAGTACTGTCTGCTGCACCAGAACATCTCCGGTAGTTGATACCGGCGTCTGCACCTGCAGAGGTTGCAGCAGCCGCGAAGCATATGTGATTCCTTCGGCTATCCCTACCCGCCCGCCTCCATCTTCTACAAAGGTTCGCTTGAATGTCCAGTTCTTGTCGCGATCGAACTGACGATAGAAGAAGAATGGCTTGTTCGTACCATACTGGTTTGTCTGTTGAATGTCCATATCCGACAGCCCCACGAAGCGGATCTCTGCCCCTTGCGCCGGCGCCATAGACCAGCAGCCCCAGTTACGTTCATTGGCTATACCTCCGGGATGGTAGTTTCCAATGGGGCGAACCCGCCAGACATAGTATCCGGTACCCTCGGCCAGGGTGAACTCTATGGATGTAGCCGGACCGTAGGTTAGGAACCGCTGAGCTTGCCGCCAGTCGACCACGGACCGCGTCTTGGTCTCCGAATCTCGCATATTCGGGTCGATGTTATACAACCTCAACACCTCCACCTCAAACGTCGGATACAGATCCGGACAGGGCGTCTGTCCATCGGCAACACGCCAGCTAAGCTTCACAGGATGCACGGTGTCGGCAATCACGGGTGCCTGCACATACACGTCCGTCGCACAGTTAAGGGTAGCCCCCTCATAGGGCAGGATGCGGTATTCCTGAATGAGCTCTGCAGTCAGCACAAGCGAATCAACCATTTCGGCTGTGAGGCCCTCGGTGTCGATGGCATCAATGGTGACGACGATGTCGTTGGATGTGGCTGCGCCGGCGGTGCACGCCAAGTCGGAGTATTCCGTGACGTCGAGACTCCAGACGCTCATTGGCCGCACTGACTCAGTAGTGCCATCCAGACGCAGCATAGGTTGCGCAACATGTGTCCACAATGGAACACCATCTGTTTGTCCGGATACTGCAAGTTCGATTTCAGTATCGAATGCAATTCTGCCATGAACATATCGACCAGATCCACCTACAACTCCGTACGACAGTACCAGTATTGCGCGATTCATGCAGCGACGACCGCACATGGACGGGGACGGCATTGAGGTGTAGGACACCGTAATTGCCTGCCCAACCGCAAGTGCACCACCGCGCAGTGTATCAGAGTGGCGGCGTTCAAGTCGTGGGTTGAATTGCACGACCTCCTCGGTACCTATCTTTTGGGACCAGGACTCCGAAATCGACACGATACAGATGGCGACTAGCAGAAACGCGATTTTCATAGGTGCTCCATCCAGTTACGCAGGCGTTCAACAACATCAGCGATACCTTACCAGCCTCATTCCTGCACCATTCGATACTAGACCGGCCGTGCGAACCATTGGGGCGTCTGATATGCTAACTTCTCCAATGAGGGATGCATAATTTCTACCGCGAACGATGATCGAGTCCCCGCGAAAGCCGCCCCAAGGATTGGACACTGGATCCGACGTGTACGGAACGTGAGATTCGAAGCAGGCCTCGTGGGCATTCCCCAGCACATCGTAGAATCCCCACGGATTTGGCAGTTTCCCACCAATGGGCTGAACGCTACGAGTGCCATTCGGAATAATACTGGTAGCCCAGTACCAAGCGATCGGATCGACGACAGAGTTGGGCGCCTTTCCATCGTTGACCCCGGCATATGTATTGTCCTTCACACCAGCGCGGGCGAAGTATTCCCACTCCGCACTCGTTGGAAGACGGTAGCCATTGGCTTCTCGGTCCCAGGTGATATCAGTACCGTCAATGGCATACGCCAAGGTAAGACCTTCCAACTCAGAGAGTTTGTTGCAATAGTTTACCATCTCTGTAAGTGTAAGATTGGTGACAGGTTTGTTGTCACCTTTTGATTGCGATGGGTTCACACCCATAAGCCCTTCATACTGTCTTTGTGTGACTTCGTACTTGCCTACCCACATGCCACGTGTTATCGACACGGAGTGCTGTGGGCGGTACGTCGGATTCGCGCGCTGCCCCTCGATCGCCCCCATCATAAACGTCCCCGGGTTTATCGCCACCATCTCTGGCACCTCATACGCGCGCACCTTCGTGGCTACGAAGTCCGCAGCAACGGCATTTGCACCGTTTACTGTTACCGAGTGTGTGAGCGGCTCAAACGTCAGGCCTGCCTTTGCAGGTGAAACCACATACGTACCATTGGCAAGTCCGGTAAACGTATATGCACCCGTTGCGTCTGTGACGGCACTGGCCGAGGCGATGGTCACTGTGATCCCTGCCACACTCTCGGTTGTAGCTGCTTTGATCTTCCCCGTAAGCGTATACGTCGCATCCGGCTCCGTTGGAGGCGTGCTACTTGAACACCCAGCCAGCAGCGCACATACCGTCAGCGCACAGGCAATTGCATAGTGTTTCATTCTGCTGTTCATACTGGTCTTCCTTGAATGTGATTACGTGAAGTTGTGTTGTTTGGGGAAGAGAGACAGCGAATCAACCATTTCGGCTGTGAGGCCCTCGGTGTCGATGGCATTAATCGTGACGACGATGTCGTTCGATGTGGCTGCGCCGGCGGTGCACGCCAAGTCGGAGTATTCCGTGACATCGAGAACGATGGTGGCTACCGGCTTGGTTGATGTGGCAGTTCCCTCAATGACAAGAGACGGTTGGGTTGGGTAGGTCCATTGGAGGGTATTCGAATTGCGTCCAGAGACGGCAAGATCAACAGATGCATCGAAGTTGATCCGACCATGGATGTATCTACTCGCAGCACCGATTGACCCGTACGAGAGCACCAATAGAGCGCGCGTCATACATCGCTCACCACACATTGCAGGCGTCGGGAATGCGGAAAACGATACTCTGAGCACATTACTCGCGTCGAGATCATCTCCCTTCAGCGAGTCTTTGTCGACTCTTTCTGTCCGCGGCATGAATTGAATGCTCTCGTCACCGTTCTTGTTCTGGGAGACGACATCCAACGTACCAACGATAAGCAGGATGATGGACAGATAGTACTTCATAATTACCCCTACGAGGTCTTGAGGATGTCGCCGATGCTTTACCTATTTCGAAACAATCGTAATCCGTTGACACTTGATACTAAGCCCTCGATGGGATACTGAAATGCATCCGATACCACGACTAGATCAGGCGTCTCGGTGTAGTTTGCTCCTCGTACGATTGACGAATCCCCTCGGAACGGCGACCAGGGATCGATCTGAGGGTCAGCGGTGTAAGATCGGGAGCTCTCAAAGCAGGCTTCACTTACGTTTCCGAGCGCGTCGTAGAGGCCCCACGCATTAGGTTGCTTTTGGCCAACTGGACGGGTGGAACGGTTGCCACTAGGGTCAATACTGTTCGTCCGGTACCAAGCAACGGCGTCAATTACCGGATTCGGATCGCGCCCTAGGTTAACTCCGGCATAGGTGTTGTCCATAGTACCGGCGCGAGCGCAGTACTCCCACTCCGCACTTGTAGGAAGGCGGTAGCCGTTCGCATCCCGATTCCAGGTAATGCTTGAACCATCGATCACATATGCCTTCGTCAGTCCTTCCAGCTCAGAGAGTCGATTGCAGAACGCGACCATATCAAGCACCAATATGTTCGTAACTGGCCTGTTGTCGCCCTTGAACTCCGACGGATTGTTCCCCATAACACTTTCATACTGCTTCTGTGTGACCTCATACTTACCCACCCACAGGCCCCGAGTGATTGTGACCGAGTGCTGAGGTCGGAACCTCGGGCTGGCCCGTTGACCGACGATCGCCCCCATCATAAACGTGCCCGGGTTTATCGCCACCATCTCTGGCACCTCATACGCGCGCACCTTCGTGGCTACGAAGTCCGCAGCAACGGCATTGGCACCGTTTACTGTTACCGAGTGTGTGAGCGGCTCAAACGTCAGGCCTGTCATTGCAGGTGAAACCACATACGTACCATTGGCAAGTCCGGTAAACGTATATGCACCCGTTGCGTCTGTGACGGCACTGGCCGAGGCGATGGTGACTGTGATCCCTGCCACACTCTCGGTTGTAGCTGCTTTGATCTTCCCCGTAAGCGTATACGTCGAACCCGGCTCCATTGGAGGCGTGCTACTTGAACACCCAGCCAGCAGCGCACATACCGTCAGCGCACAGGCAATTGCATAGTGTTTCATTCTGCTGTTCATACTGGCTTTCCTTGAATGTGATTACGTGAAGTTGTGTTGTCTGGGGAAGAGAGACAGCGAATCAACCATTTCGGCTGTGAGGCCCTCGGTGTCGATGGC
>JBEIIK010000093.1:0-8791 GCA_040380835.1 Ignavibacteria bacterium | reverse complement strand
GAATCTACGAAAGCAACGGCCCTGCGTAGCTTTGTCGCACTCTTCACGCTTTGGGAGAACAACGTTGCGGGTGGGCTTTGCATGTCAGTGGGATCGCACCGACCGTCGGCGGACGTGGTCTCACACGCCCTATCACCTGCTTGAGGGGCTCACAAAGGCAGGGGGCGAGCAGATCGCCGACATACCCATTTCCCTGCCCCGCATACCGGAATTCCTGATCAAGCTGCGCTATGCCCGGCCACACCCGACGGGTTTTCTCAGCGTGGCCTCATGGACGCCGGCCATGTATCGACTCCGGCATGCCGCGTTGTGCCGTGCCGTTGCATCGGCCATGCCCTGCGATGCCGTTCTGACCATAGGCGACCATGGCCCGATAGACCGTCCGCAGTTTGTGTATCAGGACCAGAGCGTAGGTCAGTTCATCGAATACTATGAGAAGCATGGCGTCATGGCCGACGTCCGTGATGTGCCGTCGCTTGACCTTCTGCGCAGGCGTACCGGGATCGAACGGGAAACCTATCAGAGCCTGGCTGGCATCGTGACCATGAGCCACTGGAATGCACGGCATGTGGTCTCCACCGGTGCGATCGCCGCTGAACGCGTCCATGTTGTGGGTGCCGGCATCAATGTTGCCAGCGACCTGCCAACGCAGGACGACGTGACGCGCCGCTTGGAGAAGCCTCAACGCACGGTGGTATTCATTGGACGCCATTTTCACCGCAAAGGGGGCGACCTGGTTGTTGACGGTGTCCGATATGCCCGGGCCCAAAGCGGTCAGGATATTCGTCTCGTCGTAGCAGGCCCAGCCGCATGGCCGCTCGACGAGCCCCCAGCCACATGGATCACCTTCCTTGGCGATGCCTCGCTGGAGCGTCTGCAGCAGGAGTTCCGCAATGCCGATGCCGCGGCTCTTCCGTCGCGGTTTGAGGCCTACGGCATCGCCGTGCTGGAAGCGCTGGCTGCTGCGGTACCAGTGGTCGGGCGCAACGACTTTGCCATGCCTGAGATGATCGAGCGAGGTCAGACCGGAGACCTTGTCGATCATGACTCGGCCGAGGAGTTTGCCCGGGCGCTGCTTGGCATCCTTGGCAATGAACATATTGCCCGCGAAACACTACGTCGTGCTCCTGAGCTGCGCCGGCGGCACTCCTGGACCTCGGTAGCACAGAACATTCTCGACATCATCGACCGACCATGACCTGCCGCGCCGCATACCTAGCCATGCTTCTGGCGCTTACGGTAGTGCTGGGAACGTGGCCTGTGCGAGCTCAGGTAACAACACGCTCCGTCAGGGGGCTCGTCGATCAATGCCATTCGGTGGAGGTGCTCGACAAGTTCCTGCCGGTGGATTCCCTTGCGATCCGTCCGCCCCTTTCCGACTCGGTCAGATCAGCGGTCATGATCGCTATGGTTGGGTCATGTAAGATCATCTCCGACACGCAAAGCGCTGTCCCTCTGGGTGATCTCGGACGTTGGTTTGAGGTTGAGCTTCTCGGTGTCTCGGACAGCGTAACGATCATTTCTCCGCTCGCGCTCGACACTGCCTACCGCACCACAACTTATCAGATGGTTGTTCCAATCGAGGCTGACACGGTCGTGGTGGACTCTGTCGTGACCACGCGACAGTGGAACGGGTCCTTCGGAGGAGTGGTGATGATCCGAGCAGATTCAGCCATCGCCTTCAAGGGCATCATCGACGTCTCCGGCCTTGGCTTTGCAGGGGGCTTACGTTCCGCCAATGCCGGAGACTGCGGCCTGATCATCCCCTGCGACCGGGCCGGTAGCGGCCTGAGCGGAGGCAAAGGTTCGTCGCCGCTTCGACCTGATTCCTTGTGCAGATCTGGACATCGTCCCTGGGCCAGCGGTGGCGGTGGTGGCGATGCACACAACTCTGGCGGAGGAGGTGGCGGCAATGCATCCCGCGGCGGCCGAGGTGGAGACGAGTATCACTGCGGTACCGTTAACGGTATGTGGGGCATGCCAGGCACAGGCATCATCAATGAGTCGGCGGATCGGGTGTTTCTCGGCGGTGGAGGTGGCGGCGGACATCAGAACAACTCCGTTGCAACGGACGGAGCGCCGGGAGGCGGCATCGTGATGCTCCGCGCACGGAAGCTCATCGGCGACACGGTGCGCCTGCAAAGCATCGGAGCCAGTGCAATAGCGTCTACCAGAAACGACGGTGGCGGTGGCGGCGGTGCCGGCGGAACAGTATTGGTCGATGCGTGTAGCTCCGTTAGCCCCATTTCGATCAATGCCTCCGGCGGACGTGGTTCAAATGTCGATCACTTACACGGACCCGGCGGTGGCGGTGCCGGCGGCTTTGTCCTGCTGCAACCTGCGCTCATGCAGCTCGGCCCGGGAAGCCTGCGAGTAGATCTCTCAGGAGGGCAAAGCGGTACAAGCAATGGTCTGCCTTTGTACACAAATGGTGCATCCGGAGGTCAGCGCGGCCGTATACTGGCACGGTGCCCGTTTGTGGTACCGCACTCGGTGCAGATCGACTCGATCTCGTTGGTGGGCGATACCATGACTATCGATCTGGTCACCAACGACTCGACGTCGTCCTGCAAATGTATCGTGGAGCATACGATCACAGTCGAGGGACAGGGTGCGTCTGCTCTCACCTTGGGCACACAACTGTTTATGGACGTGCTGCTAACAACAAGGGTAACATGGCCCGTGATCACGTTTACAGCCCTTGTTCCCAGCCAACGCGCGTTCAGGATTCCCGTTCTGACCGTGCTCTCTGAGGACACCACCATCAACGTGCGTTCCACATCCGGACTCTATGGAGTTACCGCTGACCAGCAATGTCTGTGGAATGGGGCTGAGCACGCCGTCAGACTGAATGTGTGCGGCTTTCCTGCGCGGCAGGTGATGATCGGAATCCCCATTCGCATCCAAGTCACGGTCAGCCCCCTACGCGAGATCACCTGCGAGATTGAGACCGGCATCGCGGCCGAAGCTTCGGTTCGTATCTATGATGCGATCGGTTCGTTGATCGAAGTGCACCCCGATGTGATCATGGGGCCACCCCCCGCGCGCTCAGTTGAATCTGTGCGCTTTAATGCCTCCGGATGGCCCGTGGGCATCTACTTCATCGTTGTGCGGACAAGTCAGGGAACTCGCTCGATCATGATCCGGCTCTGATGTTGGGCATTACCGCGGGATCAGCGCTGAATGACAAGGGGCTTAACACGCCGCCCATTCGGTCCGTTGATCACGAGCCAGTATGTACCCGCAGCCAGCTCGGAAACAGCCACTGTCACGAGCTCCTTACCGGCCGTAACATCAAGCTGCTGTTCACGTCCGGCACCATCAATGATGGAAACACGATCGACATGCGTGATACCTGATATCGTCACCTGCGTCATGCCGGGATTCGGACCGAACCGCAGATCATCATCAGCATCTTGGTCGATAACCGACACTTCCTGCGTGAGGATGTCCACGAGACGTGCAGCGATCGTGACGGGTTCGGACGGCCCCTGATTGACCAGCACCGCCAGCCCCACATCGATCGATGGAACGTAAAGAACGATACTTTCATACCCACGAATCGATCCTGTGTGACCTAGAACGAAGTTGCCTGCTAATGTCTGACGGCTGACTCCAAGGCCATAGGTAACAGTGTCGAGATAAGTATGCATCTCTGCAAGCGACGCTTGCGACGCGATCACTCCTCGATGCAATTCTCTCATGAATGTTGCGATCTCTCGTGCTGTTGAAAACACTGCACCGGCCGTCCATGCACCACTGAATGCCGCATTTATCGACGCGTTCTGTCCGCTCTGCGTTCCTAACCAGCGCACGGCCACCTCCACCGGTATGGAGTCTTCCACCCCCATGTACGTACTGTCCATCTGCAGACCGTCAAAGATGTACTTGCGGTACGCATCGCCAGCCCCCTGACCGGTGATCTTAGAGATGATCATTCCTGCCAGCAGGTAGTTCGTGTTGCAGTAGTTGAAGACTGTTCCGCGCTTGGCAAGGGGCTCCTTGATAAACTCAAGCAGATCCTCCGGCTTGAAGATGCGGTTCGTGTTTGCCAGCACCGCCGAGCGATACTCCTGCGCCATTGAATAGTCTGCAAGACCACTGCGATGACCCAGCAATTGACGACCAGTGATCGACGGATCAATGTTGGGAGTAGACGGAATCCAGGTGCTGATAGGATCGTCGAGATCGATCAGGCCGTCCTCCTGCATTCGCATGAGGGTGGTGGCAGTGAGCGTCTTTGTTACGCTTCCGATGCCGAACACCATATCGGCATTGATGGGGCGTCCGGCGAACGACTCCCCGGCCACGGCCGTGAAGGCCTCATCCCCCGTGATAACCGCTACCGATACGCCCTTGATGCCCATCTGCTTCTGCATCGTTTCGACGGCCGCCTTGACTTGTGCCCGCTGTGCCGGAGTAAGCTCGATGGCAACAGCAGTGCACGACATCGCAGTAGCAAACACGAGGCAAAGAAAAGAGTTGCTCAGCCCCTTTATCGCGTTCCGGTTCGTCTGATAATGCTTCATTGCACGGCCGTTTGGATTTCTCTGACAAGATCCATCAGGGGCATCACTTCGATCGAATCACGCAGTGTCTGCCGTTCAGTGCCCGCATAGACCACGATGGACCGTGCGGGTTTAATGTCTGAGATGGCCACGTGAAATCCACGTCGGGGAGTTGGTTTGGTACTCCGCTTTACCTCAAGTGCCCACAGCCTACCGTCGGGGAGGTTGAGTACAATGTCGATCTCGGCTCCCCCCGATGTTCGGTAGTAATGTATCGAGATGCCGGATGGCACGCAGGCAATGATCTGCTGCATCACAAAGCCTTCCCAGCTTGCACCAACGATCGGGTTGCTGAGCAGCGATTCCAGGTCGCGGATGCCGAGCAGAGCGTGTAGGAGCCCGCTGTCTCGGATGTAGACCTTGGGTCGTTTTACCAGGCGCTTCCCAACATTTACGTGCCATGGTTGCACGGTTCGAATCAGTAGCAACTGTTCGAGCATGTCGAGATACGACTGCACGGTCTTGTAGTCTGTTCCGATGCTGCGGGCAATGGCCGATGTATTCAGGACCTGACCCTGCAGGTGAGCCATCATGGTCCAGAGCGTCCGCATCAGTTGTGTTGAACGTCGTGGTGCAAACTGCGGAACCTCACGCTCGAGATACGTTGCGATGAAGTCCTGTCGCCACTGGTAGCTCTGCGCGTCCGTATCCGTGAGCGACGATTCAGGAAAGCCACCGCGGCACCACAGTGCGAGCAGACGAGCCGGATCATCACCGTCGATCTCAGCAGCAGAAAGTGGATCTAACTCCAAAAACGACACACGCCCGGCAAGTGATTCCGATGAACGGTCCAAGAGATCTATCGATGCAGAACCAAGCAGCAGGTACATCCCTGCTCTGATTCCGCGCCGACGCCCTTCGTCGATACGACCACGGAGTATGGGAAACAGATCCGGCACTCGGTGAACCTCATCGAGTACAACCAGCTCACCCAGCTTCTGCGTCAGATACCACTCCGGGTCCGAGAGTTTGTCGCGATCCGTGGGGCTTTCCAGATCGAGGTATGTTGCACCGATCTGATCGCAGAACTGCCGTGCAAGGGTGGTTTTACCAACCTGACGTGGTCCGACGAGAAGAACGGCCGGCTTCGACGCCAGTCGTTGTTCAAGGGTTTGGCGGAGAATTCGCACCTTCATCCTTGCAAAATGGGAGTCTGCTTCCCACAATACAAGGATAAATTGTATTCGGACTACTTGATGTACTGCTGAACCACGTAAATACACGTATCCTCGATATACGTCACGTCAGCGGCGGCGCACTTCTCAGCCCCCTTCAAGCTCGTGATGCCGAGCTGCAGCCAGATGCAGCGAATGTCACCCTGGCGGGCCCGGCGAGCAAGCGCCTGATCGATGATGGCGTCCGTGTCGGACGACGGACGAAAGACGTTCAGGATGTCGATGTCCATGTCGACGTCGTCGATACTGTTCACGACCGGAATCGTACCGACAGCCGGCACGGCCGATGGATTGACGCCCACAACCGTGTAGCCCCACGTTGGCAGCAGCTGCGGAATGTCATGGGCGGACTTCCCGGGATTCTTGGAGAGACCGACAACGGCAATGTTCTTCGCAGAACGCAGGGTGGTTATTGCAAGGTCGAGCATGTCAGGCATCTCTTAGCGTCCTATCGTTAGCACGTCAAGCATAAAGACATCGTTGTTTGTCGTCGCCCGAAGCACGTACCGGCCCGGAGCTACGTTCGGAAGATGCATACTCACGGGGTCACTACCTGCGGGCATCACTACACTTGACAACTTTGCACCAAGCATATCGTAGAGATTGATGTGAACATCCTGAAGTCTCGGCTCGTTCGATGACACGGTCACAGTTTCCGATGCCGGATTTGGATATACATGTAGCTGATGACGGCCACCACGGGGCTCATCATGGACATCGCTCGTGATATCGGAGTTACAGTCGGTATTGGCTGGGGCGATAAGGGGCTGAACACCGCATCCACGGAACGTGAAGTTCCGTCCCTGCATGGTCATGAACGTACCGGCGCGCTTCTCACTGGCCGTGATGGTATCCCGCTGAAGCCAATCCTCTGCTGGCAGCGCCTGCACGATGGGGTGCATCGACTCGCCCCATTCACTCACATGCCCGAACTGATGGGCATGACCGATCTCGTGATAGAGAACGTACCGAAGTTTAGCCATCCCGAACTCGGGGTTCTTGCCGTTGCCGTAGTACCAGTTGAATTTGCGCGACAAACGGCAGTCCGTATCGCGGACGTAATAGAATGTTTCCGTGCCCACAATGCACGAATACCAGATCCAGTCGCAATAGGCAACGGCTCCGGCACCAAGCTCGTAGCCCGGCGCATCAAAGATGATGGCGTTGATACCATCGTTGAGGGCATATCCGGCGGTCGTTGGCGCAACACCGACGTCGAAGTTCATCCCCGTCTTGCAGCGAAACTGCCGCATGACGCTTTCAACGCATTCGCGCGCCTGCGGGATATCGAACAGTGCCTTGTCAAGCGTCCAGGTATAGCCCCCTTTCGCATTCGTGTTGATGAGGTTTGTGTAGGACAAGGGGCTGAGCGAGCGCGCCGCAAGGTTCGATGTTACTCGCAGAGAATCGGCGGACTCCATGACCGTTGAACCCACGACCACGCGAACCTTACCGGAAAAAGACGGCGGCACTTCTACCACGATCTCGGAGTCCTTCCACGAGCGATAGGCAAAGGTCTTTGCGTAGTCGCTACTGTGATAATTCGTTCCGTCAGAGGTGAAGGTGACGTAGCTCGTTCCCCTCTCTGGTCCGAATCCGCTGCCGTTGATAGTGATCGCCTCCCCCATGCCGCCGATCACGCGCTTGGGCGAGAATGCCACTGTACTCTGAAGCACGCTCACAGCTTTATCGGAACGAATCCTCACAGATTGAGCGGATCCTCTTGGGGAGCGTGCTTCGTGATAATGCGTCTGAAGGTTTCGCCGCTCAAACTCCGACACCGTCTGCAGCGTAGAACCCCAGCAATCACGGACCTTCTGTTCAGGTGAAACAACAAAAAGTGCCTGCACCTCTGCATACGGACGGTGGAACGATGCCATACCGGTGTTCCGGAACGTCACGTCGTTCTCTCTCGGATTTTCCAGGAGCAGATAACCTTGATCCCCGACATCAAGCCGTAGCGTTCCTATCACCGTGCGTCCCATGGTGCCCATGTCGCCCCCTTCCGTCAGCACGCTGATCGTATCGCCGATGTCCGACGTACTCTTCCAAACATCGTGAACGACAACGCGGTTGATCGTGTAGATCGAGCGGCGGGCATCATCCCACGTAGCACGCTGGGAGATAACGGTGCCATAGATCACCGCCCGAGCGCCCTGGATGCGCTCATTGAGGGGAATCTTTACCGACATGCACGGATCGGATATCCCGGCGATCATCGTTGTTGTCATCAGCGCACAGAGCACGGTACATGTGCCAATGACGCGTCTTATCATCTGCGGGTTGCAGTGTAGCGGTTGTCTCATGGGTCGGTTCCTTGACGTAGCTTCCAACATTACGACCCTTCACGCAAAGGCCATCAATGAACATCGTCGAACGCCTCAATCTCCAGGAGCATCCTGAAGGGGGCTTCTATCGCGAGTACTATCGCTCGTCGATCACCGTACCAACCGAGCGCGGCGACCGCAGCGCCGCAACGTCGATCTGGTTCTGTCTTCCGGTGGGAGTCATCTCCCACTTTCACAGACTGTCCAACGACGAGATCTGGTACTGGCACGAAGGGGGCCCTGTGGTGGTGCACATCATCCACCCCGACGGACGCTATGAATCTGCCGTGCTTGGTCCACGCCCCCACGACTATTCCGTCGTCCTCCCGGCCGGCACATGGTTCGGTGCCGAGTCCACAGCCTCTGATGTCCTCGTGTCAGCTATGGTCGCCCCCGGCTTTGCCTTCGAAGACTTCGAGCTCGGTACGCGCGAGCAACTACTGGAGCAGTTTCCGGAGCATGAGGAGATCGTGAAGAGAATGACTGATGACTGATGACTGATGACTGATGACTGATGACTGATGACTGGTGACTGATGACGAAACGATCGTTCGTCAAGGGCCAAAGGCCCGCCGCATACCAGCCTAGGCCGGACGAATGACCAATGACAAATGACGAATGAAAAATGACGAATGACGAAACGATCGATCGTCAAGGGCCAAAGGCCCGCCGCATACCAGCCTAGGCCGGACGAATGACCAATGACAAATGACAAATGACG
>JBEIIK010000092.1:0-8852 GCA_040380835.1 Ignavibacteria bacterium | reverse complement strand
GGGACATTCGCTTCGCTCATGAGACACGCGCTGCGCGCGTGAGACACCTGCGGTGGGACATTCGCTTCGCTCATGAGACACCTGCGGTGGGACATTCGCTTCGCTCATGAGACACCTGCGGTGAGACATTCGCTTCGCTCATGAGACACGCGCTGCGCGCGTGAGACACCTGCGGTGAGACATTCACTTCGCTCATGAGACACGCGCTGCGCGCGTGAGACACCTGCGGTGGGACATTCGCTTCGCTCATGAGACACGCGCTGCGCGCGTGAGACACCTGCGGTGGGACATTCGCTTCGCTCATGAGACACCTGCGGTGGGACATTCGCTTCGCTCATGAGACACGCGCTGCGCGCGTGAGACACGGAGTGGGACAGAGAGTCGCGAAACCTCAAACCACAAACCACAAACCTCAAACCACAAACCTCAAACCTCATCGTAACTTTGCGTCATGCGTGCATGCCCCTTGTTCCTTTTGCTCATATCTGCAGTAGTGCTGGCATCCTGTTCTTCGACAGAGGCAACAAGGAAGTCCAAGACCGTCGACGAGATCTATCAAGAGGCCATGGCGGCCTATAAGGATGACAACTGGCTGGAGGCCCAGGCCAAGCTTGATGTGATCAAGCTGCAGTATCCTGCGTCGCAGTATGCCGATGATGCCCAGTATTACCTGGCGGAGATCAACTTTCAGCGCAGTGAGTACATCATGGCTGCATTCAACTACAACCAGCTGCGTCGCTCCTACCCTTCGAGCGAGTATGTGCGGGAGTCGATGTACAAGGCTGCGGTGTGTTATGACCGCATCTCGCTGCCGGCTGACAGAGATCAGGAGAACACACGTAAGGCCATCATGGCCTACACGGACTTCCAGTCCATGTTCATGCGTGATTCGTTGGGGCTTGAGGCCACTAAGCGTATCCGTGACCTGCGGGACAGACTCGCCGAACGGTTCTGGCAGGCAGCCGAGCATTACGTTCGGACCTATGCGCGCAGAGCCGCACTGGTGCAGTACGATGCCATCATTGACGAGTATCCGGACAGCAAGTGGCTGGAGCCGGCACTTGTGCAGAAGATCGACGTCCTTATTCAGCTGAGTCGGCCGGACGAAGCTCGCACAGCCATTGCCGTTTATCGAAGGATGGTCAAACAACCGGAGCAGAAATCCGTCGTGGACGCTTTGGAAAAGGGGCTTAAATGAAAACACCGGCCGAAAGCACCGTCGTGATGACCGAGCTTGTGCTCCCGAACGACACCAACTACTTGGGCAATCTGCTTGGTGGACGACTCATGCACTGGATCGATATCGCTGCGGCGCTCAGTGCCATGCGACATAGCGGCAAGGTCTGCGTGACGGCGTCGGTGGACGAGATCAACTTCAACGAACCCATCAAGTTGGGTCACGTGGTTCACATCTCGTCAATTCTTACGCGTGCCTTTCACACCTCCATGGAAGTCTTCGTGCATGTCGAGCGTGAGGACCCGCTCAACGGAACCCGAACACGCACGTCTGAAGCATACCTGACCTTTGTGGCCATCGACCAGTATGGTAAGCCCCTTCCTGCCCCACCGCTCGAGCCGCAGACAGATGAAGAAAAGCTGCGGCACGAAGAAGCCTCCATGCGGCGCGAGATCCGCCTGCGTCAGCGGGAAGTGATGAAGGCCCGCCGGGGATGATGCGCGGCATCATTCTGCTGCTGCTAGTGCTGATGCCGGGAGTAGCCGGTTATGGCGGCGACGTTGTTCTGCGGATGATCCGAGCCTATGGTGGCAGCAACGAAGCGCTACCGCCGGTGGTGATACTCAATGCCGAGAAAGGGGGCGATATAGGCTCCGGATCGGTGACCATTGAGTTTGATATCTCGGCCCCTTCCATTCCGAACGTCTATGTACGCATTGTGCACTGCAATGCCGACTGGTCGCCGGATGACAACGGTTTTCTTTCAGATGTAAACAATCGTAGTACACTGATCGACTGGAAGATCCTGCCTGAACGCTCAAAGTACTCACGCTATCGGGGCCACCTTTCATTGCCGAATGTACAGACAACCATCCGGTTCTCCGGAAACTGGCGGGCGATGGTCTATGACCTTGACAGCGACTCACTGATCGGCGAGACCCGTTTCTTTGCCGTCGATACGCGCGCTGCGATTCGCATGAGTTTCATGACGGATTTCTATCAGCCCCGTTACAGAGTCAGCAGCACAGCGTATACCATCGAAACCATGGTCCAGGACAACACCGCGCGGCTTCTGTCAACCAATCTTCACACCGTGGTGCTATACCGAAACAACCGCTGGTACGATCCGTTCATCGCATCGGAACGTATACGCACGGTGGTCAATCCCGGCGTCATCTCAGCCGATATTCTTGGCATGGTACAAGGAGGCAAGATCTTCCGCCTGTCGCGAATTCCCGCGCAGAACGAGTACCGTGTTCTGGACATCACCAATCCGGGTCAGTTCCCTTCGACCGGACAGCCCATACCGATCGGTCTGTCAGATATCCGCCGCAACGGGATGTTCGTCATGCGCGCCGACGATGGCGCAATGCTGGCAAGGGGCATCCCCGACGTCAATGATGAGTTTATTCCGGTCGAGTTTCTGCTAGACCCCACACCCGGGGCGGCCAGTGATGAGGACATCTTCGTTGCCGGCTCGTTCAATAACTGGCGTCCGAACCGAGACTGGATGATGTACTTTGACGAGCAGCTTCGCCTCTATCGCCTGCGCCAATGGGTCCGCCGCGGACGTCACAATTACCTCTATGCCAATGGTCGCCTCAGCGCTGATTCCTACGATGCCATCGACGTGCACTATGAAGAGTTCGAAGGCAACACCGCATCAGCGAACAACACCTTCATCGCCTTTGCATACTATCGAGAACTCGACTACGGTGGCTACGATGGCATCGTTGCCGTAGGCTCGGGAACGATGATGGGGAATAGGTGACGCACGCTCGGCGAAGCGTTCCGTGTAGCGCTTTCGTAACTTTGAACCATGGCCCGATCGAACATCTCCACGGATCCGGTGCGTCGCGATGATGACGTGGATGCGTCGCTTCGCCCCCTGTCATTTAGTGACTTTACGGGGCAGCGAAAGATCGTCGAAAACCTGATGGTGTTTATTGCCGCCGCCAGGGGCCGTTGTGAGTCGCTCGATCATGTTCTGCTGACGGGGCCACCAGGTCTGGGTAAGACTACACTTTCGCACATCATAGCACGCGAAATGGGGGCGCAGATCAAGATCACCTCTGGTCCGGTTCTTGAAAAACCCGGTGATCTGGCTGGCCTGCTGACGAGTCTGGATGAAAATGATATTCTCTTCATCGATGAGATCCATCGGCTGTCACCGGTGGTGGAGGAGTATTTATACTCGGCCATGGAGGACTTCCGTCTCGACATCATGATCGACTCAGGACCCGCCGCTCGGTCGGTGCAGCTCTCGATCCCCCGCTTTACTCTTGTTGGTGCGACCACGCGCCAGGGTCTTCTAACAGCCCCCTTGCGCTCGCGTTTCGGAATCACCAACCGCCTCGACTACTACGACGCGGCTGATCTGGCACGCGTGATCATACGTAGTGCAGCCCTGCTCAATGCCCCGATTGACCATGATGGGGCCAATGAACTTTCCCGAAGGGCACGTGGAACCCCGCGCATTGCCAACCGTCTGCTTCGCCGCACACGGGACTTCGCCGACGTCAAGGCAAGCGGCACGATCACCCGCGATGTAGCGCGTATTGCACTCGAAGCGCTGGATGTCGATGAATTCGGCCTCGACGAGATGGATACCCGGGTCATCCTTGCGCTCATCGAAAAGTTTAGTGGTGGGCCAGTTGGCATTTCAACACTTGCAGTTGCGGTGGGCGAAGACGCCGGCACTCTCGAAGAGGTCTATGAACCATTTCTCATCCAGCAGGGGTTTTTACAGCGCACGCCACGGGGCCGCATGGCAACGCCACTTGCCTACCGACATATGGGAATTCATCCACCGACAACCCCGCAGACATTGTTTTCGGAACAGGAACCATGAAGAGCTTCTGCCTACTGTCCGCCCTTTTGATTTTCTTCACCTCCACCGGCCTGTTCTCACAAAGGACTGTCTCAAAGGTGGAGATCGGCTCAGCCGTGCGATTGGAACTGGCAAGTAGAGACCTTCTCGAATCGCTGACGTGGTGGGCTCGGCTGGGATTCTCACCGATCCGACGGCCCGGCGACAGGGTTGACTCGGCCCTGACCATGACCGATGGTCAGGTGGTCATCACGCTCGTCAAGAACTCGCAGCCGTCACCGGCAATGATATTCCGTTCGGATGACCTTGACCAGACAAAACGCGACCTCGATACGCTCGGATTCCGGCCCGACGTGGATACCCAGGATAATGTCCTGCGCGAGATCCGGCTGCGGTCTCCGAGCAGCGTCTTTGTTACGATCCGCGCTAAGCGGACCGAACCGGAGATCCGTCCGACGACAGAAACGAATCCCGTATGTGGCAAGCTTACCGAACTAAGTACGGCGATCGACACGATCGGACATGAGAAGAGTTGGTGGACCAAGCTCGGCTTTACCGTTTTACGCGGAGATAAAAGACCCTATCCTTTTGTCAACATGACCAGTGGTACAACCGAGATCGGCATCCATGAGGACAGACCCATTTCGTCGCTTGCCATGACCTATTTCATGCCTGACATGGCCACGCGGATCAACCGCCTGAGAGGCCAGGGCGTCGAACCTGCAGAGATCGTTAACAGCCCCGACGCACAGGTGCGCAACGCCGTGTACGTCTCGCCGGATGGCCAGGTTGTGTACCTCTTCGAAGGAAAACGCTAACGCTGAAGTTGAGCCTCCGTATTTTCCGCCCATGAGCAAAGACATCACCTCACGGGCCGACGACTATTCACAGTGGTATATCGACCTTGTCCGCAAAGCGGGGCTAGCCGACTATTCAGCCGTTAAAGGCTGCATGGTGATCAAGCCGTACGGCTTTGCCATCTGGGAAAACATGCGCGATACGCTTGATCGCATGTTCAAGGACACGGGGCACGTGAATGCCTACTTCCCGTTGTTCATTCCGAAGAGCTTCCTGAGCAAGGAAGCAGCCCACGTAGAGGGCTTTGCGAAGGAATGTGCCGTGGTGACGCACTACCGCCTCAAGAATGCCGAGGATGGCAGCGGTGTTGTGGTAGACCCCGATGCCCGCCTGGAAGAAGAGCTGATCGTACGTCCTACCTCGGAAACGATCATCTGGAATACCTATCGCGACTGGATCCAGTCATATCGTGATCTGCCCCTTCTCATCAACCAGTGGGCCAACGTGGTGCGCTGGGAGATGCGAACGCGCCTGTTCCTGCGGACGGCCGAGTTCCTCTGGCAGGAAGGCCATACAGCCCACGCAACGCGTGAAGAAGCCATCGATGAAACTCACAAGATGTTGGACGTCTATGCCACGTTCGCTGAAGAGTGGATGGCCATTCCGGTCGTCAAAGGCGTCAAGACTCCCAACGAGCGTTTTGCCGGGGCCGAGGATACCTACTGCATCGAGGCCCTCATGCAGGATGGCAAGGCTCTGCAGGCCGGGACGTCGCACTTCCTGGGCCAGAACTTCGCGAAGGCCTTTGACGTGCAGTTCAGCTCCAAGGACAACACCCTCGAGTACGTCTGGGCCACCTCTTGGGGCGTCAGCACGCGCCTGATGGGTGCCCTGGTGATGGTGCACTCGGACGATGACGGTCTTATGATCCCTCCCAAGCTTGCCCCCAACCAGGTGGTGATCGTTCCGATCCCCAAGCCCCTTGCCGAGCTCGATCCGCACATCACCTCGATCGCCACACAGCTGCGTGCCCGTGGCGTGCGCGTAAAGATTGACACCGATGACCAGAACCGTCCGGGCTTCAAGTTTGCCGAGTATGAAAAGCTCGGCATTCCGGTGCGAATCGCCGTGGGCGCGCGCGATCTCGCCAATGGTACTGTCGAAGTTGCACGACGCGATACGCGTACCAAAGAGAACATGCCTCTAGAGGGAATTGCTGACAGCATCGCGGCCCTGCTTGACGAGATTCAGCAGACGATGTTCAACCGCGCCAAGGACTACCGCGATTCCCATATCACCCGCGTTGACACATGGGAAGAGTTCGTAGCAACACTCGACGGTAAAGGGGGCTTCCTCAGCGCCCACTGGGATGGAACGCCCGAGACCGAGGACCTGATCAAGGAAGAAACAAAAGCCACCATCCGCTGCATCCCGCTCAACAACCCGCAGGAAGTCGGCACGTGTATCCGCACCGGCAAACCAAGTACTCAGCGCGTGCTGTTTGCCAGAGCATATTGAGACAGGACTTACGATTCGGAGTCGGAACCAATTCCAATCACTGTCCAGTGCCCTCGGTTGCCACCAACCCTGCGTATGTAACCGAGTCTCTTCAGCTCTCCCAGATGACGGGCTATCGCCGACGAATTCACATCCAGCATCGCAGCCAGCGTACGCCTAGGCATGCGCGGGTCATCGTGTATCAACTTTAGTATCTCTCTCTGCCTCGCCGTGAGATGCTGAGGTCCACTTATTGGTCCACTTACTGGTCCACTTATTGGTCCACTTATTGGTCCACTTATTGGTCCACTTATTGGTCCACTTATTGGTCCACTTATTGGTCCACTTATTGGTCCACTGGGATTCAACAGAACATGTGGTTTGGATACACGGGAACTGACAATCTTGAAAACAACTCGGAAGTAGTTCTCGATTTCAATGTCCATTGTAATGTTCCCAGTCTCATCCACTGATTGTTGCATGCGACGTATTCCGGTTCCAAGTCTTTCAATGAACCGTGCTCGTTGAAGCATTGAAGCGATCAGAGGATTTCTCGCGACACTGCGTGTGCCAAAGTCCTTTCTGGATAATCCGCTGGGAAGCCCACCAGGGTTTGATATCTCAATGCGATTTGAGAAGATCTCAATCAATATTCGAGAATGCTTGTCGAAGTAATCCCGGTGGCAGAAGGCATTGATCACCGCCTCGCGAAGTGCAACCGTTGGGTAAGCCGACACTTCTCTTCTTCGTGCTGACTCGATGACTAATTCCGTGGCGGTATGGCGTTCGATAAACCGAAGAACATCTTCAATGTTGTCAATCATGCATCGGTCAAAATCTTTCTTATCGAGAATATAGACTTTGTCTTCGCCTCTGTAGAGTACACATGTGACAACTGCATGATTCATCAGGAAGTCGATGGAGGTTACGAAAAACAAGACGCCGGTATTGGTGAGGTGAAAGTCTGCTGTCATACAGTCGAGGTTACGAAGGAGTCCCTCGGTATCATGGCCGGCTTTGATTCCGGAGTAGCTTACAAATCGTGCAACGGACGCCTCATCAACGTGCTCGGGAAAGGTCGCAGTTGGATGACGCAGTTCATCAAACCTGAATCGACCTTCGCGTTGGAAGTACTCGAGAATCTGATGCCTCGTGAGCTTTTGTGAATTCGCCCCCATGCGCACGAAAAAGCCGCGCGGACATCCGTAAGGCTTTTCGGAACCTTCCGATACCGAGAGGATGATTAGCCCGTCATTGATTGAAATGGTGAAATCCACCTGAGGTTCAACATGCCTGAGTATATCCTGTATTCGGGAGACATTTCGGCTACTTGTGTCCACACCTACGATTTCACCTAGGTCATTCACGCCGAGATAAATCTTGCCCCCTCGCGAGTTCGCAAAGGCGCAGACTTCCTCGACGAGTGTTTTGTCGACGCTTGTTTTAAACTCGGCGTGAAATCCCTCGCCAGCGCTGAGGATATCGAGGGGGCTAATGTCAAGGACAGGGTTAGTGCTCATAATCAGATTCGGATTGTTTTGGAGAGCTTTTAGCAATGTGTTGGTGGTTTCATCGTGTGTTTTCTATGACAAAACGTGACAACGGCTCCCTGAGGCAGGCGTATTTTGCGGCTCGTTTACATAAAACACCCACACACGCATTCACCCATGCGCATCACCACAGTAGCTCTCCTTTTCACGTTCGGCATTGTGCTCGACGCCTGCCGTTCCGTGCCTGCCGAGCCCCTTCCAGAGACGCAGATCTGGCTGGCGGACTTTGATGTCCGCACCGGAGTGGTCTCCAATGCGCAGATGATTATTGATGCACCCGGGTATGACAACCAGCCAATGTTCACGGCTGATGGCGCAGGGCTGTTCTTTGTTTCTGCCAGGTCCGGTGACGGTGCTACGGATGTGTATCGCTACGATCTTGCATCCTCGATCGTCACACGCGTGACATCCACGCCGGAGCAGGAGTTTTCGCCCACGCCAATTCCAGGATCGACCGACTTCTCGGCTGTTCGCGTGGGGCGCCCTTCCGATACGGGAGAGGCCTATACCGAGTCGCAGCAGCTATGGCGCTACTCCGCTGATGGCAAGCCCCTTGCCCCCGTTGTCGCGCAGCGCCGCGTCGGATATCACACCTGGATGGACTCAGTATGGATCGCATTATTCATCGTCGGTGATGATCGACGGGGTGTACCACATCGACTCGAAGTACAGGCCACTGATACGGTGACGATGTTCCCTGTGGCAAACAACATTGGTCGATGCATCCGGAGGCATCCGATGGGACAGCTGACGTACGTTGACAAATCGGACTCTACGCAGAACCGGCTCATGATGGCCAGTGGCCCCGGAATGCCACCTGACACGCTCGTAAGCATGCCAAAGGGTGCCGAGGACTATAGCTGGCTCTGGGATACGTCGGTACTCTTCCTTACCAATACCGGTACTATCTACCGATGGATTCGGGGCACGGAGCTAGGCTTGCAGCCGCTGATTTCTCTGAATCTCGGTGGTCAGGGGGCTCGCATTGTCTGCAATCCCG
>JBEIIK010000091.1:0-8864 GCA_040380835.1 Ignavibacteria bacterium | reverse complement strand
TGGCGCTGATCAACGGAACGCAGATGATGTGCGCTTTCGGGGCGCTCACAATTGCCCGCGCACGGCGTCTGGCACGCACGGCCGATCTGGCCGGGGCAATGTCGCTTGATGCGCTGCGCGGAACCGATGCGGCATTTGATGACCGTCTGCATGCGGTGCGTCCGCATCCCGGACAGCGCATGGTGGCGGCTAACCTGCGTGCGCTGCTCGTCGGGAGCCAGATCCGCGAGTCACATCGCACGGGTGACGGTAAGGTGCAGGATGCGTATAGTCTGCGGTGTATGCCCCAGGTGCATGGTGCCACGCGCGATACGATCGAATATGCCGCGGGAGTGATCGAGCGCGAGATGAATAGCGCTACAGACAACCCACTCATTTTTGCCGACGATGACACGCACATTCAGGGGGGCAACTTCCATGGTCAGCCCCTTGCCCTTGTCCTTGACTTCCTTGCCATTGCCATTGCCGAGCTTGCAAGCATCTCTGAGCGTCGCACGGAGCGCCTGGTCAATCACGCACTTGGCGGACTCCCGCGTTTTCTCACGCGCGAAGGGGGCTTGAACTCTGGAATGATGATCGCGCAGTACACAGCTGCCGCGCTGGTGAGCGAGAACAAGGTGCTGGCACATCCGGCCAGCGTGGACAGCATTCCGACCTCGGCCAACCAGGAAGACCACAATTCGATGGGCAGTATTGCCGCACGAAAGCTCTGGGATGTGATGCGTAATGTCGAAACGGTGATTGCGATAGAGGTCCTTTGTGCGTCTCGGGGGATTGAGCTTCTTCGCCCCTTGCGTAGCTCAAGGCATGTTGAGCAGGCGGTGGAGACAATCCGAAATATTGTCCCATTCCGCGAAGAAGACACGGTACTCTACCACGATATCGAGGCCGTGCGCGTCAGCGTGGCCGGCGGGTCACTGTTAGAAACGGTCGACCCATACGCGACCATTATCCTCTGATTGAATTCACATGCACATACAGTGGCACTCTTCCCCGGTCGATGTGACCGAGGCAGCGCTCGAAACGTCACGTACAAATGGATTACGCGACGTCGAGATTATCGATCGTGTTGCACGGTTCGGACGTAACGTCCTTCCCAAAGGTCGCGCCGAGCATCCTCTGCTGAGATTTCTTCGGCAGTTCCATGCGCCCCTTGTCTATATCCTGATCGCCGCTGGCGTCGTAACTGCCATCATCGGTGGCATCAGTGACACCTCCGTCATCTTCGGCGTTGTGCTGCTTAATGCCATCATCGGTTTTGTGCAGGAGGGGAAGGCCATCTCTTCTCTGGCCCGGCTGGCAAACTCGGTGGTCGGAACCGCAACGGTGATTCGGGGCGGTGTGCGACGTCATGTTGCCATGGACGAGCTGGTGCCGGGCGACCTCGTGGTGCTGGAGAGCGGTGACCGTGTGCCGGCTGATCTGCGTCTGACGTGGGTAAAGGACCTGGCCATTGCCGAAGCAGCGCTCACCGGCGAGAGCGTGCCGTCGGAGAAACAGTCACATCCGGTTGACGGCAGTGCCGTTCTGGGCGATCGTGCCTGCATGGCCTATGCCTCCACAGTTGTTACGCGTGGTGCCGGTATGGGGCTTGTTGTTGCCACGGGCACAGCCACCGAGGTGGGAACCATCTCGGCCCTTCTCACATCCGCCACTACGCTGCAGACGCCCCTTACCATTCAGATCGCACGTTTCAGCAACATCATCCTTGTGGCCATACTCGTGCTGGCTGCCGGCACCTTTGCCGTAGGCGTTATGCGCGGAGAAGCTCCGGTGGAAATGCTCATGGCGGCCGTGGCGCTTGCAGTGGGCGCCATCCCCGAGGGACTTCCCGCAGCGGTCACGATCATCCTGGCCATCGGCGTCAACCGCATGGCCAAGCGTCGGGCCATCGTTCGCAGTCTGCCGGTGGTGGAGACACTTGGATCGACGACGGTGATCTGTAGTGATAAAACCGGCACGCTCACCGAAAACCAGATGACCGTGGTGGCCCTGACGACGCCATCTGACAGATACGTGGTGCAGGGCACCGGGTACCGTCCGGAAGGCGATATTCTCCTACGTGATGATGCGGCCGGACACACGCGTAAAACGCACGTTGGACGTGATGCTGCGTTGCACGAAACGCTCCGCGCCGGAGTACTCTGCTCCACTGCCGTGGTACAGCACGACGACGGGGTGTGGCATGCCATCGGCGACCCAACAGAAGCCGCGCTTGTGGTGGCGGGCATGAAGGCCTCCATCCATCGAGATGTTGAGCAGGAGCTGATGCCGCTTGTCGACGTCATCCCGTTCTCGAGTGATGTTCAGTACATGGCTACCCTGCATCGTATCTCACCGACAACGTCGCGCATTTACCTTAAGGGAAGTCTCGAAGCGCTGCTACCTCGGTGTGATCGCATGCTTCTTCGCGGTGGCGAAATGGCGACCGTGGATGCTGATTCGATCACGAGTCACGTAGAGACCATGAGTGCCGAGGGCCTGCGCGTGCTTGCCTGCGCGATGAAGGACATCGACGGGCTTCCGGAAGAGATCACAGCCGATGACGTTCTCGATGGCTGTGTGCTTATCGGTGTTGCCGGCATGGTAGATCCGCCCCGTGCCGAGGTTCGTGCATCTGTGGCTGAATGTCAGCAGGCCGGTGTCGGCGTCAAGATGATCACCGGCGATCATGCCATCACGGCCGTAGCGATCGCGCGCGAGCTCGGGATCGTGCGTGCATCGGGTCATCCGAGTGAGCTTGTTCGCACCGGACGAGAGTTGGAAGGTCTGTCGGATCAGCAGATGGAAGCCGTTGCCGAAGAGTTCAACGTATTTGCCCGCGTCACACCCGAGCAGAAGCTGCGTCTGGTGCACGCTCTTCAGCGAAGGGGGCATGTGGTTGCCATGACCGGTGACGGCGTCAATGATGCCCCGGCACTGCGCACAGCGAACGTGGGTATTGCCATGGGCCGAAGCGGCACCGACGTGGCAAAGGACGCATCGGACATCATTCTTACAGATGACAACTTCACGACGATCGTTGCAGCGGTCGAGGAAGGCCGGACGGTCTATGAGAACCTCCTGAAGTTTATCATCTGGACTGTGCCCACCAACGCCGCTGAGGGTCTGGTGATCCTTGTTGCCGTGGCCCTTGGCGTAGCCCTGCCTATCCTGCCGATCCACATTCTCTGGATCAACATGACCACGGCCATGATCCTGGGTCTGCCCCTTGCCTTTGAGCCGATGCCACCGGACATCATGCAACGGCGACCGCGCCGATCGGATGCCCCGCTCTTCTCCCGCGACATCCTGATGCGCACCGGCTTGATGACCACGCTGCTGCTCTCTTCGGGCTTTGGTATATATCTCTGGGAGCTCAACTCGGGAAGCCCCCTTGCCGTAGCTCAAACCGCAGCTGCGAATGCCTTTGTCTTCATTCAGATGTTCTACCTTTTCAACTGCCGAACGCTTATTTCACCGAGGGGTGCACCCGTCACAGCCAACATGACGGTGGTGTACGGGGCTGCGCTAATGACATTGCTGCAGATGGCATTTACCTATTCGCCGTTCTTTCATTCGGCCTTCCACACAGCCCCCTTGGGACTTACCTCCTGGGCGATGATCCTGGCAATGAGTGTGGTCACCTATGTGATCGTTGCGGTCGAAAAGACGATTCGATGGCGAGATTACCGATGACTGATTACTGATTACTGATGACTGATGACTGATTACTGATGACTGGCAGGGGCGCAACGCTGTCTTGTCCGATGATGTCATCCCTATTGAGTAATCGACTCATACAACATCGTCAACATCGTCAACAGGGTCAGCCTGCGTATGCGATGGCCAGTCCACTGTTACGTGCTTCGCTGACCTAGTTGACCATGCTGAACTGGTTGACCCATGCTGACCTGAATGACCATGCTGACGTGGTTGACCATGCTGACGTGTCCAGTGGCTATGCGTGTATCCGGCAACACGTAACCAGTAATCAGTCATCAGTAACCAGTCATCAGTAATCAGTAATCAGTCATTCGCATCCTCCACCGTTCCATCCCATAGGATAAACCGCAGAGTTGATCGGCGCGGATCGGAGCTGAGCATTTGAAGGTAGCCGGCACCTCGGTCGTTCAGACCCAGGTCATCATGTTCTTCTTTCCAGTCGCCAACGATCTTGCGAGCTTCGGCGCGCCACTGTTCGATCTTGTCTTCATTGGCATCGAAGATCTCGCGGAGCTTGGTGCGGGAGCGCTTGGCTATGGGCTTAACCTGTTCAACGATGCGCTTGTATTCTTCGCGATGCTTCTCGCGCAGGTCTTTGATGCGATTACGAAGTTCGGCCCGGCCGCCGCGTTCGAAGTCGCCCTTGAGTGACTGCATGTCTTTGCGAACGGCCTTGCGGAGTTGCTTGGCATCGGCACGAAGACGGTTAAGCGTGATCAGGTCCTCACGAGAGAGCGAGGCATCGTATTCGGCATGCAGGCGGCTGACCGTAGGCAGAACGTCGCGCGTGTACCACGAGCGCAGATCGGTGCGCAGGTCTTGCATGGCCTCCCGACGTTTGGCACGCTGGTCCTGGGAGTGTGCCGGCAGTGCAAGGGCAACAAGGGCAAGGGCGATCAGAAGGGGGCGGATCATGGGGGTCTCCAGTGTGTGAACGGGGCATAAGACACCCGACTGGGAAGATCGGTTTAATCTACTCGGACTCGAAGGCCCGCTTGCGTGCAAGAATCGCCTGACGCCTGCGGGGGAAGTCGGACTGCGCCATGCGACGTTGCAGGATGATGAGCACCTCGGTCAACGACCGATAGGGGTGGTGCGGTATTCCTTCTTCCGTGCATGAGGCTGCAAGCGTACCCTTGGCAAAGACCACGTCGGCATAGCGCACGGCGCAGGTATCGGAAAGACCATCGCCGATGTACACGACAACGTCATCATCGGCAATGCCGCCAAGAATCACATTGCGTTTGCATGAGGCACAGAAGCACGAGCACGACTCGCTGGCACCCGGAAATGACGGCGTCCACGAGCCCCCTTCAAAGGTGAGCTGGTTGCTTCGCAGGGATACGGCATCGATCAGTCCGGCCTCTGTCAGCAGGGGGCGGATGTACACATCAAAGCCATCACTGACCACCGTGACCGGTATGTCGTGACTTTTGCACCAGCGTACCAGCGGTCCGATGCCTTGATCAAGCTGCTGTGTAAGCGCAAAGGCGTGAACCGCTTCGGGGGTCGCCCCGGCTGAAAAGCTCGATGCCGCGCGTCGGTAGTATTCGGCAACCGTGATGCGTCCGTCGAGAAGCTGCCGGATAAGGGGCTGAAAATCCCCGAAGGAGGAGATCAGTTCATCGCCGACATCGTTGATGCTGATCGTACCGTCGAAATCAATGAAGAGGTGGACTCTCATCGGCTGGTCACTGATACACGTAGAAGCCCCGTCCGGTGGACTTCCCGGCCCAGCCGGCACGCATCATCTGCTTGAGCAGCACGCATGGACGGTAACGCTCCTGCTCGTACTCGCGGCGTAATCCGTCCAGGATCAGCGTAACGATGCCGATACCGATCTCGTCGGCCCATGCCAGAAGCCCCTTGGGATAATTCACGCCAAGAGTCATGGCCTTATCGATGTCTTCCGGTGTGGCCAGGCCTTCCATGACGGCAAAGGCCGCCTCGTTGATGAGCATGGCCAGCACGCGCATCTGCACAAGGCCAACGCGGTCCTGGACGACTTCGACGCTGTAGCCGAGGCGGCGCAGAAGTTCCTTCGCCTGTTCGACGTAATGGGGCTCGGTATTGAGTCCGGCTGACATGTCCATCGTAGTAAGCGTGGACATTACGCTCGGGGCCAGGCCGACGCCAACCACACGCTGGGCGGTATTGGTGAACATACCGAACTCAGTGGCTGTGGTATTAAGCACACTGGCCATGACCGTTGCCCGCGGATTGACCGAGGCGGCAACTTCGACTGCTACGCGATGATCCGTGTGTGTGGTGATCGACAAATCAACGATGTGGGAGTAGGCATTGACGTTTTCGCGCAGGTCTTCGACGATGTAGCTGGCGAACTCACCATACTCTTCGGCGGATGGACCACCGAGAGACGACAGCTCGAACTCCATTTCCAACTCGTATTCGTAACTGTCGCGGGCTTCGATCGACGGCAGGATCGCAAAGTTCACGCCACTGCGTTTCATGATGCCCGCAAACTCGAGCACGAAGTCTATGTCTCCGGTCAACAATACGTTGAGGGAGTCGGTGGCTGTTATGTCGTACACGTTCATCGGTCACGAAACTACGTAGCTTCGCAGTATGACGAACCTCACAAAACGCATTGCCGTTGCCGCCGTGGGTATTCCTCTGGCCGTCGGCGTTGTGTACCTGGGCGGCTGGTTCTTCACCGTCGCCATAACACTGATTGCCCTTCAGGCTCTTCGGGAGTTCTATCATCTGGCAGAGTCAAAACATGCCAGTCCGAACCAGAGCGTCGGCCTTGTGTGGGCAGCGATCATCCTTCTCTGGTCGGGCTGGATGTTCGGGTCGAGCTCGGAGGATCATTCGTCCAACTCGCCCATTTTTGAGGGCTTGGGGGTATTGTTGATCGGCGGCTACCTATGCCTGTTTATGCTCCTCGGAACACTCATCACTCTGGCTGCGGAGCTCTTCCGTGCGCGTGAGAATGCCATGCTGAATACGGCGCTGACGGCGTTCGGGGTATTCTACATTGGATTGAGCATGGCGAGTCTGTTCGCCTTGCGACACGTTGACCGACCCTTTCTCTGGGGTACATGGGGCGAAACGGGCGCGTCCTTGATGATGACGCTCTTTGTGTCTGTTTGGCTGGCCGACACTGCCGCCTACTTCGTCGGGCTTTCCATTGGCAGGCATAAGCTCTTCCCTCGGGTAAGTCCCAAGAAGTCATGGGAGGGGGCTATCGGCGGCGTAGTCGGATCCACAGCCGCATTCGTTGGCATGACAAAGCTTCTCATCCCGACGTTTCCTCTGGATATGGCCATCACCTGCGGTGTGGTTGTCGGCATTGTAGGCCCCATCGGAGACCTTGCCGAATCGCTGCTGAAGCGCGATGCTGTTGTGAAGGACTCGAGCGGTGTGCTCCCGGGTCATGGCGGTGTTTTCGACCGGTTCGATTCCATGCTTTTTGCGGCTCCGGCCGTGCTGGTGATCTGCTACTGGGACGACATCATCACTGTGCTTTTCTAATTCAACCAATACGTCAACCCGCCACGACGCACGCTGATTGTTTATGCGCCACGAGCATTCGCACGACCACCATGGACACGACCACCATGGGCATCACCACCATGGTCACATCCATGAGCACGCGGACATCCGCCCCCTGAGGATCGCCGTTACTCTGACGGCTGTCGTGTTTCTTACGCAGGTGGTCGGGGGCTTCCTCTCCGGAAGTCTCGCGCTACTGTCCGATGCCGGACATGTTCTTGTGGACCTCGCCTCCCTGCTGATCGCGTTCTTCGGTCTGCGCTTTGCGGCTAAGGCCCGCACGGAGCACGACGCGCGTTACACGTTCGGTCTGAGGCGCATCGAGATCCTTGCCGCACTCACGAACGGCTTTCTGCTCATTGGTATCTGTATTTACATTGTGATCGAGGCCGTGCGCCGCATGCTGGGTGATGGGCACAGTCACGTCGACTCGGATCTGATGCTCTATGTGGCCATTGTCGGTTTTATCGCCAACGCGATCAGCGCCTTCTACCTGCATCGGTCCGAGCATATCACCACGCGCAGTGCGTATCTGCACGTCATCACCGATCTGCTGTCAAGTCTTGGCGTCATCATCGCCGCCATCGTCATCGAGCTTACGGGGTGGGATCTCATCGACCCGCTCATCTCCATTGCCATTGCCCTGATGATCACGCGCGGAGCCGTGCGAGTCATCCGCTACTCTAGTATCATCCTGATGGAGTCAGCCCCCTCGGAGATATCGCCTGTGAAAGTGAGAGAGATCGTTGCCGCTCTCCCGGGCATCATCGATGTGCACGACGTGCATATCTGGCAGCTTGGAATGAACGAGAACTCAGCATCACTGCACGTTGTGAGCGATGTCGCAACAGACGATGTTGTCGCCACCGTGCGCACAGCGATGCTGAAGCATTTCAAACTCTCGCACGTTACCGTTCAAGTCGAATCTTCATCAGCTGTTGAGAAAGGGGCGTGTGGTGCATGCTAACGTCAACGCGAAGAATCGATCCTTGGTTGCGCGCGTTCGTCGGTGCTACACTCGTTGCAGCTCTTGTGCAGCTTGCTCTTTCTGCGAGTGATCCCTTTACCGCTCGCCCCCTTGAGAGGATCCTTTCAAGCGTTGGCGTTGCCAGTATCTATGCCTGCTACATGGCTGGACGATACTTCGGAACCAACAAGGCGAAGGCTGCTCAGGGCGTGTTCATCGCGTGCGGGCTATTCATCGTTGGACTTTCAGCTCTGCGCATGACCGATAGAGAGCTCGCTGAGTACTTCGTCTCAGCGCAGATCATCCTCTACGTATCGCTGTCACTGATGTTCATCCTCGTCAATGCCGGCCTCAGCGGTGCTCTGGCCATGAATATCCTACGTGTACGTTCCGGACGACGTCGAGGCATGCTAGAGCTCGCTTCCGGACTTGCCATCACCCTCATGATGCTCTCCGAGCTCTTTCCCTGGCCCCACGAGATCCATGCGCCCGTCTGCGCAATCATCGCGGCAATCTGCCAGGTCGTTGCGAAGGACCAATGACGAATGACCGATGACCGATGACCGATGACCAATGACCAATGACCAATGACGGTTGCGCCGTCCCTCTACGCGAAGCGTCCCTCTACGCGAAGCGTCCCTCTACGCGAAGCGTCCCTCTACGCGAAGCGTCCCTC
>JBEIIK010000090.1:0-8872 GCA_040380835.1 Ignavibacteria bacterium | reverse complement strand
CCTCGACTCCCCATCCTGCGTGAAGAACTTGTCGGTGATCATGCCACCACGCGAGTAGGAGAAGGCCTCGTCGTAGTACGGACGCTGACCCTGCTGCGTTGTGCTGCGCAGCAGAGCTCCGGCGGCGTTATAGGTGTTGGTAGTTGTCACGTTGATCTTGGGATACGTGACCAAACTTACTTGATTCAGGAGATTGTACTGATACTCGGCAACGGGCTGCTGCGAAACGCCGTCGCGCACCAGCGTGAGGAGCTTCGGACGGCGTGGCTCCATGAAGGGGCCGAAGCCATCGGCAGAGGACCTGGTCCACGTCTTGCAGACACGTCCCTCCTGGTCGTAGCCGTAGAATGTGGCGTGCTGACCCCGGGCATCGACAACATGCACAGAGATGATACTGTTGGAGGAGTTGTAGGCGTAATACACCGCATCGTACCCGATGTTCTCCGTCAGCCGCAGAATGCACTCAACGCGCCCGCGCTCGTCGTAGGAGCGGGTGATGTAGTGGAACGGCTGCGAGGCATCGGTGCGATAGGCCACCGTCGAGGGGCGTCCCAGAAGGTTCCGCACCGCACCATGCGTGGCCAGGTTGTTCCATACGCTCGCCGGCGGGATTCCGCCCCACACAGCCCCCTGCTGCGGCGGGAGCTCGTCGTACCAGATCGATTGCAGGATGAACTCCGGATACAACGCGGCGTTTTCGAAGTCGTTCGTTGAGGCGCTGATCATGCGCGGTTGAAACGTCGTGACGTCACGCTCGATCACCGTCGTCATTGGCATCTGCGCCGGGTTAAATCTGTTAGAGGCGGCTTCGGCCAGCAGGTCCGGACACGGCGTGTTGAGGGTAACCATCCCCTGCGTTGGCAGAAACGCGTTCTGCGGCTTGTAGATGGTCGGAATCTGCTGCGTACTCGGCTGCACGTGTGTGTGATTGACGTAGGGTCCGTGCACCGCCGGCATGCCGATGTGCAAAGCATCGGGATCGACCATCGGCAGCACGGGCTGATCGCCCTTGGGAAGATCGCCAATCGACGCCTCGCTGATCATCGTTATGCGGCCAAGTGCATCGTATTGGCGTGAGAGCACCCTACCGTGCTGACGCTGCTCGCGGGTCTGCGAAAACCGCAGGAAGCCGTGCTTATCGTACGAGTAATCCACGCGCCCCATGTCCACCTGACTGGTCGATGCGACATTCCCCCAGTCATCATACGTGTACTCGATGCTCTGTCCGGCAGGGTTGATCACCTGCACCACACGGTTGAGATTGTCGTAGCGGTATTCCGTTACGAGGTTGAGACCATTAGCGTTAGTCTGCGAGACACCATCGATCTCATACACCGTACGGCCTCTGCGGTCAAGGACCTTCATGCGCTGGCGGTTCGCCCGACTGTTCTGGTTGCCTCCTTCATCATTCTCTACTACAGTACCGACCTCAACATCAACGTATGGATCTAGCCGTGCGCGCTGTTCTTCACTGAGAATCGTAAGCGTCTGCTTTGCCACACGATCAAACGATGATCGGGACTCGGAACCGAGATTCTGACTGAATGTGAGTTGGTTGCCATTTACCTCTGCAGTTCTTTCAATGAGAGGCTCTTGCTTCTGCAGAGTTGGGCGGCCGAGTGCATCGTAGGAAGTGCTGGATTCAAGTCCGGTTGGACTGCTCGCAAACACTGGTCGTGCGGCACCATCGTAGAGCGTGGTCGACTTCTGAGCCCCCTGCAGCGAGTTAGCCAGTAACCGACCATAGTCTCTGTCGAAGCCTACCTCATCAAACTTGACCAGATCATCGGTGGTGAATGTGACACGGCGCCGCGCGTGTCGGGCGTGAACTCCCGTGGGCAGAGTAGGGAAGGATTCTGCGTTGAAGGTGGACGTGCGATCGTCAATCTTCGCATAAATGCCGACCCGACGTTGCTGCTCATCAAGATATCGATAGCCGAGAGTAAAGTCCTCGTAGGAGATGTCGCGCGCCTTGTTAAAGCCGCCAAACAGTTCAAAGTCGATGAATGAGAACTGTAGTGTACCATAGGCCTCCTGATCTATAGTTTCGACGATGACCGTAAGCTTTTGAGGGTCAGCAGAACCGTCACCGACCGACGTGAGCTGCGCTTTGAAGTCATCTTTGAGCTTGAGAACAAGGTCATACTCATATGGTTTTGCATTCACCGATCCTCCGACGACAAGGGCATTGCCACTAGGAGTGCCGCTGACGACATCGTCCGTCGGACAGTTGAGATAATATTCCCAGGACTGCTCTACGCCCGACACCGACACCTTGATAAGAACCGGAAAACACTCGGGAAGATCGGCGCTGATTGAAGTCAGCTGGATCCGAACCCGTGCAGAGTCAACCTCAACATGCTCGTTACGTGGAAAAGATGTCGTTGCTGTGAAAGCGTAATTGGTTTCATCATCCAGGTAGAGTTTGCAGTAGATGTTTGGGTCAGGCTTCAAGCCCCCACCCACGCCTGCTGGCTTTGTTCCGCAGACAACTGCATTGTAGCATTCCGGTCGTTTGTACTTGCGGCGCCCGAGTTCAAACCGTCTTTGCTGAACATCGGCAATCATGCCACTGACAAGGTCTCCGTTACGCTGATAGAAATCAGTCGGAATGGGATTCAGCACGCTTGGATTAGGATCATCCGGGGTGTCGCAGAGTAGTTTCTTCCAGACGCTGTTGCCGCTGACCTGCCCGGTTAGCTCATACATCCGCACGATATCGTCGACGTCATAGTTGGGAAACACATATGCCCTCCCTTCTCTGTCAGGATTCGGGAAGTCCTTCGGCATCCATGCGGTACGAAGTCGGCCCAGATTATCGTACTCGAAGCGGCTTAGGTACCGGTTCTCATCGATCGTAGCTAGAATGTTCCCGTGCATATCGAACGTGTTGCAGGTGAGAAGCTTCACATACTTTTCCGACAGATCGGGACTGGGCTTCTGTACAAGTGTCAACTTTGATGTAGGCAGGTGATTAGCGATTGATCCGAAGGTTAGAAGCTTGACTGGTACGTTCGCAATCCGGCTGGCACCTGAAGCATCGAGTTCGTTGATCACCATCGCAGCCTCTATGAGGTTGCTGGTAACGGAGTACGCATCTGCACTGATGTCCTGACCTTTGTAGCGAAGCTCCTGCCGAGATCCAGTTCCTGATTGAATTCCGGTAAGTGCCTTCTCGTAACGACCTTCGGCAGGACCGAACAGCGGTCCGAAGGAAAACTCCTCAGAAGTGCTTCGAAACTGACCCCGACCGGAGCTAGTTTTCGACATCGGCTTACCGCGCAAATCGGTGTTTTCATCCTGATATTCAATAGTTGTCGACGCTACGATTCCGGCAGTATGTGACTGCAATCCAGAGTTCGCTTCAGATAGGTCAGTTGTTACTTCTCGTTGCAGAAGGCCAAATTGACTGCCCCTGTAAACGACGGTGTCGGGTCCCAAATTTCCGTCATTGGGTTCGACCGTCATATAGTCCGGGACCCATCCGCTGTCAAGGTCCACCTTCGTGAGCAGTGAATCATCAATATGGCTGAACATAAGCCACGGCGGCGGAGGTTCTGATTTAGATCGACATCGGTAAAACTCCAATGTTGCCTCTGGGTTTTGTTCAACCGGTTGTCTCAAGTGGTGCTTATAAAACATGCGCCATCGGTAGCCCATTTCTAGTTTCGTGATGTTCGGATACGTCTGACAATTCATTAGGGAGAGCACCCCAGGCAGATTCTCGTATGTCGTTTCAGTCTTCGTCGATGGCATCCACTGTGAATTCGGTCCGTCAGGATACGAGGTAGTAACGGTCTTCTTAACGAGAGGACGAAAGAAGTCACCTCGTACGGTCACAGATCTTTGGGGCATCGCTGAGGTATAGGTCAGCTCCTTGACGGTATCAGCCTGATACTCATACTCATGACGCACGGACCGAAGCGTTGTGCCCGAGACCGTGGATGAAGTCTCCTCATCCTTGAGCCGATAGGCGTTACCGACCCATGGATGATACGACTTCGTTTGGATTTCGATTCTCTGTGCTGGGGACTCGATCTGGTTAACGACCAATGAATACGACGTGGTGCGTTCTCGCTCTACGGTAGTTACGACAGCCCCTTTCGGCGGCCATGAGTTGAGTTTGCAGTCGCCTGGTTGTATGCGCAGAAACTCATTCAGATATTGAAGGTCGTTGTTATTTGTTCGTAGCCACTCTGTTTGGGTTGTCATCACCGACGGCCCTTCCTCACCGAAAGCATACCGCTTGACGCTTGTGCTGTAGTATTTGTCGTATGAGCTCGTTGCTCCCGGACTTTCATGCCGGTTATACGATTCTGACCATAACAGGTCACCCTTTGTGCTACCCTCCTTCATTGAGGCCGTCCCAGTTCGGTCATACTTCTGAAGTTGAGAGCAGGTCGTTGACGATGTCGGCTTGTACAGCGGCGGATCACAGACAGTTTGGATACTTCGAACAGCGGCAAATGCGTCGGTTATTGTGTCATTTGCGATCGATTCATACGCGTTGATTAAATCGAAATGGACACGTTCAAAACCCTCTACGCCTACGGCATCCGAGCTATGATCGTATACCAATCTGTAGCCAGCTGTTTGATTCTGTACCTCGGTGAGAAACTTCGTGCGTATTGAAAGGACTGAATGGTTTGAACTAGGCAGATTGGGACCAGTGTAGCCCAAGACGCTAAGTAACAGAAGATTGTCCGAATGTATCATATCACGAAACACTACCCGCGGAAATCTGTTGTCGAGCAGAAGAGTGTTCCTGCCCTGGTATACGAATGACGAAATGCGGCCCTCAGGATCGACCATGCGCGTGAGAAGCCACGTCATACCTTTGTGGCTTCCTGCTTGCTTGTAAATCGTCGGAGAGTCCCATCCATTTTCATAGAATGACTCAAGATTACCGGAGCCTTTGCTCCCGAAGAGAAGACAATCATCAAAGTCCAGCTCGTATCGGCGTCCGGCAGCGTCGATAGTCACGCCCTTCGACCTGTACATTATCCGGTGTCCATCAAAGCCGATGCAGTTAGCACGTCCGGCGCGCGGAGTGGTGTATCGTGACACATCCGTCCTGTTGTGACCATCATACTCGAACTCCGCTATCTGAAAGCCGTTCGGTCCAAAGATCTTCGTCAGATAGAATACCGATGGAGATGCATCGATTCGGTCAATACTCTCAGAATCCCAGAAGTCCTCTTGCTGATTTTCAGACATCAGCTGACCCTTACCGTATGGTGCAACAACCTCGCGAAAGATATAGGTCGTGCCGTCTCCGGGGAAGTATCGCACTAATCGAGGAAGCACGTACTTTGGCCATTCGTTGGTATTCACGTCTATAGAAGCCATCAATTCAATGGAGTATAGGGCATCCTCTGTCGTATCAATAGTCACTTCAGCATAGGCGGTGCTGTTGGCATCTGTCGTAATGAACGTGCCGAGAAATGGCTCGTCCGAGTCCTTCCCCTGGCCTACCTTTCGGATCCCTGTCAGCGGTTCCCGACGTATCAACTCCAGCACGGAACCATCTTCACGAAGCAATCTTATCTTATCCTCCGTAAATCGCTTGCCCTCATTAATGGCGGTGAAGTCACCGACGGCCATTTGGTGAACATCCTTCATCGAGTAGTTTCGGTTGCAGTTATCATAGCCATCGAGAAGCCACATCATGGCACTGTCCTTCAGGACAACGGCATCGGCGCGATAGGTTCCTGTAGGGCTCTTCTCACGCAGCGATGAATGCAGGATATTCCTTGAGGTCCACGTAAAGGCCTGGATTGCAAAACCATTCACGCCAAGCATCCACACCGGCCTATTACGCGTAAGTGATTTCCACGATGGACCATAAATGTGCGAGCTGTTTGGCTGGTTGTATCCAGCAAATGCTGTGTATGACGCATTCTGATTATACGTGAGTGAAAACGTAATCGGAACTCCACCACGGGTCTGCTGTGACAGAACATGACGATACTGCACATTACCGTTCACCGCTGATACTGATACTTCGCCATCGACAGAGCGAGACTTGTCCTTCATAAAGCCCCGTGCATCATATAGATCCGCTGCCTTGGACACAGCATCCATCCATGACTTTTCGGCAGCCGCCGTCTGTCCGATAACCCGGCTGGATGACAATGACCAAAGGGCAACTACTAACAGTCCAGCACACAGCAACGTTACTGACGGAGTACTCCGGGGGATATGCACAATACCTTGCGGTGTACATGAGGTATGTTTTGGGATGTAACTGAAGATTTGAGACATAGAGATACCTTGATTACTTCGTTAACAGTATGGGTTCACAAGAAAAGAAACAGCCCTGGTTTGCCGTAGGCTCGATCGGCCCGGAGCTGTCCTGGTTCCGTCTGAGCGGACACGTGGGTCTCGCCATTGACCGGCCCTCTGCAACAATCGACCAACTAGCACAGTCGGACCGCTTCTCTACTCTCAGATTGCTGATGCAACACTCTGTTCTGCATGGTACAAGTCTGCCGGGTGGCACAAATTGCCAGCACGATGGTGAAGCAATCCTCCAGATGGCATTGTCGGTGGGGAGCCCACTGGCGTTCAAACGCACGAAATCCGAGGTTGCCCGCTGGCGCACCAAAGCATAATCTACTCCTGCACATCCTTCAAGGAGTTCAATCGACCGAATTTCAATCTCCCAAACTCCGGAACATGCGCGCACTGCCGCAACGATCTTCACCTTACACTCCGGAGTGGCATTGGTGACATACTCGATAACTCGGAACGGCCGGTTGATGGTGTCGCATTCAAGACGGCAAGGCTGCTGACCAGAGGCAACCATGCAACCGGTAAGTAGTCCCGCAATTGTTACCATCGTCCGCAGCATGACATGCGCCGCTCGTGTGTACTTCTGATACATATCCGATACTCCTGATTGATGTCGTAGTTCCTAGAAATGCCCGGAGCATTCTCTTCTGCGAGTTTAGCTGGATTAATCAGCGCTGTAGAATGAGCATGGCGGCGCTTGAGGCCCCGTCCGTCTGGGCAACTCTGACCACGTACAAACCGTTGCTCAAGTCGTCGACGCTCAAAGGGATTCTTCGACCGAGACCAATAGTAGCTCCTGCCTCTATTCTTTTTAGGAGGTTTCCCTGCAGCGAATACAGCTCGACATAGCCGTTCTTAAGTGTCTTGGACAACTCGACTGTAAAGTCATCTGAGCGAACAGGATTCGGTATTATGCTGATCCCGAGCTCGCCAGAGACAGGGATGCTCGGCGCTTCGATGTATCCCTCCTTGGCTTGACTCTCATTACGCACATTGACGGGAAACCGCAGACGAGGGATGCTCTGCACCGATACTGCACTTCGTTGAATGTTCTGCACCGGTACGACGTCAACACCTCCACGCAGATAACAGTGCGCGAACGGTTCCATTACGAAGCCGGTGTCCACGCGGAACGCAATGTTCATCAGCGTATCGAGACCACGCTGTGCAGGGACAACTGCCAGCAATCGCACTGGTATTCTCTCCCTCGTTGAATCCTGCTTTACGATCTCTCTCGTTCCAGTGATCACGAACATTGCATCAACAATACCGTCATCATTCAACTGTGAACTCCGCACGTTCACAGTCCGAACGTCGATGTTCTTGTAATCAATGCGCGTCCAGAGCCGCCAACGACTACGCTGATTCGAAGCGTAGTACAACGAATCGCAATTGCGATGAATACTTCGATCACCCCACACAACTCTAACCGGAATGTCTTCACCGGCACCCCCTACACCATACAAGGTGTCTGGTACACAGTCAGCATTGAGATCGATAGTTCGCATGAATCTCTCCTGCTGTGCTTGTAAAACGCACACGGCAAGCAGAGCCAGAACTGCGAGCGTACATCTTTTGATATTCATAATTAATCACCCTAAAACATTGCTAATCAATGAGACGTTCGAGAGATTACGTGGGACGACCGTTTCGACTTACTGCCAATATTGTAAGAATTGATGTCACAATGCTGTCATTTTTTGTCAAGTTTCTTTAATAACAGTAAATTGTTATCAACATTGCTATGCTGTATTCTCTGCTTATAAGACGTCTACTGTCATACTTTGGGATGCCAGCAGGGAGATATTACTCACAGGTTTCGAGTGTGAGGTGTGGGAACAGGTCGCCTAACACGCGATGGATTTAATAGCCCCGGGCCTTGGCCCGGGGTACGCAATGCGCGATGTGGCATCCCAATGATCAATGTTAGCCCCGGGCCTTGGCCCGGGGTACGCAATGCGCGATGTGGCATCCCAATGATCAATGTTAGCCCCGGGCCTTGGCCCGGGGTACGCAATGCGCGATGTGGCATCCAATAGGATCAATGTTAGCCCCGGGCTACATCCTGAGCCGCGCAGCAGCGAAGGACCTATGACCAATGACAGATGACCAATGACCGCGTCAATTCGTCTGCCATTCTGTAATTGCGCGAAGCGCTGGTGTGTCATCCTGAGCCGCGCAGCGGCGAAGGACCTCACCCGGGCTGTGCTCAATCACGCAATCATCGTCACTCGTCATTGGTCGTCCGACCCCTAGATCCCTCGCTACGCTCGGGATGACGCTGGGTACCCGAAACCCGAAACCTGACACCTACTCAATCACGCACAGCATAGCCCCCTTTTCGACGGCGGAGCCTTCGTTGGGGGTAAGGTGGCGGACAGTGCCATCGGCGGGTGACTTGATGGCGTTTTCCATCTTCATGGCTTCGAGGATGAAAAGCGTTTCGCCTTTGCGGACGCTGGCGCCTTCCTTGGTCGTGATGTGCTTGAGAAGTCCGGGCATGGGCGCAGTGAGACGCACAACGCGCTGCTGCTGCGCCGGTGAGGCCTTGAGGATGTCGAGAAGTTCGGCATGACGG
>JBEIIK010000089.1:0-9213 GCA_040380835.1 Ignavibacteria bacterium | reverse complement strand
GTGGTCAACAAGAGCACGGTACCGGTGGGAACGGCTGCTCTGGTTCAGGGGATCTTCGACAGGGTTGCACCCACTCGCCGCGTGGACGTGGTAAGTAACCCCGAGTTCCTGCGTGAGGGCTTTGCCGTCGAGGACTTTATGCGGCCTGACCGCATTGTGGTGGGAACCAGCAGCCCCCTTGCCGCTGAGCGCATGCATAGTCTGTACCGTCCGTTCACTGATCGCGGTGCTACGCTCCTGGTCTTCGACGAGAAGAGTTCTGAGGTGACCAAGTACGCCGCAAACTCTTTTCTGGCTACCAAGATCTCCTTCATGAACGACCTGTCGGAGTATTGCGAAGCCGTTGGAGCGGACATCGAAAGTATCCGCGTCGGGATCGGCATTGACCCGCGCATCGGAAGCCGGTTTCTCTACGCAGGTATCGGCTACGGCGGAAGCTGCTTCCCCAAGGATGTCAAAGCGATCATCCATGCTGCAGAGCAGGCCGGCACACCGCTTGAAGTCATCAAAGCCGCCAAGATCGTCAACGACCATCAGGTGCGCCGGTTTACGAGTCGCGTCGTAGCGCGATTTGATGGTGACATGACCGGTAAGCGTGTTGCACTCTGGGGCCTTGCCTTCAAGCCCGATACGGATGACGTCCGCGAAGCCCCGTCATTTGTGATCATCGACCGGCTGCTTTCCGAAGGGGCTGATGTCGTTGCCTTCGACCCCGAGGCGCAGGCAACCACGCACAAGGTCATTGGCGATCGCATCACCTATGCGAGTGATGCCTACGCGGCGCTTTCCGGTGCAGACGTGCTGATCATCGCCACCGAGTGGCAGGAGTTCCGCGATCCCGATTTTGCGCGCATGCGCGCGGAGCTTGCCAGCCCGATCATCTTTGACGGACGCAACATCTACGATCCGCAGGACATGCTGGAAAGGGGCTTTGAGTACCACTCCGTGGGACGTGCCTCTGTGCAACCGCACTAGAAAACGTTAGCGCCCTCGACCCTCGAACTTCCGTCCGCGAAGTGTTCTGAACGCTCTGAGCTGACGTCGGCTGCGCCACGCGCGCACAAGCTTGAGCCAGAAGATGCGCAGCAGCAGGCCCAGAGACATCTTCGAGGCTACGCTGCTGCTGTCAAGCATGTTGCGCAGCTGGGCGCGTTCGAGTTCGCTGATGGGCATATCGTCACTGCTCGACGATGGCTTGTTCAGGATATGGTCAAGCATCTTCTCCAGCTCAGCAGCTGCCTGTTCAAAGCGTTTGGCGTCGATCTTGTTGTATCGCATCAGCAAGATGAGATGGTCGTACAGTACCGCTGCGCGCTTGATGTCTTCGACCTGACGTTCCGTGCGTAGAGCTTCGAGTAGCGACTCTGCCAGCTCCTCGAACTGCACCACGTTTTCTTCGGAGAGCGAGAACATCTCGTTGGCGGCAATGTCATCGACGTTGACGTACACCGTGCTTAGGCGGCGGATCTCATCACCGTAGTGCTCGGCAAGGGTAGCCCCGTATCTGGACGTAAGCTGGGAGATCTGACGCTGGACCTGATCGATCTGCGACCGCAATGAGTCCTGTCGCATCTTTCCTGAGGCCAGTGAAAGCTGACTCTCGAGGTCGCGACGCTGCTTGAAGAGCTCGCGAATGCGCATGGCTTCGGGCGAGTTGGACGAGGCCACCATGCCTTCGACAACTACGCTGTCCACCTGAAGACGGGCACTGCCGATCTTAACCGTGTTGATCGTGATCTGTCCGCCAAGCCGTGATCGCAGGTGCTCCAGATCGATGTGCGCCACACCGTCGGTGACAACCAGGATCTGCGCATGGCTGAGCTGACTTTCGTGCGAGATATCGTCGATGGCCGTCTGAATGGCTTTCTGCAGTACCGTGCCGTTGCCCACGGCCTTGACGTGCATGACCGTGCTGATCAGATGCTCGTAGGATGGAATGTCACGGGCCGTTAGCAGATCGCCGATCTGCAGATCAAACGTCCGGAAGAAGATCGTACCAAGTTCGCGCTGGTTGCGTCGCAGAAAGAGATAGACGATGGCCTTGGCAAGGTGGATTCGGTAGTGCTGCTGCATCGAGTTCGACGTGTCGAACAGGATATAGACCTTCTGCTTGCGGTCATCCGGCGCAAAGCGGTCCGACTCTGTCTGGTAGGCATAGTTGCGGGCCTGCTTCGGCCGTGGCATCCAGAGCGAGCGCTCGGCCAGCTTCCGCAGGAAGACCATCTCGGGCAGCAAGTGCTGAGCTGGATAGATGTAGCGAAGCTCACTGACTGAGGTTATCAGATCGGCCTCGTACTCCTTGGCCTCCGGAACGTGCGGAACCACAATGGTGTCCACACTGTCGCGCTCGGCAAGCGGATCGTTCAGCTCCAGAACTGGGGCGAGGGCACGGGCTATAGCATGCGTCGAGTCTTCGAGTATACGTGCGATCTCGTAAATGATGGTGAACTCGTCCGGAAGGTTTTCTTCGACGGTTTCGAAGAACCCGAATTCCTCCATCTGAGAAAAGAACGACGATGTTTCGATTGCCGAGCGTGACATGTCACGTCCGCTCCAGACGCTGCAACTCACGTTCGACGGTGATCAGCGTCGATTGCAGAGTCAGCTCCACGGAATGCTTCAGTTCGCGTACTTCATCGCATACTGGGACAAGGTCAGTGAGAAACTGCTCCAGGATCTTGCGGTTCTGATCCTGCGGCTGCTCGGCACCGAAGCGCTCCTTGATCCACTCGAACAGGGTGCGCCGCACCGGGGCATCGGCAAACTGAGACAGGGGGCGAAGCATCTGCGCCGGGTGTTCCTTGATCTCCTGCAGCAAATGCGAGTAGTCCAGCAACATCGTCACCTGGTCAAAACCGCGCGAGGCCGTCAGCGAGTTTAGCACCGTCGTATAGGCCTTCTTGAAAAGGGCGATCTCCTCGGGCAGGCCTACGGTTGAAAAGATGAAGTACAGGCGGCTTGCATCATCGTGGACGACGTTGCTCCGGCCCTTCAGAAGAGCAAGAGCCCGCAGAAGATCCAGCGACTTCGCCTGTGTTCGCGGGGAGATGTAGAAATCTTTACCGCTACCGGACTTTACCTGTTCGTGCAACTGGCGGTTGCGGAGGAACTCGAAGTGCCGGATGACGATGTTCGTGAAATACAGCATCTCGTTGGAAACACTGATCGATAGCTCCTCGCTGCGTCCCGTGATGATACGGTGCATGTCATGAAGCCGGCTAAATGAAATGCGCCGTGTCGGTTCTGCGGTCTTGCCGCCATGGACCAGGTAACGCTGCGAGATCTGATACTGCACGAAGGGATCCTTATCCGGCAGGATCACGGCCTTGAACAGAAACCGGTCCAGCAGGGCCTCGGTCACTTCACTCACGCGCAGGTAGTTGGTGGCGGCGATCACCGTATGAAGGGGGGAACTCACATCCTGGATGCCGCGAAGAAGACGACGCTCGTTTAGCAGCGACAGCAGTGCACGCAGGGTGAAGTCGTTCGCGTCAAAGATCTCGTCGATGAAGCCAAACTGGCTCTCGACCAGCGAGCCCTGCGTGTTGTGGATGATCCGTCCGGACTTGAGCTGTTCGAGGTCGAGTCCGCCGAAGAACGTATCTGGCTGCTGCTCTTTGCTGGCCTGTACACGGAATAGGCGGGCCCCTTCGAACATCGAGAAGATCTGCTCTGCAAGCAGGGACTTGCCGACGCCCGTGCGGCTCTGCAGCAGAAGGTGCTCAGCCGTGAGCAGGGCGCAGAAGGCCTGTTCGATCACTTCCTCGCGATTGATCACGCGCTGACCGATAAACCAGGCTGCGTCTTTGAGTTCTTTGGCGATCTCTTCAATGGATCCGGACGTGGTATGTACCTGCCCCATATCACACTCCAAGGTTCGTGATGCGGTCAATATAGCACCGGGCCAGCCCGGCCCCACATCGCATTTGACGTAGTTTTGCCCCGTGAGCAGCGACGTCCATTCCGATCCCCAGCGCCAGCGTCTGCAGTCGATCGCCGATGCAATGCCGACGCGTCCGGGCGTTTATCTACACAAGGAAGCCAGCGGGACGATCATCTACATAGGCAAGGCCAAGAATCTGCGCAACCGCGTGCGCTCCTATCTGCAGGAGGGACGTCCGGTGAATGCCAAGACGGCAGCCCTGGTGCAAAAGATCACGGATATCGAATTCATCGTCACCGATACCGAGGTTGAAGCCCTAATCCTGGAAAACACGCTCATCAAGCAGCACCGTCCGAAGTACAACATTCTGCTCAAGGACGACAAGTCCTATCCGTTCATCCGGATCACACGCGAGGCCTACCCACGGGTGTTCAAGACACGTCAGGTCATCCGCGACGGCAGTACCTACTTCGGTCCGTACACGGACGGAACGTATCTGTATCACCTTCTCAAGACACTGCGCAGTGTGTTTCCGCTGCGCTCGTGTGATCTGCCGCTGACCGATGCTGGCATTGCCGAAGGACGCTGGAAGGTCTGTCTGGATTATCACATCAAGAAATGCGACGGACCCTGTGAGGGGCTGATCTCGGCCGTTCGCTACAACGAGTACATCCGTCAGGCAGCGCAGGTTCTGCAGGGACGCACACGAGAACTCGAGGCCAGTCTGGAGCAGCGCATGCACGAACTGGCCGAAGACCTGCGTTTTGAAGATGCCGAGGTTGTGCGCCAGCGTCTGGAGCGTCTGCGCTCCTACACAGCCAAGCAGAAAATGTTAACCGCGGACACCCGCGATCAGGATGTCTTTGCACTTGCCCGCTCCGAATCCACGGCCTGCAGCCTGGTGCTAACCATTCGCGATGGAAAGCTCGTGGGCAAAAGGCACTTTATCATCCCGTCGGTTCGGGACCGCACGGACGAGGAGATACTCTCCACCACCATTGAGCGTTGGTACATCGATGCCGAATCCACTCCCGATCAGGTGCTACTGCCGATAGAGATAGAATCGGCCGAGGTTGTTGCCGAGTATCTGCGGACGCGCCGAGGATCGGCCGTTGAAGTGACCGTGCCGAAGATCGGCGACAAACGCAAGCTCGTCCTGCTAGCGGAGCAGAACGCCGACGTCCTGCTGCGGGAGATCGTGGCACAGCAGGCCGCCAAGGACCAGACCGTGTCGAAGGCTGTGCTGGCTCTGCAGAAGGACCTGCGCATGGAGCGACTGCCGCGTCGCATTGACTGCGTGGACAACTCGCACATGCAGGGCACTGATTATGTCTCGTCGATCGTGGTGTTTGTCGATGGCAAGCCCCGTAAATCTGAGTACAGGCACTACAAGCTTCGTACGCTGGACGGTAATGACGACTTCGAGGCCATGAAGGAGGTTCTGACGCGCCGGTTCACTCCCGTTGATGACAGCGGTGAGCCCCGTGAGGTAGTCTATCCGGACCTGCTGGTGATCGACGGCGGCAAGGGGCAGCTCTCGCACGCCATGGAGGTGATGCGCGCTCTTGGCATCGAGGGTAAGTTCACCGTTGTCGGTCTTGCAAAGCGTCTGGAAGAGGTGTTTGCTCCCAATAGCAGTGCGCCCGTGTACATTCCCAAGACCAGTGCCGCATTGCGTCTTTTGCAGCAAGTTCGCGACGAGGCCCACCGTTTTGCCGTGCGATACCACCGCATCCTGCGTACTAAGCGAACCTTGCAGACCGAGCTGACGACCATTGCCGGGATCGGATCCAAAACTGCCACCACGCTTCTAACGACGCTCGGGTCGGTACAGGCCGTGCGAGAGGCCACGCTAGAAGAACTCCGGGCCGTCATTTCAGCGTCGCAGGCTGCGCGGGTGTATGCCCATTTCCATCCCGACGAGCCATCAGAATGAGCACGGCTCTTGAGCGTGTGCTCGCCGAGCTGCATCGGCTGGAGCGTTTTCCATCGGTGCCGTACCGCGTCCCGGGAGCATGGGTTGAGTCCGGCACCATGCAGGAGTATACGTGCGCAGCATCGTTCTTCAGGGGGCAGATCGAGCGTCTGACGGGCCATCCTCATGCGGGTCAGGACGGTCGGGTATTCTACAATGCCATGGTCCGGCACCTGACGTCATACGACCATGGTCTTGAAGCGCGCCGCGCCGGGTGGCGCACCACGGGCACCTTCCTCAAGATGATCGCCGTGCTGCCGTATCTGAGGTCGCTTGACGTTGGCACTATCGTGGTACTTCCCATCAATACGATCGGCCGTGTCGGGCAGAAGGGGAGCATCGGCTCTCCATACAGCGTCAGCGATCCCTTCTCGATCGAGCCGCAACTCGCCGAGCCCCTTCTCAGGATCGACCCTGAAATGCAGGCCCGGGCATTTGTCGAGGCGGCTCACTGCATGGGCATGCGCGTGATCACCGAAGTGGTGCTACGCACGGCCAGTCTCGACAGTGTCTTCGTAGAGAATCATCCAGAGTGGTTCTACTGGATCCATGCCGAATCTGCTCCGTCGTTCTGCGCACCCGTCTTCTCTGCCGCGCAGGCCGGCCGCATAGCGCGTCAAGTTGAATCCGGTAATCGGGAGAACCTGCCTACGCCGCCGGCCGAATACCGGCGTCAGTTCACGCAGCCCCCTGTCAGCGTTGACCTTGGTCCCGGACGTTGGGTCGGAACAACGGCCGACGGGGAGCCGGTGACCATTCCGGGGGCCTTTGCCGACTGGCCCGTGGACGACCCGCAGCCGGCCTGGTCAGACGTGACGTATCTGCGCCTGCATCGTCATCCCGACTTCAATTACATGGCCTACAACACCATCCGGATGTTTGATTCTCAGCTTGAGGCAGACGCAATGGCCAATGACGGGGCGTGGAATATCATCAGCGCCATCATCCCCTCACAAATGCGCACACTCGGTTCGGATGGGGCAATGATCGACATGGGGCATGCATTACCATCGCGCTTGCGCCGCCGGGTGATCGAGCAGGCGCGTGCCGAGCGAGCCGATGCCGTGATGATCGAAGAGAACTTTCACATTGACGCCAGTTCAGCCCGCGACGGTTTTGACATCGTCACCGGATACCTTCCGTTTGACGCGCACAGTGCCGACAGACTGCGTCGGTTTATTGACCGCATCGCCAGCGAACCGGCGCAGGTGGGCTTTTTCGGCTGTGTGGAGTCGCACAATACGGCTCGCCTGGCCGAACGTGTGCATCCGGACCGCGTAGCCGCGACGTGGCTATTTGTGAGTCTTGTGCCGCGTGCGCGGCCATGCATCGTTGGTGGCATGGAGCTCGGCGAGACACGTCCGATCAACACCGGACTCGGATTCACGCCCGAGCAGATTCGCCGGTGGCCGGCTTCCGAGCTGGCGCTGTTTAGTGACGTACCGCTGCCCTGGGACGCCGGCTTGGCGCATTTGCGGCAGCTGCGGATGCTCATGGGCATGCTGTATGCACGAGACGTCGTCAGGGGGCTCACTGATGATGACACCATCACGCCCCTTGACGCCGGCAATGACGATGTTGTGGGATTCCATAGGTGCGTTGACGGATCGCGTAGCGGTATCGCCGCGGTGCTCAATACCAGTGCAATGCCCTGTGTGGCTGAGTTTCGCATCGAGACTCTGGCCGCGGTGGCTGTTGACGTACGCTGGAGTTTTGACGGATCCGTCCTGCGCTGCCAGCTGGAACCGTATCAGGTGTTGGTAATCCCGACGCACCGTCGCGCATTGTGAAGTCAGGACGTTGAGCGAGCCCTGAGAAACGTCGTGCGAAGCTCCATCATCATCGTCAGCAGGACGATCTGCGGGGGCACGAAACGATCGATATCGGCAGCTGCGCGTTCGATCGATCGATACGCCGTATCAAAGTCAGCTGCAGCAAACGAAGCTGCAAATCGTTCAAGGGGCTCTCGCTGGTCCACATTCAGGATCGATACCGCAGCACCGCCCATGGCAATGGCATAGGCATCGCGCAGCCAGAGCAGCAGGGCATTGCAGACGGCCTGGCAGCGCGCACGGTCACGTGTTGCGGCGATCGCAGCCACGGCGGCCACCAGCGCCGGACGCATTTCCTTGCCGCGCAGGGCCGTGCGCAGAAGGTCCACACCGCCGTCGCGAATGCTTCGTACATCATCCGATAGGTATGCTTCGGCGGCGCAATAGTCACCCTGGGAAAGCGAGGCCGCTATCTGGGCTTCCGTGTGATCATGATTGCCGCGCACCACCAGTGCTTCGACGATCGTCGATTCGTCAAGGGCCGGAACTGTGATGACCTGACAGCGCGAGATGATCGTCGGGAGCAGCCGATCGCGCCGCGCTGTCGTCATGATGATGGTCGTATCGGCATGGGGCTCTTCGAGTGTTTTCAGAAACGCATTCGCCGTGCTGACGTTCATGTCATCGGCATTGGCCACGATGGCCACTCGGCGTCCCTGCTGGATCATCGACAGAGACAGCTGGCGATTGAGTTCGCGGATCTGCACCGCGCGTATCTCATTCGCCCCTTCCATTCTTGTCGGGGCGTAGGGATTGCGTCCCAACTCGCGGGCAAGGTCATAGAGTCCGTCGATCCATTCCTTGCGCAGCTCCTCAGCCCCGTCAAGCTTACCTGTCGGTATGGCCGAGACCAGCAGGATGTTTGGGTGTTGCATTGATCGGGCTTGCGTGCAGGACTGGCACTGTCCGCAGGGGGCGATCGACTCACCGTCGATAAGCGGCGCGTGGCAGTTGACCGTGCGGGCAAACTCCAGGGCAAGCGCCATTGTTCCGAAGCCGTCGTTTCCGCACATCAGCATCGCCTGCGGAATGCGGCCCTGCATGATGCAGCGCTGCAGGATCTGCTGTACCGACGACTGACCGATGACGCTGCTCCAGTGCATGGCGGCGAAGATACGCCGCGTCGTATTTTGCCGCATGAGGATTCTGGTGATCGAAGATGAGCGCAAGGTGGCAAGCTTCATCCGGCGCGGACTCGAAGAGGAACGCTACATCGTTGAGACAGCTGCTGATGGTCAGACGGGGCTGGACCTGGCCTTGAACAATGTGTTCGATGCGATCGTCCTGGACGTGATGCTGCCCAAGCTCGATGGATACTCGGTACTACGCGCCATTCGTGATGAGGGTCTTGCCGTGCCGGTGATCATGCTCACGGCGCGCGGCACCACGGAAGACCGTGTGCAGGGCCTTGATCTGGGCGCTGATGATTATCTGGCCAAGCCGTTTCACTTTGAAGAACTCGCAGCGCGGCTGCGGTCAATCCTGCGTCGGTCTTCCACAGAGAAGTCCACGAAGCTCCAGAT